>DEOR01000009.1:3650-6204 GCA_002358345.1 Proteobacteria bacterium UBA3413 | reverse complement strand
CACCATCGGCAAGTGAAGCGCATATAAAAAAGGTGAGACTTTTATGGGATGCCTTAGAGTCAGAAGTTTTTCATCTCGACGCTCAAACACATGATTATATTTTAGCGCATTCTAGTCATTTACCTCATGCAGTTTCATATGCTTTGTTAATGACCTTGAGGGATTTAGATGAAGAAAGTATTGCAAAATTTTCTGGCGGAGGTTTTGGTGAATTTTTACGTCTAACCTCATCATCTCCAGAAATGTGGGCTGATATTTTTTCACTCAATCAAACAAATATTATCTCAAGCCTCGATAGTTTTATTGAGAATCTCAATCAATTAAAAACTGCCATCAACAATCAAGACGCAGTTGCTCTTGAAGCGATGCTATCAGATTTAAAGAATTTTAAGGAAACAAACTATTGAACTTGACCTCAACGATTCACAGTTCTCTTGAGGGAATGATCACTTGTCCCGGAGACAAATCTATTTCGCAGCGAGTGCTCATGCTCGGGGCGTTGATGAATTCTGATATGCAGATTAAAGGCTTTCTCCGCGGCGAAGATCCCTTGTCTACCATGCGAGCATTAAATCAAATGGGTGCAGAAATAGAGATTCTGGACGATGCATTAATTCAAATTAAAAAGAAATCTGAGAGTTTTCATGAGCCAAGCAGTCCTTTGGATCTAGGGAACTCTGGTACAGGCCTAAGACTGATGCTTGGTATGGTGGCGGGCCTTGGCATGAAAGCAACTTTTTGCGGAGACTCATCTCTATCTAGCAGGCCTATGAGGCGCGTGATCGACCCCTTGGTAGACATGGGGGCAAACATTCATTCAGAGCAAGGGATGCTTCCTATTTCCTTGCATGCATCCACCCTGTCTGATCATTTTATTTACGAACTTCCAGTTGCAAGCGCTCAAGTAAAATCTTGCATCCTATTGGCAGGACTTGCATCCAAGAGACAGGTCACGATCATTGAACCAGTCCAAACGCGAGACCATACCGAGAGAATGTTGCAAAATTTTGGCGCACAGATTTTAGTTGAAAGTGAGGATGGAAAAAATATTATCTCCCTAGATGGCCGAGGCCCATTAAAGGCTAAAGACTATCATGTGGTTGGAGATATCTCTTCGGCAGCCTTTTTGATTGTCGGCTGCCTCATCAGTAACTCTGAACAATTAACAATTTGTGATGTTGGCATGAACCCAAGTAGGATCGGCATCCTGTCGGTTTTAAAAGAAATGGGCGCGCAGATTGAAATCACTAACTCAAGCATAGAGTCAGGGGAGCCGATTGCTGATTTGTTAGTTCTGCCATCAAAATTGAAGGGCGTTCACCTAAAAGGGCCAATTATTCCAAATATTATTGATGAAATACCCATTCTTGCAATTGCAGCTGCTTTTGCTGATGGGGAAACTTGGATTCAAGATGCGGCAGAACTTCGTGTCAAAGAATCTGATAGGTTGAGCGCCATATCACAAGGATTATCTCAGCTAGGCGTGACTCATGAGAACTTTGACGATGGAATTAAAATTCATGGCAGCCCTGTGCCTCTGCATTTAGAGCATCCGATTGAGATTGATTCTTTTCACGATCACAGGATTGCCATGAGTTTTTTGATGGCTGGTTTAAATTGCAATCAACCAGTCACTGTTACCCAATGCGATAATATTTTTACTTCTTTTCCCAATTTCTTAGAAGTCACTTCTTCGCTGGGGTTCAACATTGAAAAATAAGAAAATTATTACCATTGATGGGCCTTCAGCATCAGGGAAGGGATTGCTAGCAAAAGAGTTAGCCAAGCACTTAGATTTTCTACTGTTAGATAGTGGGTTACTCTACAGAGCATATTCCTACTGTTTCGATCAAACGCAAAGCCATGACAAAACAATGTTGCTATTTTCAGAGTTAACCATTAAGGGTGTTACTGGGGCAATGGAGGTTTACGAGGGAGTAAATAATATTACGCAATTGCTTAGGCACGAAAAGGTTGCAAAATCTGCTTCAAAATTAAGCGGTTTACAGGAGACAAGAGAGAATTTAATACCGTTTCAACGCAAGCTTGCCGGTAGCATTGGCTTGGTGGCTGATGGAAGAGATATGGGCACAGTGGTCTTCCCGGATGCAGCTACAAAAATTTTTTTAGTTGCCGACGTTGAGGTGAGGGCGCAGAGACGATTTTTAGAGTTGCAGAATACTGATCAAGGCGTTAATATGCGCGATCTGATTGAGGATATAAGATTGCGCGATGAAGCAGATCGAACTAGAGAGTTATCTCCCTTGGTTCCAGCAGCAGATTCAATTGAAGTTAACTCTTCCAACTTACAGCCGCAAGAAGTAGTAAACAAAGTTCTTCAAATATACAAAGAACAGATTAAGGAAATATAAAGCATATGTCAGAAAGTTTTGCCGCACTATTAGACGAGAGTCTAAGCACCCTTGAAATGCAACCAGGCTCAATAGTCACAGGTGTAGTTTTAGATGTTGATAAAGACTGGGTGACCGTTCACGTTGGATTGAAGTCTGAGGGGGTAATCTCTCTTGACGAATTCAGAAACAATGATGGAACC
>DEOR01000009.1:0-3432 GCA_002358345.1 Proteobacteria bacterium UBA3413 | reverse complement strand
AAAGTTTTGATGAGAGTCAAAGGTGGATTCTCTGTTGAGGTTGATGTGGTCAAAGCATTCTTACCAGGATCACTGGTAGATATTAGACCTGCAAAAGAGGCGCCAGAGCTAGAGAACACGGTTCAAGAATTCAAGGTCATTAAACTCGATTACAAGCGTAACAATGTTGTGCTTTCTAGAAAAGCGGTCTTAGAAAAAATTAATTCTGCTGAAAAGGTTGAGCTACTCAAAAACTTAGACGAAGGCCAAATAGTCAAAGGGGTTGTTAAAAACCTAACAGATTACGGAGCATTTGTTGATCTTGGTGGCCTGGATGGCCTATTGCATATTACTGATATCTCCTGGTCCAGGGTTACTAATCCTGCCGAAGTCTTAAGTTTAGGGCAAGAGATCGATGTGAAAATCTTAAGTTTTGATAAAGAGAAGCTTAGAGTCTCGCTTGGTTTAAAGCAGATTCAAAATGATCCATGGGAAACTATTGAAGGCAAATATTCTGTTGGCGGAGTATACGAAGCAACCGTTTCAAATCTTACAGACTATGGTTGTTTTGCTGAGCTTGAGCAAGGCGTCGAAGGCCTTATTCACTTATCTGAGTTGGACTGGACCAATAAAAATATCCATCCTTCAAAGGTTGTTAATTTAGAGGCTAAAATTAAAGTGATGATTCTAGAAATTGATCATGAGAAAAGAAGAATTTCACTAGGATTAAAGCAAACCAAACCAAATCCATGGACAGAATTTGCTAACCGATACGGTCTAGGTGATTCAGTAGAAGGCAGCATTAAATCTGTCACAGACTTTGGTATTTTTGTAGGCTTAGAAGGCGATATTGATGGCCTGATTCATCTTTCGGATATCACAGAAGATGAGAATCCAGCCGAAGCAATGGAGAACTACAAGAAGGGCGACAAATTATCCTGTATTATTTTTGGGATTGATGCAGAGAGAGAAAGGATATCTCTTAAGCTAAGCGCTTAAGCTCCCTCTTATCAGAGAAAATATTTTTTTGACTAAAGAACTAATTGCCCAGGTGGTGGAATTGGTAGACACAAGGGACTTAAAATCCCTCGAAGGCAACTTCGTGCCGGTTCAAGTCCGGCTCTGGGCACCATCATTTTCAGCATGATTGAACTAATCAATCTTCCCTCTGAAGCTCCTTACAAGAAGCTCGAAGCTCTTTATTATCAAGCGCTAAAAAAAAATCAGAGAGGCATTGAAGCTATCTCTATTAGCTCATACGACAGCTCTTCTTGCGAAGTTGAATCAAGGTTTGTGAACTTGAAATATATTCAAGGCAATGAATGGATATTTTTTAGTAATTACTCATCACCAAAAGCTAACCAATTTGAATCACATGATCAAATATCTGCTCTGATCTATTGGCCTGCAATTAATGCTCAAATTAGACTGAAAGCTAAGATTCAAAAAACAAGTCCTGAATTTTCTGATTTACATTTTAAAAATCGATCTAAAGAAAAAAATGCTTTAGCTATTAGCTCAACCCAGTCAAGCCCAGTAGATTCTTTTGAGACAGTGCAAAAAGCTTTTCAATCAACGCTTGAGTCTATGAGACCAGATCAAGACAGGCCAGAGTATTGGGGCGGCTATTCATTTACCCCTTATTATTTTGAGTTCTGGGAAGGTCACGAAAATAGATTAAATAAGCGACAGGTTTTCTCTACCCAGGAAGGCTCTTGGGTAGAGCAGCTGCTTCAGCCTTAGTGTTTTCTTTTTATGAATAATGCTTTAAAATTTCCCGCAATGACAATTCATTTCAGTCTTTCCATCTCAAAACAAAGTTACTTTGTTTAATTTTTCTTTAACTTCTTAGGACCCCTTACTATCGCTGCGAATAAAAAATCTACGACCCCTATTAATAATAAAATTTATGCTAAAGAGGTAATGTTAATTGGAGATGACGGTGCAAAATTAGGCATGTTGCCGATTGCCGAAGCATTAAATGAGGCGCAAAAGAAAGCCTTGGATCTAGTCCAGGTCTCGCCATCAGATGCTAACCCAGTAGTGTGCAAGCTCCTTGATTTTGGAAAATTTCAATTTGAAAAGAAAAAAAGTACCGTTGGCACTAAAAAACCAAAGAAACAGTCCCTCAAAGAGATCAAGTTTAGACCCACCACAGATATTGGTGATTACAATATTAAATTAAAAAAGATAAAAAGCTTTATTAATGATGGAGATAAGACTAAAATCAGCGTTCGATTTCGAGGCAGAGAGATTCTAAATAGTAATTTAGGGCTTGAACTTCTAAATAGATTGAGAGATGACCTTCAAGATATTGCTCAAGTAGATCAAGAGCCATCACTAGAAGGTAAGCAGTTGCTAATGGTTCTCTCGCAAATTAGAAAAAAATAATTAAATTATTATGGGCTACAAATTAAAAACACATTCAAGTGCTAAGAAGCGTTTCAAAGCAACGGGCAGTGGTCTAAAAAGAAGAAGTGCAAGCAGAGCACACATCTTGACCAAGCAGACAACCAAAAGAAAGCGTCATAATCGCGGTATGATCAAGATGTCCGATGAAACAAAAAAAATAGCACAAAAACTTCTATATAACATTTAAGAATCATGCCAAGAGTTACCAAATCACTAACAGCGAGAGCGAAACACAAGAAAGTACTAAAGGCCACTAAAGGGCATTATGGCGCCAGAAGTAGGCTCTTTAGAACTGCTAAGCAATCAAATATTAAGGCTCTGCAGTATGCGTTTAGAGACAGAAGAAATAAGAAAAGAACTTTTCGTTCCTTGTGGATCTCTAGAATTTCAGCAGCTCTAATGCCTTTGGATCTTTCTTACAGCAGGTTTATTCATCAGCTGCATGGAGCTAACGTTAAACTTGATAGGAAATCTTTGGCTGGCGTAGCATTCTCAGACCCTGAAACATTTAAGAAAATAGTAGAAAAAGTCAGGGTATAATGTTCTCATGCAAATCCCTCAGGATTTAATTGAAACAGCCGCTCTCAAATTAAAATCCGTTCATTCAGAGGCTGAATTTTTCCAACTGAGATCCCAGTATCTTGGAAAAAAGTCATTTGTCCTCTCTTCCTTTGCCCAACTTAAATCTCTTGATGCGGACTCTAAGGTTGCAGCTGCCAAAGAGTTAAATATTCTTAAAAGTAAATTAACCAAATTATTTGAAGCGGCATTAAAAATCATTGAAGCCAAGACGGATGTGAGCCTTCTTGATGTAACCTTACCAGCAGATCCTTATCTAGTTGGGGCAGAGCATCCGATTGCAGAAATATCACAGAGGGTCATTAATTATTTCTCGCCGTTGAACTACCAAGTTTTTTCAGGCAATGAAATTGAAACCGATTTCTTTAACTTTGAGGCATTAAACTTTCCTGAAAACCATCCGGCCAGGCAGATGCACGATACGTTCTATTTGAATGCAGGCTCAAAATCTGAGTACTTACT
>DEOR01000002.1 GCA_002358345.1 Proteobacteria bacterium UBA3413 | reverse complement strand
TATGGGTTATTTGCTTGGTTAATTGGCACGACTATTGTTCTAAGGATAAGTATTACGCTGTTTGCTGTTCCTCACTTAGCTCTCGGTGCGGAACTCTCAGAAGATTACATTGAACGCAGCCGAGTCATGAGTTACAACAACCTCCTTGGCTACATGGGCGTGATTATCATGCACATATTCGCATGGTTTCTAGTGTTTCCTAATTTTGCGGGAGAAGAAATTGGCCAGCTCAATCAAGCAGCCTATACCCCTATCGTAATCTTCAGCACCATCTTGATTGCGCTTTGTATTCTATTGTCTGCGTACTTTACAAAAGATCGTATCCCTTATTTAAAAAAACCACCAGATGATGCTCCAAAGATTGGGATTTTAGATTTATTTCAAGACATTGTTGGAGCTCTGAGCAATCGAAACTATTTGCGACTGGTAGTTGGAATGTTTTTTCTCACGCTACTCATAGGCACCCATGAAACACTTGCCATCTATATGGGAACTTTTTTTTGGGAACTCTCGCCTCAACAAATTGGATTGCTGGTCATTAACAACATTCTAGGCTTTGCCTTTGGATTTATAGTGACCGCAAGACTCCATCAAAGGTTTGATAAGCCTGTAATTATGGTGGTGAGCATTATCATGCTCAGTGTTTTTTGGTCTGCCTCGGTGAATTTAAGGCTTTTGGGGTTAGCGCCAGAAAATAGCTCGACAGAATTGGTGCTCTTTATTATTTTCTTTGGCTCCATTACCTCTGCCGGTGGCTCAATTTTAAATATCACCGTCATGTCTGCCTTGGCAGATATTGCGGATGAGCACGAGCTCAACACGGGGATCAGGCAAGAAGGTGTTTTTTATGCAGCCAGAACATTATTTGCTAAAACTTCTAGCGGCATTGGTCATGTGGTAGCAGGACTAGCTCTCGACTTCATTGCTTTTCCCACCGACAGTGCGCCAGGAGAAATTCCAAGCGAGATCATATTTCAGCTTGGGTTGATTGATGGGCCTTTTGCAATGATCTGGGGTTTAATTGGAGCATTCTTTTATGCCCGTTATAAAATAACCAAGCAATCACATGCAAAAATTAAAGCAGCACTCGCCATTAAAAATTTATAATCAAAAGGCATCTTCAGCATATAATTCGAGAATGAAAGATTTTAAAATTGGCTGGGAGGAATGGGCATCATTTCCTAAGCTGGGCATTTCGGCATTAAAAATTAAAACCGATACTGGGGCCAAAACCTCGGCACTACATGCAAATAATATTCGATTAGCAGGTACCGCAAATAATAGAAAGGTTATCTTTGAGTTGTCGCCTGATGTGGAGCATCCGGAGGTTCGGATTCTTTGTTCAGCCAAGGTGATTGATCAGCGAGAGGTAATTTCTTCAAATGGAGTGTCAGAGCTCAGATACATTATTTCAACTCCTATAAAAATTGGGCCTAAAACATGGGATATAGAAATTTCTCTGACCAATCGAGAAAGTATGTCTTTTAGAATGATTCTTGGCAGACAAGCACTTGAAAAGCTGACGGTCATTCCTGACGCTTCTTTTATCCAGGCTCGACTTTCCTATGAAAAGTATCAGAAGATAATTAAGAACAAGCCTTCATTTGGTAGCTTGAAAATTGCTATCTTAACCATGAGCCCAACTAACTACTCGATTAAAAGATTCGTTGAAGTAGCTGAAAAGCTGAATCATGAGGTGGATGTCATTAATACCAAACGCTGTTATCTCAATATTAATTCTAGAAATCCTGAAATACATTACGATGGAGCTCCTTTGCCTCATTATGATGCCGTGATTCCTAGGATTGGTGCTTCTGTAACCTTTTATGGCATGGCGGTGGTTAGGCAATTTCAAGCCATGGGAACCTATTGTGTCAATTCAGCAGAAGCCATAGGGTCTTCACGAGATAAATTAGCTGCTCATCAAATTCTTGTACGTCATAAAATTCCAATGCCAGATACTGCATTTGCGAGCTCTCCAAAAGATACTAAAAACCTTATTGCATTAACTGGGGGGTCACCCCTAATTTTAAAACTCCTGAGTAGCACCGGCGGTCGCGGAGTGGTCTTGGCGGAAACCAGCAAGGCAGCTTCAGCAGTTATAGGTGCATTCCAGGGATTGGATGCAAACTTCATTTCACAAGAATTTATTAAGGAAGCTGGTGGATCGGATCTTAGATGTTTTGTAGTCGGTAGAAAGGTTGTAGCCTCAATGTTGAGGACAGCAGCAGAAGGTGAATTTAAATCCAACCTCCATGCCGGAGGGACTGGAAGTCCGGTTCACATCACGAAAGAAGAAAGAGAGATGGCTGTGCGTGCGTCACGGGTTCTTGGGTTAAATATAGCAGGTGTGGATATCATCAGAACCAATGATGGCCCAAAAGTTCTTGAGGTCAACAGCTCTCCTGGCTTAGAAGGTATAGAGTCAACATCGAAGGTTGATGTGGCCCGCGCCATAGTAAACTTTATAGAGTCTAATGTTAGATCTTTAAGATCTATTAAGTAATCCATTCTTGTAATCGCCCTTACTTAAGAAAGTCTCTAAGGCTGCTAGTAATCCTGAGAGCAACAAGGCTTAAAATTTTCCTCGTAAAAATCTCATACGAATCGAATAAACTCGAATTAATGCAACAACCGTCAGAATGGCTTGTGTAAAGATAGAGATGGCTAAAGTGTTTGTCCAGCTCCAACTATTGATGGTGAGCCACAGCAAGAATGTTTGAAGCGGAAAGTTAATAATGAGGCCCATCATAACGACTATGACGCTCTCTCTAAAGGCCGCTTTTTCTGTGTTATTCATAATATTTTCTTGGTTTTAAATCTTTTGGTAGTTGCATTGCTTCAAAATCTCTGGAGACAAAGACGCATTAATTAATTCTATTGTATTTTGATCTAAATTGGGAATAGCCAGAGAGAATTCAATATCTTTTTGATCATGCAGCCCTCTTCCATTCACATAATCTTGCATACGAATAAATGGCACATCTGATTGGCCTAAAATTGTCTGAATCTCAGAGTGCACCACCTCTTGGGCAGCATGAAATTTTTCTACAGGAATGATAATCGCATTTGGAACTTCTGCTGCCATGCACAAATAGCTGGCATTTTTTTGGTTCCACATGGCAATAGGGTTTTCATAATCTTCAATAGAGAATTGTACGAATTGCTCGAAACTAAGCTCTTTTATTTTGGGGTAATGATCATAATAAGGCTCTTGATGCATTGCCTTGAGCCATGAATACGGGTTTCTTAAACAGAAAATAAAGAGGCACTGCTCTACAGCAAACTTTGACCACTCCTCTTGCTTGGGGGCCAGGCGATGCTTCCATCCAAGAAAATTATAATGTTGAAATTTTAGAGTAAAGTTTTTTCCAGCAAAGTACCCGATGGCATTGGTTCCACAATGGCGCTCACCAAAAACTTTAATCGAGTTAATCAACAAGCGTTACCGCTGTCCCATAAGCAATAACTTCAGAGGCTCCAGCTGCAATAGTGGATGTTTGGAATCTAAAGTTCAGGACGGCATTGGCGTTGAGTGCCTCCGCGTTTGCGATCATTCGCTCCATGGCTTCTTCGCGAGCTAGGGTTAATAAAATTGAGTAGCTCTTAAGCTCCCCACCTATTAAATTTTTTAATGTGGCTAGAATATCTGTGCCCAGGTGCCTAGCTCTAACAGTGCTGCCGGTCACTACACCATGGTAAATTTCAATATTTTTGCCTTCAATGGTCGGGGTAGAGGAAACTAACATTATTTGTGCCTATTATGTTAAATGTAAATGGGTATAATTTAATTATTATATGAACAATATAAAACAAGAGCTGGTAGAAACAAAATTTGCGATTGGTGCGGTGGTCAAGCATCGTTATCTAGATTTTCGCGGAGTGATCTTTGATGTGGATCCAGAGTTTAATAACACCGAAGAGTGGTATCAATCAATTCCATCCTCTATTCGCCCAATTAAAAATCAGCCTTTTTATCATCTCTTTGCAGAAAATGACCATATTTTTTATATCGCCTATGTCTCAGAACAAAACTTACTGCATGATGACTCAGAAGACTTGCCCAAGCACCCTGAAATTCAAAACCTGTTCTCGCATTTTGAGGATGGCAAATTTATGCCTACTGCTAGAGCTATAAACTAAGCAGCTTCTTGATGAGCAATCATCAAAGCAGTCACAAAGACCTCCAAGGCAACCTTTAACTCATCCATGCCCAGGAAGGTTGGCGCAAGTCTAATGTTTGAATCCAATGGATCGTAAAAGTGCGGATAAGTTGACCCTGCTGGTGTAATCAACACCCCCACATCCTTGCAAAGCTCAATCACTCTTGCGGCTATGGGTCGCTTGGCGTTATAGGAAATAAAATATCCACCTGTTGGCTTGAGGTAAGTGCCTATCTCTGGATTGACGACGTCCAAGGCTGCAAAAGCTAATTCAAATTTAGGGCGAACAATCTCAGCATGTTTTTTCATCTGCTCTATTACGCCGGTTTGATCTTTCAAAAATTGAACATGGCGTAATTGATTTGCTTTATCAGAGCACACAATCATAGAAGCTCTTTGTCTGGCCAATAAATTAAAGACTGGCATGCCTGCTGAAGCAAAAGCCAAGCCTCCGCCACCAAAGGTTACTTTTGAAAATGAGCAAAAAACTGCTGCTTGATCCTCAGCCCCTGATCGCGTGATCAACTCCCAGGTTGGCGTTTGATCCGGCGAAGGTAAAAAATCATGTAATAAATAAGCGTGATCAAAAATAAATAAAAACTCCTCAGAATAAGACTGGCCAGCTTCAAGCATGGCTGTAATATTCTCGTCAGAGTAAGTATCGCCCGTTGGATTAGAATGACGAGGCACACATACAATGCCTTTAATATTTTCATGCTCTTGAAGCAATGCATTAAAAACTTTCATATCAATTCCAGAGCCTGTCAAAGGAATGGTTAACATCTCTATTCCAAAATCTTCAAGCAACCTAAAGTGTCTATCAAAGCCAGGAACGGGGCAAATAAATTTAAGATTCTCTTGATCTTTCCAGGGCGTTTTTAAACCGAATAAATAGTTGGCTAGGATTAATTGATAGATAAGTAAAAGACTCGACTGCTCCCCCACCAAAGTTTTTTCAACCGGAGCTGACAAAAGGCTTGCGCCCAGCGTTCTAGCCTCCAAGATGCCCAAGGGCTCTCCATAATTTCGCACATCAACTCCACTAGGAGTCTGAGAAAAAACCTCCATGCTCAGTAATGCGTTAGATAAATCTAGCTGGTCTGCTCCTGGCTTTCCGCGAGTCAAGTCAATCGATAGGCCTTGTGCTTTTAAAGCAGCAAATTTAGATTCCAAAGATTTTTCCATAGTATCATTAGCTATATTAGTGAATATATTTTATAGGATAAAGTAATAAGTGGCATACATATCCATACTATTGGTTGTAATTATTCTGCTCTTAGGGATCTTGATTTATTTAAATCTGAGACCTGACGCTTCATCCGTGAGCTCCAGGGAATCCTTGAGAGATTTGGATAAGGCGGTAGAAAGGCAAGAGGCGACATTGTTTGATCTTTCGAAAGATATTCAATCCTTTCAAGACCCACTGAGCAAACTCAATCGATACTTATCTGGTGGCACCCTGGCTGGAAAATTTGGTGAATGGTCGCTGGACGCAATTATTAAAGATATTTTCCACACCAATCAATATACGGCCAATGCAGAGGTGATTGCTGGCTCTAGCAGAAGAGTCGAATTTGCTATCAAGCTGCCCGAGGGGTTGCTCTTACCGATAGATGCAAAATTTCCCTCTGGGCTCTTTGATAGCTACCTTGCTGCTGTGGATAATAGAGACGCTCAATTAATTAAAAAATCTACCGATGATATTCGCAGGCACGTCTTAAAAGATGCCCTAGATATCAATAGTAAATATATGCAATCAGGCGTAACGGTTGATTTAGGCATCATGTACATACCCAGTGAGTCTTTGATGCAACTCATAGATTCCATAGGCAATATTAGAGAGGAGATCTTTAGAGATTATAGGGTTCTGATCATGGGTCCTAATTCTTTGGCAGCATACCTAATAAGCGTTCATATGGGGTTTAGAACCCTTGCCCTGAATGAAAGAGCTGGTGAAATTATGACAGAGTTTGGCAAGCTAAAAAAAGAGTTTGCCAATTTTGGCAGTTCTACCGAAGAGCTTCAGAAAAAAACTGATGCGATGCTCAGGGCTGTCAATGAGCATGCTATCAGGGAGAGACAGATGAATAAGGCAATCCAGAATATGGACCAACTAGACTCCTAGTTAATAATAAAAACGTCTCCACATATTTAACCCAAACATTGTTGCTAAAACCCATAAGATAACTTCCAAGATATTGGGGTTGCTGTTGTAGCCAAAAAAGCCTTTTAAGAACACGCCCATGGTGCCCTTGTCATGCAACGGATGGTAAGACGGGGAAGCACCAGGCTGCACTGAAGATGGCTCTAGAATATTCCATACTCGATAAATAGAAGTTTCTTCTATTTGCTCAGATTTAACTAAATACTCCTCTGCCTCATGGGTTCCATAGGCAATCATTCCTGAGGCTAAAAATACCAGCAAGAGTGTGGTGTATTGAAAGACTTTTTGTAAGTTCACCTTTCTGCCCTGTCTGACAATCAAGAGCCCAATCATGATGGCAAGCAATGCCCCTAAGAAAAAGCCGAGGTAAGAAAATACACCGGTAATGGAAAAACTAGAGATTAAAAAGATAGCGGTTTCAAAGCCCTCTCGCAATATTGCAAAGAAGACAACAAAAAATATTCCCCATGATGAAAGCTCGATAGCATTCAGCGTCTGATCCTCTAGCACCTTTTTATTGCTTACATTTTTGGATAGCCAAAAAATAACATACCAAATTAAGAAAGCCGTGATAAACAAAAAGACCGCCTCAAACAAGGCTTTGGTTGAATCATTTCCAAGGGCGCTTTTGGCCTGAATCACTAAAAAACCTACCGCCACACTTGCTATGATGGAAGCGATCACCCCATACCAAAGCTTAGGTAAATAAATAGTTTGATTAGTTTTTTCAAGCAACAGATAAATAATTCCTACAACCAAAGATGCCTCTAGGACCTCGCGAAATACTATAATAAATTCTGCCATTATATAATGTGATAAAAATCAGTTTGTATTGGATTATTATATCCAATCCTCATTACAATTAATGCTCTGTGTATAAACATTATTATGAATAAAACATCACTTCACACAACCCATCTGCAGCTTGGCGCCAAAATGGTTAATTTTTCAGGATGGGAGATGCCCATCACCTATACATCCTTAATTGAAGAGCATCATGCTGTGAGAAAAAGTGCTGGCATTTTTGATGTTTCCCATATGGCAGTCTTTGATTTTAATGGTGGCGATCAAATTAGATTTTTTGAAAAGATCTTTGCTAATGACATTAAAAAGATAGCCAACGCCAACAAAGCTCTCTATGGCGTCTTACTCAATGAGCATGGCGGCATCTTGGATGATCTCATCATCTATCATGCCGACGATAAATTTAGATTGGTTTCAAACTGCTCTACGCGAGAGCAGAATGCTGCTTGGTATAAAAAATATGCTGCAGAATTTGGCGTGGAAGTCATTGAAAGAAAAGACATGGGGATCTTGGCTATTCAGGGCCCTCACGCGATTGAGGCAATCTTAGCCATGAATGAGATTTCAACCTCTATTAATGACCTAGAGACCTTTGGGTGTATGTTTGCTGGAGATCATCTCTATGCTCGAACAGGCTATACAGGTGAAGATGGTTTAGAATTAATTGTTCCCAATGATGTCATAGTCAACCTTTGGAATGTCGCGCTTGATCAAGGTTGTGTGCCCATTGGACTGGGCGCCAGGGATACTCTGAGGCTCGAGGCAGGGCTCAACCTCTATGGCAATGACATGACTATATACAATCACCCTTATGAGTCTAATTTGAGCTGGACCGTTGATACCCAAGAGGACTCAAGAGATTTTATTGGTAAACAAGCCTTACTTGCAGTAGATCAAAGTGCCTGTCAAAAAATTATTGGGGTGATTTTAAAGGATCGAGGGGTCTTGAGGCCTGGGTATGAGATTACTCACAAGCAAGGAAAAGGGATCATCCTGAGTGGGACCTACTCCCCAACGCTTGAGGCCAGCATTGGTTTGGCAAGAGTGGATCAAGGGTTTGGGGATAGTGGCACAGTGATGATTAGAAATAAGGAATTAAATGTTAATTTTGTATCGCCTAGATTCTTAAGACAAGGTAAAATTTCATCATGAGTGATATACCAGGCGACTTAAAATTTCTTTCTTCTCATGAATGGGTCCGAGTTGAAGTCGATGGCACGGTAACCGTTGGCATCAGCGATCATGCCCAAGACTTATTGGGTGATATTGTTTTTGTTGAGCTGCCAGAGGTTGGTCAATCCATAGATGCAGAAAGTGACGCTGCCATTGTGGAATCTGTAAAAGCAGCATCTGATGTCTACTCTCCTCTTTCTGGTGAAGTGATAGAGGTGAACTCTCTGTTAGAGGATCAACCTGAGATTATTAATTCTTCTCCATACGATGATGGTTGGTTTTATAAAATGTCTCCTTCAGATCTATCGGAAATAGATAACTTGCTGTCTCCTGAAGACTACAGTGCAGTCTGCGAAGATTAGCTCTCTCCAATAGATTGCTCGCCTTAGAATTGTTGAATCATGTTGTTTAACTGTTTAAATATTTATGGAAAATTACAATAGCTTTGCCTTAAGGCATCTGGGTTTAAACCAATCGGACGTTGATGCGCTCTTAGCTGAGCTGGGCTATACCAACTTGGAAGATTTTTCTAAATCTGTCTTGCCTGAAAATATTTTTATTGAGGATAATCTCGCTTTAAATGCGCCCATGTCGGAAGAAGAAGCCTTACAAGCTTTAAAAAAAATTGCTAAAAAAAATCATATCTTCAAATCATTTCTTGGGCAAGGATATTACGGAACCATTACCCCAAAGGTTATTTTAAGAAACGTCTTTGAAAACCCAGGATGGTATACCTCATACACACCCTATCAGCCGGAGATATCTCAAGGCAGACTTGAGGCACTCATTAACTTCCAAACAATGGTGAGCGATCTGACGGGACTGGAGATTGCCAATGCATCTTTGCTTGACGAGGCAACCGCTGCGGCCGAAGCGATGACCCTTGTCTCAAGAGTAGGAAAATCAAAGTCGCAAAAATTTTTTGTAGATGAGCGCTGTTTTCCGCAAACTATTGCAGTATTGAGTGCTAGGGCTAAACCCATAGGCATAGAGGTGGTCGTTGGAAACCCTCAATCTTTAGAGGAGCTATCTGAAGAAGTATACTTTGGGGTCCTAATCCAATACCCAAACAATCATGGTGAAATTTCTGATTACACTTTGGCAATCAAAAGTGTCCACGAGCATAATGGTTTGGTGGTTATGGCCACGGACCTTATGGCGTTGACTCTGCTAAAGAGCCCGGGAGAGCTTGGGGCTGATATTGCCATCGGCAGTTCGCAGAGATTTGGTGTCCCCCTTGGTTTTGGTGGGCCTCATGCAGCATTTATGGCGACCAAAGAAGCTTACAAGAGATCATTGCCTGGAAGATTGGTGGGCGCATCCATTGATCAGCATGGCAAGACAGCCTATCGCTTAGCCTTGCAAACAAGAGAGCAACACATCAGACGAGAGAAAGCCACAAGCAACATATGTACTGCTCAAGCCTTGCTGGCGATCATGGCTGGGTTTTATGCTGCCTATCATGGACCCGAGGGTCTCAAACAAATTGCCCAAACCATTAATACCAAAGCCATCACATTAGCCCAAGCCATTAGCGCCAATGGGTTTGAGTTAAGAGCTGGTAATTTTTTTGATACGGTGTGTATCCAAACCAAGGGTTCCACCCAAGCAATTTATCAGGCAGCTCAGGCAAAGGAAATAAATATTCGATGCGTTGATGCTGACTTTATTGTTATCTCACTGGATGAGACAACGACCTCCGATGAAATAGAAACATTGATTGGGTTGTTTGGTGGCTCTCAACACTCTGATCAAGGTCATAGGGAGCTCGGGATTCCCTCTGCTCTATCTAGAACTTCGTCTTATCTGATACACCCAGTCTTTCATTTGTATAGAACCGAAACAGAGATGCTGCGCTATATCAGAAAGCTCTGCGACAAAGATATTGCCTTGGATCGAGCCATGATCCCACTAGGCTCATGCACCATGAAGCTTAATGCAACCTCTGAAATGATCCCTGTAGGCTGGGAAGAGTTTTCAAATATTCACCCCTATGCTCCAAGCGATCAAACCAAAGGATATCAAGAATTGGTAGATAGTCTTGAGTCTCAATTAGCGGTCATTACTGGCTACGCTGCGATTTCACTGCAGCCTAACGCTGGCTCTCAAGGTGAATATGCAGGATTACTTGCCATTGATGCTTTTCATAGGGCCAACAACGACCATCAGCGAAAAATCTGTCTCATTCCTGAATCTGCACATGGAACTAACCCAGCATCAGCCCAAATGGCAGGCATGAAAGTGGTGCCTGTTAGTTGTGATAAAAAAGGGAACATTGATCTAGAAGATCTGACAAGTAAATCAGAAAAATATTCAGATGAATTAGCGGCGATTATGATTACCTACCCTTCTACTCACGGAGTCTTTGAGACAACTGTGACTGAAGTGTGCGACATCATTCATTCGCATGGCGGTAAAGTCTACATTGACGGAGCCAATCTTAATGCCATGGTTGGGTTATGCAAACCTGGAGAGTTTGGTGGAGATGTCTCTCATTTAAATCTTCATAAAACTTTCTGCATCCCTCACGGTGGCGGTGGCCCGGGTGTTGGCCCGATTGGAGTCGTTAAAGAATTGGTGCCATATTTACCCACTGATCCCTTAAGTTATGATCCGACTTCTGGAAATGTTGGGCCCGTCTCTGCAACAAATTTTGGCAGCGCATCTATTCTTCCAATAAGCTGGATGTATATTCAGATGATGGGAGCCACAGGCTTGAGAAGAGCCACGCAAATAGCAATCCTAAGCGCTAACTACATTGCACAAAAGCTTAGCCCCCACTACAAAGTCTTGTATACGGGACAAAATGGGCTGATTGCGCATGAATGCATTCTAGATATTCGTCCCTTAAAAGAGCTTTGTGGGGTCGAGGTTGATGACATCGCCAAGCGTCTCGTTGATTTTGGGTTTCATGCTCCAACCATGTCTTTCCCGGTTCCAGGAACTTTAATGATTGAGCCTACAGAGAGTGAATCCCTTGCTGAGCTTGATCGATTTATTGAGGCCATGGTGAGCATCAGGCAAGAAATCAAAGACGTGGAAAATAAAAAATATACCATTGAAGACAGCCCTTTAAGGCATGCCCCACATTGTGCAGAGATCGTCACCGGCGATGCATGGGCGTACAAGTACCCACGATCTGTTGCAGCTTACCCATCAACCAATAGTGATAAAAATAAATATTGGCCACCAGTTGGCAGAATTGATAACGTCTATGGAGATAGAAATCTGATGTGCACCTGCCCATCAATGTCAGATTTTAAAGAAGAAGTTTAGATTCTGGGCAAGTTGATAATTGTCCAACCCCTTGCTGCAGCAATTTTTTCAAGCGCAGGATCAGGGCTCACCACCTTGGGATGCCCCACTGCCTCTAACAGAGGCAAATCATTGATTGAGTCTGAATAAAACGTAACATCCTCAAACTCAGTATAGTCATTTCTTGCCATCCATTGTGTAACCAGCTCGAGCTTTCCGGCCCCAAGAGCGGATGGAGGGATGTAAGCACCTGAGCACTGATTATTTATAAATTCTACTTGGGTTCCAATGACATTTGGTATATCAAGCCTTTGAGCAATCGGCCGAACAATCAATTCATTGGTCGCGCTTGCAAGCAAGATGGTATCGCCCTGATCGCCATGGTCATGAATCATTTTCAGCGCAAAGATATTAATGAGTGGCTCAATCACCTTGGCAACAAACGGCAGGATTAACTGATTGATCTCTTCAAGAGTGAGGCCAATATAAGCACTTAATGCAAAGGAAGTATAGGCATCAAAATCGAGCTCGCCGCGATTATAGTCCTCAATAAATTGTTGATTTTGGATAGCTGCGCTCTCATCTAATATATTTGTATGCACTAGATAATTAACCATCGCATAATCGGAATCACCATTTAAAATGGTATTATCTAAATCAAAAATTACTAGGGAAGGCTTGCTCATAAGGGGTTAATCTAACATGAATGATAAATCTTACAGAAAAAATGTTGGCTTAATTGTGCTGAATAGCCGAAATCAATTATTGATTTGCCAAAGAAAAGATCAAAAAACATGGCAATTTCCTCAGGGAGGAATTGATGCAGGAGAGTCGCCGAAGGTGGCAGCTCGCAGAGAGCTCTTTGAAGAGGTGGGTATAGGAAAAAATGATGTCTCAATTATAAAAGAAAGTGAGCATTGGTATCCATATGATCTCCCTCAAAAATATCAAAATAGATCCGATAGCATGAAGAAATTTAAGGGACAAACACAAAAGTGGTTTATGCTTAAAGCGAATATTGAGTTTGAAATCAACCTATTAAATCAGATGCCGCAGGAATTTGTTGCTTATCAATGGGTGAGCTTCTGGTACCCACTATCACATATTGTGTCATTCAAAAAAGATGTATATTTAAGTGTGCTAAATGAATTTCTTCCAGCATATATTGAGATAGCTCATGGTTGATCTATTGCTTTTTCTTCTCTTGGGAGGCTTTACAGGCTTGCTGGCTGGCATGTTTGGCATTGGCGGTGGCAGTATATTGGTTCCCGCTCTTATTTTTATTTTTTATAAGATGGGTTTCGATGCATCCATCGTGGTTTACCTCGCCATTGGAACTTCCCTGGCTAGTATTTTTTTCTCAGCTCTGTCTTCAGCTTATTCGCACCACTTAAAACAAAGTGTAGAATGGAAACTGGTCGCACCCTTGTCTGCTGGGATGGTGATAGGAGCTATCATAGGTTCAAAGTATGCAACTTCCTTGAATAGTGGTGACTTAAAATTAATTATTACCATTTTTCTTTTAGCTGTTGGGACGGACATGATCTTAAATTACTCTCAGCGAATCATGGGCAAAGCAAAAAAAATAGTCTCTCTGTCTAGCGTGACTACTCCTATTCATGGCACGTGGATTGGCAGCCTTTCAGCAATTATTGGTATTGGTGGCGGTTCCTTCACAACCCCTCTCTTGATCGCTGGTGGGTACAATATTAGACAAGCCATAGGAACTGCTGCTGCCTGTGGTGCGCCTATCGCCATGTCCGGGGCTCTAGGATATATATACTTTGGCCAAGATCATGCCAGTCTCCCTCACATGACATCAGGATTTATTTTTTGGCCGGCGGTCTTGGGCATTGCATGTGCAAGCGTTGTAACTGCAAAAATTGGAGCAAATATTAGTCACTCTATTTCTGAGCGCATCCTCAAAATTTTGTTTGGTCTCTTTTTGATATTGGTTGGCATTATGCTGGCAGTCAATTGATCATAGAGCTCTCAGAATTCTTTAATAACCCCAGTCTTATCAATCTTGGGTTTCTAAAAATTCAATACTATGCCGTTACCTGGGTATTGTCTGCAGTCTTTATTTTTCAATACCTAAAGAATCACTCCATCATTAAAGAGCTAGGTTTAAGCGAAGAGCAAGCCAACGACATAGTGTTTCTCTACGGGCTAATATTTGGCGCAATGCTGGGAGGCAGAGTAGGCTACATGCTGTTTTATGGTCTAGACCAATTGATAGCTAATCCCATCAGTTTATTTTTTGTATGGGAAGGTGGTTTGAGTTTCCATGGCGGCTTGATGGGCGTCATTACAAGTCTTTACGTCTACTCAATCAAGCAGGCTATCTCCTTTCTGAGATTGGCGGATGCTGTTTGTGCTGCCATGCCCATTGGACTCGGGCTTGTAAGAATTGGTAATTTTCTGAATGGCGAGCTTTATGGGCGACCCACAGATGGAAGCTGGGGATTCATTTTTCCAACAGACCCCTATGGTCTTCCAAGGCACCCTTCTCAACTATATGAAATGTTGTTTGAGGGAATCATTCTATTCCTTTTATTAATATGGATTGGGAAAAATACCAATAAAACTGGTGTATTAAGCGGCAGTTTTCTAATGGGCTATGGGGTTATCAGATTTTTTATTGAGTTCTTTAGGCAGCCTGATGCTCACATGGGATTTATTACATTACAATTAAGCATGGGCCAGATACTAAGTATTCCAATGTTTATGATTGGCCTGATATTACTGATCAAATCGCTAAAAAAATATGAAGCAATATCTTGAGCTATTAGAGTACATCTTAGAAAATGGTGAAAGTCGAGACGATCGAACTGGTACTGGAGTTTTATCATCCTTTGGCCATCAACTTCGTTTTAATTTACGGGATGGTTTTCCAGCTGTCACAACCAAAACACTTGCCTGGAAGGGTGTGGTATCAGAGTTGTTGTGGTTTTTAGAGGGCTCGGATGATGAGCGCCGCCTTGCTGAGATTAGGTTTCAAAAAAAGAGAGAAGATCTCACTGATTTACAAAAATTTTCTACCATCTGGACCGATAACGCAGATAATCAGGGGGTTACCCTGGGTTATACGAATTCTAACATTGTCAAAAAACTGGGCCCCATATATGGCGTGCAATGGAGAGATTGGGGCGGCAAAGATCAGGTCAAAGAATTGATTGCAGGTCTTCGCTCTAACCCTATGGGCAGAAGGCATATAGTAAGTGCGTGGAATGTTGGGCAGCTAGATTTGATGGCCTTGCCACCCTGTCACGTCATGTCCCAATTCTATGTTTCAACCAATGGACGCCTTTCATGCCAAATGTATCAACGCAGTGCAGATATGTTTCTAGGAGTCCCCTTTAATATCGCAAGCTATGCCTTGCTGCAATCCATTTTAGCCAATATCTTAAATTTGGAAGTAGGTGACTTTGTCCATACTTTTGGGGATGCTCATATCTATAAAAATACTATCGATCAGGCCCGCGAGCAGCTAACGCGAGAGCCTAAAAAATTACCTCAACTCATCATGCCAAACATTGAGTCTATCGAGGATATAGATGCTCTAAGTATTGATGACTTTGTATTAGATGGCTATGAATCGCATCCAGCCATCAAGGCCCCGATGGCAATATAGTATGCAAATCTCTCATCTAGTTGCCTTATCACGCAACTCTGTCATAGGTGTTAATAACAATCTTCCATGGAAGCTTAAGCGCGATCTCCAGCACTTTAGCGCTTATACTCAAAAAAAAGCAATGGTCATGGGAAGGAAGACTTTCGAATCGATAGGTAGGCCCTTGCCGAATAGGCATAACATTGTTATCTCCTCTTCTCTGGACTGCCTGGATGGCCTTGAGATTGTTCGTAGCCTAGAAGAAGGAATTCAAGCGGCACATACCTGGAATGTTGCTCATCAAATTGAAGATGAGGTGGTGCTAATTGGTGGAGGTCATGTCTTCAAAGACAGCATGCTAATGGTTAATAAATTAGTGTTAACTAGAGTGGATTGCGAGATTGCAGGAGATATATTTTATCCAGAAATTAACTTACAAGAATGGCGCAATATCTCAAGCGAAACTCATGCAAGAGATGAAGATAACGAATATGACTTTATGATTGAAACGTATCTAAGAGACTAAGAATTCTTGCTCTGAGCTTTGGCATTAGACTTTTCGATAAACTCCCTTCTTAGGGCTAGGTTTTTAACTCTAATGGATTCATTCTCAGCGTACTTAATCCAAGAGTTAGCGGTTGTTTTAATGCGCTTATCTTCATCTCGCGCAGCTGCTCTAAATTGTTTCTTTGCTTCTTCAAAATTCTCTAATTCAAAATGTGCTTGCCCTAATACTAACTGGGCCTGAGATCTACTTTTAACTTTAGGTTTTTTGAGTCCCATCTCAATCGCACGAATAGAGTCCTCCATTCTATCTTCAAACAAATAAAGATTTCCCAGGAGAACATAGAGATCTCCATCTTGAGACATCTTAGCGGCCCTTTCAAGAACTGGTATGGCTTTGTTTATTTCTTGAGCCATTCTCCAGGAATCAGCCAAGAGCTTTAAATTTTTCTCTGTATCTTTGACGACGGGGAAAGTTTCTTCTTCACCTGTTTTTTCGTTTTTAATCACGATTTTTTTCTTTTGCCCAGAAACCAAAACCTGAGCAGCCCAATATGGATTTTTATACAAAAGAAGTAGTTGCGCCAAGGCAAGGTACTCACTCTCTTTATCTAACAGGTCTTTATCAAAAGCTGCTTTGAGAACAAGCATGTAGTCTTGCTCTCTTTCCATTTGAGCGTATGTTCCACCCAATTGAATAAAATATAACTTCTTAGGGTAGTAATTAACAAGAATCTCATAAATTAATACTTGCTGCTCTAAAGCATACTGGTCGCTAACGACTTTAGCTTCCTTTAGCTCGTAAAGACATGCTGCCAATAATACATACCACTGTTCTTTGGGCCTATAATTTTCAACCTCTTCAGCTATCCTAATTGCTTCTTCTATAGATTTTCTGGACCGCACATAGTCTTTCTTTTGATAATATGCCTGGCCTAATAATGAATGGGACTGCGCTGTGACATTCTCTACCTCGTCCATCCACTGCAGAATCAGTGCAATGCCTTTGTCCCAGTTTTCTTTTACTAGGTTTAATTGGGCTAATGTAAGCAATGATGCAGTTCTAAGCGAGATGGTCGCCTCTGGCTCATTTAAAAGCCTTTCATAAGATCTCATAGCATTATCATAATCTTCATCGCTAAAGTAAATATATCCCCAGTAATTCCACATTACTGAGCGATCATAACTTTTGAGCTCGTCTTGCCTGTTTAGCAATTCAGTTAGCAGTCGTCTAGCCTCTATAAAATCTGGATCATCTTCTTCCTTCTCGATAAACTGTCCTTTATTCAGCGGATCTGGAGCTTTTACAATTTTTTGTCTCTCAAGAGCCTCTACTACTTTTTGTACTTGTTTTGCCGTGGAGGACATTAGCACTCTAGCTTCTTTATATGTTCTGGTTTTTCCTGTTTTATTTGAGCTGCCACCTGTTGAAGGTTCATCATTGCTGCTTTGTGCTGATAGATCAGAAGTACTGAATGCAAAACCAAAGGCTAATAAAATAAAGGCATTGCGAGTAATTTTATTCAGCATTAGGATTCCTCCAGAATAAAAGTGAACTTATGTGGGACGTTATCAACCCTTACAGCTTTTCCATCAACAATTTTAGGTTTATATTTAAGCTTAGTAGCAGCACTCGCAGCGGCTGAATTAAAGATAGAACATTCCCTATAAACCGTTTCAGGATCAGTTGGGTCTCCACAAAAACCTTCTAAAGCTTCGGTATTTTCGACAGTTCCTGTTTCGGTTATAGTAAAGGCTACTACTGCATAACCCATAATGCCTCTTTCTTGGGCGCGTCTTGGGTAAATAGGAGTGACTTTAAATAATGGAATATATTCGCCGTCTCTAAAAAAACTTCCGTTGGCTGCAAAATTTGCTTTTGGTTTCGGGAGGCTAACATCCATTCCTGCAATAGGCGCAAGATCTAATTCTGGTTGCGCAATATCTTCTGGCTGTTCTTCTGGCTCTTCAGGCTTATCAACATTATCGAAAAGAGTATCAATATCCCTATCAGGCATGATTACATCCCCAAGTTTACGAGAGTTATCTGTTGGCAAGGTGTCATCTCCAAGGGAGATCAACGCCACCATCAAAAAGAATAATGCAAGAGTGATAATGGCAGCAAAAGCTGTTCCTGCTAGATATTTATTATAGTTAAAAGCTTTGTAATACAGAGCCGCCAATGGATCAACAACCTTAGATAAAAGCTGAGATACAGAATTTAAACTATTAACAGCAGTATTCAATATGATTCTCTATTTTGGTTCAGATGCAAGAGAGATGTTAAATACGCCTGCTTCTCTCGCACCATCCATCACTTTAATAATCGTATCAGCCATTGCTTTTTCATCTGCTTGAATCACAACAGATCCCTGTGGATTATCAGCTAAAAGCTTAACAACGTTGGCTTTGACTTGTCTTGCATCAATTCGCCTGCCATCCATCCAGATTTCACCGGAAGCGCCAATGGCAATTAGAATAGCTGCATTCTCTTGAGTTTCAGCTGTGCTAGCATCTGGTCTATTAATTTCTAAACCAGGTTCTTTAATAAAGTTTGCTGTAACAATAAAAAAGATAAGCATGATGAAAACAACATCAAGCATGGGCGTCATGTTAATTTCTGCGTCTTCGTCTTGTACTGCACTTGATATAGCGTTTCTTCTCACAATATTCTCCTCGTTAGCTTTTAATTGTAGTTTTGATTGTATTCTCTTCTCTATTTTTTGCAGAAGTTAGGTAAATGGTAGCAAACACGCCTGAGAGAGCAGTGGTCATTCCAGCCATGGTTGGAAGAGTTGCTTTGGAAACGCCGCCTGCCATTGATCTAGCATCCCCGCCTCCAGTAAAAGCCATCACTTGGAAAACTTCAATCATGCCTGTAACTGTTCCAAGCAATCCAAATAGCGGTGCCAATGCAACGCAAGTGTTTATTAACGAAAGGTGTTTATTAACTTCTTCTTTAGCCTGAGAAACAAGCTTGTCTTGAATTTGCTTGGCCTTCCAGGTTGTATGATCGCCTACAGCATCCCATTCAGACTTTAGCTCAATCATGTAAACTCTGTGACCTGCATTAAAGTACCAAATTCTTTCTAGTATAATGGCCCACATAAATGCTGCCAGCAGAGCAATTAACCAAAGCACACTTCCCCCAGCAGACATAAAGTCTCTGAGGGTATTAAATGCTTCAGTAATTGCGTAAAACATTGTTTCTAATTACTTATCAGAATGCTCTGCTACGATTCCTGTGCTTTGCTCTTCAAGAACATTAATAATGCCTCTTGCTGAAGAATTAGCAAAAGAATGTAAAAGCGTTGTAGGAATAGCAACTACCAGACCTAGCACAGTAGTAACAAGGGCTTGCGAAATACCACCAGCCATAATTTTTGGATCACCTGTTCCAAACAAAGTAATTTGCTGGAAGGTCACAATCATCCCCGTTACTGTTCCAAGCAAGCCAGCCAAAGGAGCAACCACTGAAATAATTTTTACAACATTAATGCCTTGCTCAATTGCAGGTCTTTCAGCCATGATGGCTTCTGCCAATCTAAGCTCAAGAGTCTCAATGTCTTTGCCCATGTGCTCTTTTCCAACGGCCAGAACTCTACCTAGTGGGTTGGACTGGTCGTGTGTTTTTGATGTGGCTTGCTTTTTAACTGCTACGCCCATGGTGTATAGCTGATACAGCTTCCAAAAGGCTATGGCAATACCGATTAAACCAACAAAAATGATGATGTAACCAACTTCACGCCCTTGATGCACTCTCTCCATTAGACTTGGATTTTGAATCAAGTTTGCAAGCAAGCTTCCACCCACTGGGCCAGTAGGATCAACGCCGAATTTAACTACATCGCCTGCGTCAGCTTTAGATAATTTTTTAGCCGTGCTGACATAACGTCCTTCTGGCTGCTTTCCAAGAAATGCATACTGCCCTTTGCTGCCAATGTATTCTAAATATTTGCCATCACAAATGACGTTGTATAAACCAACTCTGGTCACAGCACATTCAACAGATTCACCATCGAGGGTAATAACATTTGCATTAAAGGTTACAACCTCGGATCCGGCAACCATTTCTCTTTGAAGTTCATACCATAGACCTTCAAGCTCTCTGATGGTCGGTAACTCTGTCGCACTCGACATCTTGGAGGAAAGGTTATTAAGGAAAATTTCTCTGTCTCTTCCATACTGTCCAGAGGATAAAGAATCAGCAAAAAGTGCGCTGGCTTCACCTGCGGAGCTCTGCAAATGGCCAAAAAGCTCTATCAATGAACCAAGTTCTTTTTTATATGCAGCTTCTTTAACCACTAAAATAGATTCATTTGCCTTGTATTCTGTTTCGAGCTGATCAGCAATTTTTTCTTGTCGCGCTAGCTCTCTTTTTTCAGCAGCTAATTTAGAAGCCTGTTTGTTTTTATCAACAAGGAAGTCTGCTTCCCGTTTAGCGTTAACTGTTTGTTCAGAGGTTCTTCCTTCTTGAACTAACTGAAGTAGACCTTGAATAGTAGTTGGTTCGCCTTCTGTAGCATCTTGAGCAAAAGCTGAAATTGATCCAACCAAAGCAAAAGATAGCAAATATTTATTGAAATTTTTCATGAAGCTTCTCCTCTGTAGACAATCGGCAGCATCATGATATCCATTGGTGCTAATTTTTGAGCCATTCGAATACCATCTCTAACCTGGACTCTATAGCTACCGGAAAGCTCTTCCCAAGACCCAGTAACAGTATCGTAATAGCCTGTCTTTCTTTCATCTTTTGTTTGAAAGAACATGCCAAGCCTGCCAACTCTTAAAATATTGACAACCATCTCTTTGCCTTCTAATACAATAGTCTCGTCGTAGGCATCAAGCTTTCTTCCATACTCACCTTCAATATTATAGGCTTCAAGGATTTGTCTCACTTGCTCAGATGCTGTGACTTTAGGGTTAGAAAGGGAGGCTCTCACTAGATCTAAACGCTGCATTCTTTCTTCCAAATGAAATGGTGTGTCAAGTTTTACATACTTCTCAAGTCCTTCTAGCATGCGCTGAGCTAGAGGTGGTACTTGTCTTTGCATAATCACAACCTGGATGAGTTGCTCGTCATATTGATCCATAAGATCAAGCTGAGCTTGGATTTGAATCCTTTTTTGAGCATTGTAGAGTTTTAAACCCTCAACTTGCTTGGAAACAACCTTAAATTCGTTGACTATCTTGTCAGTTTCAGATTCCGTTTGATCAATTTTATCTTGAGATTGAGCAGAAAGATCTGTGTTATCTCTACCAACTTCTAAGACCTGCTCCATTTCCGATGCTGCTACAAATGTAGTAAGCAAAGTAAGAGCTAATAAACTTTTATTTAACATTT
>DEOR01000026.1:4596-6108 GCA_002358345.1 Proteobacteria bacterium UBA3413 | reverse complement strand
AAAGTAGCTGCTACCCATGCTCACGCATCTGCTATTGGAGACTTCAATAATGATGGCATAGATGATTTGTCTATTTTTTGGAGTAATTTAAGGACATCTGAAAATCCGGCTGATCAGGGTTATTATGGAGCTCCAGATTGGAGCAATGTTCTCTTGGGTCCTGTCAATCCTTCAGATCCTGTTTATCTAGATTCACCAAAATGGAAGACCCTGCCAGCACCATTCTACGGACCATTGAATGCTAATTACAACGATGCTGCCAGTGGAGATTTAGACGGCGATGGTTTTGATGACTTGGTAGTTGGATCAACCAGAAAAACTCCATACTACGCAGGTCGTCATGTACAAATTTTAATGAGCGCAGGAGATGGAACATTCACAGATGAGACAATCACAAGATTTGAAGTTCAGCCTAGAGCTCAATTAGACCCTACCTTGGGTGCAGGTGTTACCGGAATAGGCGAGGGCGTCATTGTCTTGCGTGACATTGATTTAGATGGCGACTTAGACTTAGTTGACACAACTGCTATTTTTGGTGGGTCAGGATTTGAAATTTACCCGAGAGTAACCTTGGCATTAAATGATGGCACAGGTATTTTTACAGAAGTACCAGAAGATTTTTTTCCAACACCAATGGACTTTTCATATTTTGATGGATATTCAGCCATGGGCACAAACGGACCTCCTGTGATGCAACGCTCTGGTGTTATCGATTTAGATGGCAATGGCTGGTTAGATTTTGTTAGCCATATTCATGGAAATTTTGGCAATGATTCTTCTGTGGTGTCCACGCAATCATTTATTAGTAAAAAATAAACTACTCGAGCCCTCAGACATGCTCTTATAACTGAATTGTGATTATTTACTTTAGAATCTAGGTAGATGGCGGAAGAGATAGGATTCGAACCTACGGTGGGTTACCCCACACTTACTTTCCAAGCAAGCACCTTAAACCACTCAGACACTCTTCCGAAAAAGAATTATACAAAACAAATATACAAAAGAGTGCATTTGCTAACTAATCACGCAACTTCTATAATCGACCACCTTGAAAGGATGGTGTGATGCTCGAAGATGATTAGAATAGCTTCTGCGAGCGATGTTTGGAACGACTAGGGGTCTGCTTCACCACCCTCTAAAGAAGCAAACTATGTCAAAGGAATCTGACGCTCGAACTCGACCTCTCCGATATATGTCGATCTCAAGTCCTTGAGATGTATTGAAACTTCTGTGCATAATAGGTAATATAAATTTATAGATTATTTTTACACTAAATATATTGAAAACATTTTTATCCGATATAAACGATGCCCTAATCATGCTTGGTTCTCTTGAGAATGACCTTGCGATCAATAATTTTAAACCCAATGAGAAGAAAGTCTTTTATACGATAGTTATCCTCCAAGAATCCTCTGGTCATCCTTGCAATATTTCAGACGTTGTGGAGCATTCAGGTTTGTCTAGATCTTCGGTCTATAAAACTTTAAAGAAATTAGTCTCTGGTAATATTAT
>DEOR01000026.1:1478-4383 GCA_002358345.1 Proteobacteria bacterium UBA3413 | reverse complement strand
TTCATTTAACTGGGCCGCCAATGAAGTATTTTCTCTCTGTCTCGGCCACGAGCTTTACGTTTTCCTTTACTCTTTGGATCATTTGGTCATACTTTTTAATGCAGGCCAACCTTAACCCTAGCTGGGATGGGAGTCTGATCTACTTGCCTCATGCTGCTCGTGTTCTTTGTCTAGTTTACTTTGGATACAAGTCTATTCCCGCTTTGTATCTTGCTGAGATATCTGGACCCCTGGTCTTTGGTTCAGTTATTCCAGATCCACAAATGTTATTTCTTGCAATGGTAAGCGTGCTCTCAGTCCCATTTGCTTTGTTTGTTTTAAGTATTATGGGATTTAGTCTCGGGCATACAAGGCAGAGCCCTTTGAACAAGAGAAATTATCGGCACATCGCCTTGATCGTGATAGTTTCTGCTATGTTCAATGCCTTGCTCGTGAACCTAGTTTTAGCCGAGTTTGATGTCAACTATTTTGGTAAAACACCAGACGTCATTCAGGTTGCCAGGTTTTTTGTTGGTGATATTTTGGGAGCAGCAACTGTTATTGTCGTCCTAGCAGTTACTTTCAGGCCTTTGATATCAAGACCTAAAGGTAACTCAGATTAGTTGTTGCTTGCATTAATCCAATCATCAATCAGATCTTCAAGTATAAACAATGGGACTATCCCTTGGTCTAATACGATTGAATGAAAAGTTTTCAGATCAAATTGTTCTCCCAGAGCTTGTTTAGCTTTTTCTCTTAACTCTAAGATTTTTAGCATGCCCATTTTGTAACTGGTTGCCTGTCCAGGCCACACTATATATCTCTCAATCTCAACTCTCACTTCAGTATCAGACATACCGGTGGTCTCTTTCATGTATTTCATAGCGTCTTCCCTGGTCCATCTTTTGTGATGCATGCCTGTGTCAACGACCAATCTATTTGCTCTAAACATCTCGCTTTGAAGCACCCCTAGTTCGTCCAATAAATTTTTGGTCATGCCAACTTCTACAGCCAACTGTTCTGAGTAAAGTGCCCAGCCCTCTGTGAAAGCTGATGTTCTGTAACCCATTTTTCGATAGAGGGTTAGATCTTTATTTTCTTGATTGAGCGCAATTTGAAAGTGATGCCCAGGCACGGCTTCATGAAAAGTCAGGGTTCTCATGCCAAAAGTAGGAGTTTGCTTGATGTCATAGAGGTTGGCATAGAAGACACCAGGACGAGTACCATCTAGACTTGGCGATTGGTAATAGCCACCTGCAGCAGTTTGTTCTGAATACTCTGGCACCGCTCGAACTTCAACAGGACTGATGGGGAGTCTATTAAAGTATGGCTTTACAGCTTCTTCGGCCTCTTTTACCATTTGATTGTAGTCAGCTATCACAATCTCTTTTCGATCCGGCGTATCCGCATAGAGAAACTGAGGGTCTTCATTTAATTCATTCATCATCGCGCCGACAGGCTTATCAAGGGTGTAACCAAGCTCAGTAAAAATCTCCTTCATTCGAGAGCTGATTCTTGCAACTTCACCCAGACCAATTTGATGAATTTCCTCGGCTGAATAATTTGTTGTGGTGTAGGATCGCAATCTTGCAGCATAAAAATCTTCGCCGTCAGGAAGCGACCAAACCCCATGATACGGGTTAGCCGAATTATAGTTTTCGTTCATGTAATCTAAAACACTTTGAAATCCAGGCTTAACATTCTCATTAATAGCGTCAGCCAGCTCGCTTAGTAAAGTATTTTTTTTGTCTTCACTCATTTCTAGGTCAGAGAGTTTTCGCTCAAAGACTTGGTACAAGGGATCGTCTGAGAGCTCTGCTGCAACCATATTCTCAAGCTGAGTGATGACGTGATCAAAAACAAATTTTGGAGCAAAAATGCCTTGTTCCTTTTGCTTAGCAAGCCACAGTAGGTCTCCAGCGAAAACCTCATCGAATAATTTAACCCTTTTAATATAGTCAGCAGCTTCTCTATCATTCCGAACTGGGTGCATGTCTGTCATGAATTCCACTAAATTTAAGTGGCCTCCACTAATCTGATTGAATGGATAGGAGTGGTATCTAAAATTATCAAACTCATTGATATCATTCTCTATATCAAAAATTGCAATTTTTTGAGTAATTTTTTGAATGTCTGTTAGCTTGGCTGCATCATATTTTTTTAGAGTCCTTAAGACTTTTATTTGATCCGCGTGATCTTCTTCTGATTCCTGGAGGGATGGAATGGTTAGTTTTTGATTGTGCTTCAGCACCGCATTGAAGTCATCAAATACGCCTAAGTAGGTCATGGTCTCAGGCGATCCAACAAGACCAACGACCAGCTCTTTGGCTAGAAACTGATCAATTGAGAAAGGCTTCATCAAAAACAGATTAACCATAAATAGTGACACGACTGCTACACCTGTTAAACATGCATAACCAAAATATTTGAGTAAGTTTTTCATAAAATAATTTCCAGAAGGTTTAAAATAATATTTCATAATCATAACATTTAAGGTTTAATTTAGTCATGACACATCCTTTTCATCTTGCTATCCCGGTTACCAATCTTGCAGACGCCACAAATTTTTATGAGAGTGTTTTAGGTTGCTCAAGGGGAAGAGAAGATGAGCATTGGATAGATTTTAATTTATATGGCCACCAGCTTGTTTGCCATTTATCTGAAGCTTCTTCCCCTACTATTCAAAATACAGTAGATGGTGATTCTATCCCGGTCCCGCATTTTGGGGTCATCTTAAACTTTGAGGAGTTTGATAGCCTTGCCGCGCGACTAACCGAGAGCAATCAGCAATTTATTGTAGAGCCTAGAACTCGTTTTGCTGGTCAGGCGGGTGAGCAAAGAACCATGTTTCTTTTAGATCCCAGTGGTAATGCCATAGAATTTAAGGCCTTTGCAAGCCTAGACAGCTTATTTGAATCCTAAAGAT
>DEOR01000026.1:0-1327 GCA_002358345.1 Proteobacteria bacterium UBA3413 | reverse complement strand
GATGACTCTTGAATGTACTTATCTTGATAGATGCCATTGAGATTGATCACAAGATCATTCTGTTCATCAACCAAACTGTAGTTCATAGACCATAGCCCATCAGCACCAGAACTATTCAGAGTGATGATCTCATTTTTCCCATGATGCACTTCAATTAAATATGGGTGGCAAGCAAAAGTTACATATTTATCAACCATGTCTTGGGCTGACCTAAAGAGACCAAAATCTTCATAGTCAATGTGCACTTCTTTGCTTGAAAAGCATTGGAGTACTGAGGCGGGGTTTTTTGCATCACAGGCCTTCCAATAATTATATTTAAGCCTTTTAATGGCATGAATATCTTCAAGCCTTGTTACTCGCTGCTCTAAACTCAAATGTCCTTCCATGCTTTATTCTATCAATAGTTGACTTTAAACCGCATTTATTATTTAATACTGTACATACATACAGTAATATATGAAATTATGAATAACTTAGTACATTTAAAACAATCAGATCCTATTTTTGACGAGTATGAAGCTTTTGTTGATAAGGGGGCTGGCATCAAGACTATTGCGTTTAAATATTTTGGGGCAGACATACAAAAAGCTTCCGAGTATCTGGCGCTCAATAAAATTGAATTAATTGATGAGCCGGTAAGCAAGCCAATTCCCTTAATGCAAGCTGAATATTATCAGCCCGAATTACTGCATTAATCCAATTAACATCTCTTCGCGCTTTTATTCTAAAGATTTATATATATAATTTTAAGAAGTTGTCGCATATGTAAATTACCAAGGGGATTTGCTTATGCTTGTTTTAAAACCCTTTCTCAGGAGGTGATCTTATTAGTATTTATATTAAATTAGAAAACGGAGGATTGACCTTTTGACAAAGGGTGAATCACTGAATTCGCCTACTAGACTTATTTAACTCTGGTAGTTAGAAGCCTCTTTCGAGAGGCTTCTTTTTTGGTCAACCTGACCATTAAAAATAAATAAACCCTTCTGCCGATCATTGCACCTATAATTCTTTAAATTTATCATTGATCTGAGAGGCCTTCCTGAATCATGGAACTAAAAAATTGGATTCTTTTGTATTGCCTCGGGGCAATTTGGGGCAGTGCCTTTATGTTTATAAAGGTTTCTGCTGTGGACTTTGGCCCAATACTCTTGGTAACCCTTCGACTGTTGCTGGCAGGCATCTTATTTGCTCCCTTTTTGGTTCAAAAAAAATATCTAGCTCACTTTAAATCTCATCTACCAGGCATCTTAATTTTGGCTGTGTTTAACAATGCGCTGCCTTTTACCATGTTCTCCTATGCTTCTCTGGGCGCAACCTCTAACAT
>DEOR01000052.1 GCA_002358345.1 Proteobacteria bacterium UBA3413 | reverse complement strand
GGAAATAAGAAACCTTCTAAATGAAGACTATGAAGCAACCATGGCTAATTCAGCTATTTTCTATGATCAATACCAGTTAGGAACCTCTGTTTCCCTTGGATTTAAACTAAGTTTCTAAAATCCTAACTTTATATATTAAATGAGCTAAAATATTTAGCTCATTTATATTATGAAAATTAAACTCACCATAATCAAACGATTACTACTTGGCTTATTGTTATTTTTAGCTGGCTATCAACTGATGATCTTAGCTAGCAGCATTTTATCAAAGCCTGAGAACCTTGATTTAAAGTTTCAACCCATTAATCAAGCAATCATGCAAACCTCCATTAAAGATAATCTCTCCGATGAACCCATCCAGTCTCCTGATTTTGAATATGAGGTCATTGGCTACAGGGCAGGAGCTGTAAGAGCATCAATTATAGTTAAGCGGAACAATAAATCTTACGTTGTGCAGCAAGGAGAATTATTAGAAAATAAATATAAACTCATTAGCGTGGACGTTGATTCTGCTATATTTGAATATATGGGCGAGAAATACGAACTAAAAACAAGTTTAATCAATGCAAAAAAGTAAAATAAATAATTTCAAGTCCTTGCTTGCTCTTGTGGCCTTGTGCTTGTTAGTAACGAATGTAGAGGCCCAGGAAACTTTTACCTTAAATTACCTTGATGCGGACATATCCCAAGTCACTCAGGATATTTCTAAATTTGCCAATAAAACCCTGATCTTGGATCCCAGAGTTAAAGGTCGAGTCACAATATTCTCAGACTCAATCCTAAATGCTAACCAAGTGTGGAGTGTCTACCTGAGAACTATCCAGGCACAGGGATTTACCGCAATATCTGATGGCAATATCATTAGAATCATTCCTGAGAATGACGCTACCCGAGATCTCAATGTGGGTATTAATAGCGCAGACACCGTAACAAAAGTCTTAACGCTCAAAAATCGTTCTGCTGGTGAAATGCTTCCTCAAATCAAACCATTGACTGGCAGGCAATCACATCTTTCCAGCATACCGTCCATTAACTCACTTCTGCTAGTTGATATAAAATCAAACATAGAAAGAATTGAGACGCTTCTAAAAGAATTAGATAAAAATAATACAGCTGACATCACTATTATTAAGTTAGAGAATCTATCTTCCATAGAGGCGGTTAGAATTTTAGACAAGCTCAAAGCTCAAAATAATCCAACAATTAATAACTTTATTGCTGTTCCCTTTTCTCCTTCAAACTCAGTCATACTTTCTGCCGATCTGGTTGTGACAAATAATATTAGCAGGACTTTAAAAACTTTAGATAGAGACGCTCTTTCCGGAGGATCAATCACAGTTATGTATTTGAAATATGCAAAAGCGGAGGAAGTTGCAGCAATTATCAGTACTGTTTCTTCTCGATTTGCTAGCGAAGATCAAAGTAAGCCTGTGATAACCTCTCATCGCGAAACAAATTCATTAATTATCTCCGCCGAAGAATCAACCCTTGATGTGATTAAAAATCTTGTAGCGAAACTTGATATTCGCCGAGCCCAAGTTTTAGTTGAAGCAATTATTGTTGAGCTTTCAGAAACAGCTGCAAAAAGTCTGGGAGTTGAAACCATCTTTAAAGGTTCTGCTGATGGTGATATCCCAATAGGCCTCAGTCGATTTCAAGATGGAGGTCCAGATTTGCTGGCCATTGCAGGATCTCAAATTGAATCTGGAAACGCAACTTTAAGCGCCCAAGGTGTTTCATCTCTGCTTAATACCCAAGGCCTGATAGCCGGCTTAGGAAATTTAAACGGAAGTGATAGTTTTGTAGGAATCATTAGAGCTATTGCGGAGGACCAAAACTCTAATATTTTATCTACCCCCTCAATTATTGCTATGGATAACGAGCCTGCGAGCCTGGTCATAGGGCAAGAAATTCCTATTACAACGGGAGAAAGTTTGGGTTCTAGTAACGCCAATCCCTTTCGAACAACCTCAAGGCAAGAGGTAGGCATTAAATTATCCATCACGCCACAAATTAATGAAGGCAATTCTGTAATACTAAAAATTAAACAAGAGGTCTCCGGAGTGGTAGGCCCTTTAACAGGAACAACGGATTTAATCACTAATAAGAGAAGCATTGAAACAACTGTGTTGGTCGATAACAATCAAATGATTGTATTGGGCGGTTTGATTGATGATGATTTGCAGGAGAATGTTTCTAGGGTTCCTATTCTAGGATCTATTCCATTGCTTGGTAGGCTATTTAGATCGTCTGCTGAGTCACGGGTGCAGAGAAACTTGATGGTTTTCCTTAGGCCAACAATACTGTCAGATGCTGAGGATATTTCAGAGCTATCAAATGCAAAATATAATTTTATTACAGCGGAGCAATTACTAAGAGATCCGAATAACAAGACTATATTAGACCTCACCAGAGACTAGGATGGTTGAGAAGAGTTTGTCTGAAAACAACATACCCTTACTGCCTTATGATTTTTCTAAGAGCTTGAGAGTTATAGCATTTGAAAAAAATTTAACACTCCAAGTTCATTCAGAAAAAAAAATTCCACTATTTTTATACAAAGAGATTTCTAGATATTTGCGTCAGCCTTTTGACATCAAGCTTTGTTCTTCCGTAGATTTTGACCAACTGCTAACAAAATACTATGCACTTGGTGAAGATGAATCAGCCATTAATGCAGAGCTATCAGAAAATTTTGATCTGCAGTCATTTGCAAATACATTAGCCCCCACAGAAGACTTACTTAGCGGCGCAAATGACGCCCCTATTATCAAGCTTATTAATGGGGTGATTAGCCAAGCAATTAAGTCTAGAGCTTCAGACATCCATTTTGAACCCTACGAAGCAAATTTTATAGTGAGATATCGGATTGATGGCATCCTTCAAGAAGTCTTAATCCAAGATGCAAGATTATCTGCTCCAATCATCTCTCGGTTAAAGATTATTGCTCGATTAGATATAGCTGAGCGACGCAAGCCTCAGGATGGTCGAGTCTCTTTGTCTTTGGGTTCTAAAAAAGTAGATGTGCGGGTTTCGACATTGCCTTCGTCTTACGGCGAGAGGATCGTTCTGAGATTACTTGATAAACAAGCATCTCAAATTAACATAGAGGACCTGGGTCTTCCTGAGACAATTTTAAGCACATATCAGCGCGCACTGCAGTTTCCAGAAGGCATTATTCTTGTTACCGGGCCCACTGGCTCTGGTAAAACCACAACCTTGTACGCTGGCCTCCAGCATATAAGTGACACATCTCAAAATATCTTAACCGTGGAAGATCCCATTGAATATACTTTACCGGGGATTGGGCAAACTCAGGTGAACCCCAAGGCTGGTTATGATTTTGCATCTGGGTTGAGATCAATTTTACGTCAAGATCCTGATATCGTCATGGTTGGAGAGATTAGAGACATTGAGACTGCCAAAATTGCAATCCAAGCATCATTGACTGGCCACTTAGTTCTTTCAACAGTTCATACGAACAGTGCAATTGGGGCTATCGCAAGGCTCCGCGACATGGGGATTGAATCTTATCTTCTCGCATCCAGTTTAAGATTGGTTATAGCTCAAAGGTTGGTAAGGAGATTGTGTCAAAATTGTAAAGAACCAGTAGAGACATCCTATGCAATCAAAGAAAAATTTCACCTTTCATCCAATGCTATTACGTTTAAGGGAGTTGGCTGCTCTGATTGTAACCAGTCAGGCTTTAAGGGAAGAATTGCTCTAACCGAGGCGATTAGCATCACCGACCAATTAAAGAAAATGATCCACGACGATGCCTCAGAGTCCGACCTCACCAAGGAGGCTTTTGCAAACACAGACTCTATTCAATCATCTTCTACCGAGTTATTAATTCAGGGCATTACCAGCTTCCAGGAGTTGCTCAAGCTGCAAAATCATAACGATGTCGACTTATAAGTATTCTGCTTTAGATCTTACCGGCAAGAAAGCGAGCGGCATCCTTGATGCTCAATCTGAAAGAGAGGCAAGACAAATTGTTAAAGCGATGAATTTAACACCCTTAAAAGTCCACCTTACAAATACCAAGAAATCTAAGACCTCAAAAATAAACCATAAAGATTTATTATTTGCTACTCGCCAAATATCAACTTTGCTGGATTCAGGGGTGACGCTTGATGAAACGCTTCAAGCCATAGCGAAGGAAGTAGACAATAAAATTTTGTCATCTGCCCTTCATTCTGTTCGGGACGAGGTGCTTCAAGGCAAAAGAATTGATATTGCTTTATCCTCCTTCCCCAATATTTTTGATCAAACCTTTTGCTCACTAATATCGGCGGGGGATGCCTCGGGAAATTTAAGCTCTGCATTCAACAATCTTGCAGATTATCTTGAAGAATCTGCTCAAATTAGACAGCAAGTGATTACAGCCATGACATACCCAGCATTATTAATGGTATTTTCTATTGGCGTTGTGTTTGGGCTCTTAACATTTGTCATGCCTCAAATAGTCGATCAATTTGTTCGAGCGGGTGCTACATTGCCATTTTTAACCAGAGCTTTAATGACCCTGTCTAATTATTCTTTTTTAATATTAACCATCATATTCTTGATTGGAACTGCTTTGTATTTCACATACCAAAAACTTAATCAAAACCCAGTAACTGCAATTAAAATGCATCAAAAATTTTTACAAGTTCCCCTGCTCGGCAATTTCTTTTTAAATACTGAGGTCGAGAGGTTTTCAAGCATTATGCACCTGATGATGAAGTCAGGTTTGAACTTAGATATGGCTATGGAACAGGCTCAACCCATCATTGGCAACAAATATATTGCCAGCTTAATTAACAAGTCACGAAATGATTTGATGGAAGGAAAGGATTTTATTTTATCTTTAAAAGCGGCCAAGATATTTCCTTCACTTTTTATCCAGCTACTTTCAAGCGGTTATAAATCTGGCAATCTTGTTTTTATGTTTGAAAAAGTCACGCAATATATGAAGCAAGAAATTGAAAATAAACGGTCCACAGTTTTAGCTTTGCTCGAGCCCTTGATTATTATATTTATGGGAGGAATGATCTTGGTAATTGTTTTGGCGATCTTAATCCCTATAATGGAAATGAACACAATATCACTAGGATAAATCATGAAGACGACTAAACCAGGCTTTACTTTGATAGAATTGATGGCTGCTATAGTGATCATGGGCATTTTAGTCACCATTGTTGTCGTCAACGTTGCGCCATTTCTTCAAAGAGCAAATATAGAAAAATCGAGAGCAGATATCTCGCAGATCGCCAAAGCCCTTGAGCTATATAAGTTCAATGAACTATCTTACCCAACTACTGATCAGGGCATAGAAGCATTAATTAATCCTCCCACTGATCTTAAGCGACCATTTCTATATCCTCTAGATGGATACATTAATTCACTTCCAGTCGACCCCTGGGGTAAGGAATACCTTTATCTGCAGCCAGGAGAAAAATCTAAAAATTATGATCTTTACACCCTTGGGGCAGATGGAATTGAGGGGGGCGTTGGCGAGAACGGTGACATAGGAAATTGGCTCAGCGAATTTTGAAAACTCTTCCTGGCTTTACTTTATTAGAGCTTATGATGGTCATTGCCTTGATCGCCTTAACTTCCACGATAGTGCTCACTAATTCAAGTTTCTTAGATAGATATGATGCTGATAATATTCCCACATACGAGAACTTTCTACAATTCTTGAGCGAAGAAAGTGCCTTGAAAAAAAAGAAAGTGGCTTGGTTTATCGGTAATCAGGAGCAATCAGCCCAGGTCTTTCAGCGCAATGAGTGGCATCACCTAGACTTAGACGAAGACCTTTTTCCAATTATTAATCTTGATGTTGTTTTTAAAGATTCTACAGACACCCCATTTACCATTAACGATGAAAGAAGCGACCCCTTTGTTACCTTTGATCCAATTGGAAGGTCTAGTGGAGCCTCGATTGAATTTTATAATCAAGATGTTGCAATGGTCTTGCTGATCGATCAATTCTCACAAATTACCTTTAAAAATCTAGAATGAATAAAAAGGGATTTAGCCTGCTCGAGGTTGGCGTTGCATTACTGATACTGAGTGTTGCCGTAACAGCGGTATTTCAATTTATAAGCTCAACCACTCTGTCAGTTTACTTAATAGAGAATAGAACTTATGCCAGAGAAATAGCAACAAATCGATTGGCCCTGATTCAAACGCTTGAACCATTTCTTGGTACATCGCAGAGATTTGGAGAGTCTGAGTTTGGGGGAAAGAATTTCTTCTGGTCAGAAGAAATTATCAGCACATCAAAAGAATTCAATCAATTAAATATTTATGTAGGCGTGACCAAAGATTCTCCCATCTATCAACTGAGCACCTTCATTGAAAAAAAATAATTTTTTTAATCCAGGGTTCACTTTGATCGAGGTCCTCATCTCCATTGTAATCCTGAGCATCATTACAATTATTACTTCTAGTTTTTTACAATCCTCAATTCAATCAAGGGAAATTGTTTCACTCAAATCAAAAGAAATCTTAGAAATTAATTTACTCTCCAATGCCCTGAGAACTGATATCGCCAATGCGATCAATGTTCCTATGATGACCTTTGATGGAGTTATTGAGAATGCCACCTTTCGAGGTGAGATTGGCTCGAATGGCTTTGCATTTACAGCTAAAATAGGGCACGGAGAGGCAAAAGATCAAATGCTTGCCAGAGTAGAATACCTTGTAAAAGATAATAATTTTATTAGAAGGCAATTTTTTGCATCTAATCCCTCGGAACCAGAGGCATTCATTGAAACGCCATTAATGTCAGACATCACATATGCTCAGATAGAATTTTCAGACGGAAGTAATTGGTATTTTACCTGGCCTCAAAATGAGATTACAGCAAGAAAAATACCTTCGTTAATAAAAATTTTTTTAGAAAAAGATACCAGTGAAACCTTCACCTGGATCATACCTCACCCCTTACCATTAGTTTATGAATAAGCCAGGCGTTATTCTTATCACAACCCTTTTAGTCATCATGATTATGTCAGTAATCAGCACACAAATTAGCAAGGTGTTCATGCTCTCTTTGCAAAGAGAAGCCTATGTAGATTTTTCTAATACCAGTCGCCAACTGCTAGTTAGCATAGAGGCGCAAGCCATAAAAAGGCTGCAACAAGAAATGAATGCATACAATCTTAAATTACGGTCCGTAGACCCTTTATTAACCAACCCTATGTATTATCAGGTAGGACCAAAGAACCTTGAGATTGTAGTCAAGGACGCCACTAATTGCTTTAACCTCAATAGCCTATTCACTCCAAAACAAAGTCAGTACCAAGTGAATAACTCTCAGAAGGAATGGTTAGAGCGTTTCTTAAGGCTCAAACTTATTGAGGAAATAAAGATTGAATCATTTGTTGATCAGCTAATTGATTGGGTTGATAAGGACAATCAACCTAGAAATTATGGCGCTGAGAATTACTATTACAATGGCCCCGCAAGCTCAATTAAGCAATTTACCTCGAAAAGACTTTTTGCTCAATTATCTGAGATTAAGGTTTTACCAATCGTGTCTCAATTAGATTTTTATGACTTGACAGAGGGGATGTGCATTCTTCCATATTCCAATCACCAGAATATTAATATTAATACCCTAAGCTCTAATCACGCCATGTTAGTAGCAGCATTTTTTTCAGAAAATAATATAGATTACATTGCAAATCAAATAATCGATGTGCCCGAGGAAGGCTATGATGATATAGCTACTTTTATAAAAAAATTTCCAGATTCTATTGATTATCCCCGTCAAGTACTAAGTACTAATTCTCGTACATTCCAATTATACTCTCGACTTCAAGATGAAAATATTTTCTCTGAACTAGAAACTCTTGTTATATTAGATCTCTCAAATCAATCAAAGGTATTAAATAGGAACTTTAATTTATAGCAGATGCGTAATTCAATTATACATTTCCATGACCTTGATTTAGTCAGCCTTGACCTTTATCACTATGAGCATAATGCACTAGTTAAAAACCTTGCCATTGATTTAGTGCAACTCCAGTCACACCTGCCAGAGGATTCTAAGTGCATCGTGTTTCTGCCGTCTCAGCTTTTTGGATCTCACCACTTCAACAATGAGCTGGGCTTAAAAAATGAGGCGCTCCAAGCAAATATCGTGAATGCAATAGAGGATTCTATTATTAGCGATGTTTCGGCGCTACATTTTGTATATGATCCGTCACTATCCATGGCAGCCTGGATTGATGCCAGCCTTCTTGCAGATATTAATAAGGATTTTAATGCTTTAAAAGGCGAGTTTACTTTCTTGCCCGAGCATTTATTATTTGGTCTTGATCAGCCCACGGTATTATTTAATACAAATGGATTTTGCTTAGCCTGCGGTGATGGCTCAGGATTCTCAGGTGACCATGGATCATTTCAACAATTTTATGCTTCTTTAGAGGAGAGTAAATTTGACTTAGCATTAATCAATAGCTTTGCCACGGCAGATAATATTCCAGTGCCTGAAATCTTTGAGGCCAGCAAAAAGATCCAAGCCCTGAGCCAATTTCATATAAATTTTTTGAGCTCTCACAGAACATATGATTTAAATTTTTTTAAAAGACAATTTTCATTAGATTATTTAAAATCACAGATGAATATTACCAAGCGAGATTTCACTCTCTTTGCTGCTGCATGCATCACCATATTTATTGCGCCCTTGCTCTCGAATTATTTATTGCAATCTTACGCTAGCTCCTATAACGAGCAAACAGTCCAAATTTTCAAGCAACTGAACCCAAGTTTCAAGAAATTAGTTAACGCTAAAAGTCAGATTGATGAGCTATCTAAAAACATACCCGAGGAGACCATGGGCGCGGTGAGCTCCGCGGATGAGCTATACCTTCTAACATATCTTGATAAGCTCAACGATCCCGCCTTTAAGATCATTGAGATAGACCTTACCCAGCAAACCATTACCCTTAGCATTGAAAGCCTATCTAAGTTAAAGCTTGCCGTGATTCAAGAGGCTCTAACGCAATACTCACTAGCAGTTGATGACAGCGGTTTGATTGAAAATGATAATTCTTTTTTCGGGAGCCTAATTATTAGGTATAACAGTGGATAAAATATTTTCTTCCTGGAAATCCTTGCAGTCTCGAGAGCAATTTATTGTAAAAATTCTGTTAACTGTTTTGATGATAGGCCTATTAAGTTTATTTTTTTCTAATGTTTTAGGTTCTATAGGTCAGAACCAACAAACCCTGGCGGTTAAAAAAATTGAGTTCAATTATGTTCTCAGACAAGCAGAAAGAATTCAATCATTTGTCAGCTCGCGACAACTTGCATTGGATTCGCAAAATCCCGCTGAATTTTTGCTTATAAAGTCTGCTGAGTTTGGTCTAGTAAACTATAGGCTGGTCAAAGAAAATGAACAGAACTCTATCTATTTTTCTGATAACTCTATTGGTAATATTTCCCAATTTTTAAATGCTATCTCAGCCCATCCTTCTATCTCACTCTTTAGAATATCAATTTCACCCACCACAAATAAGTTTGAGTTAAAGGTGGTGCTTGATTTGAAGCAACCAAAATCTTAACAGCACTCTCAGAAATATACTGCAATTATTTTTACATATAGTTTCCTAACTTGTTAGTTTTAAGCTGCTAAGATTTTTAATATATTTAATGTTTTAGGCTTCGCTTAAGTTGAAGTTAGTAAAATACTTCAGACTATTTTTCGTCCCAAAGTGCAGTTAAATTTGCTAAATATTTTGAACTCAGGGCTTTAAAAAGTGGTGCTGAATTTGGCTCGCCGCTCATCATAGACTTAAGCTCATCTTTCTCTGTGGCCGTTAGCCTCATAAGTTTAATGGCATTCATCCCTATGAGCATGGTTGATAGGTAGTCCTCAATCCTAACAATTAAAGTGTTTGTTGCAATAAGATCAGTCGATCTCTTATCAACCTTATTTGTTCGCTTGATAATAAATCCTAAGACTATTAAGTTATTAATTAATTTAATTGCAGTTGGCAAAGAAATATTCAGATTCTTGGAAACTACACCTGGTGCCAGTGGCTTTAAGCCAAGGCGATGGCGCCTATATATTTCCAAGGTAATAAACCTACTATCTGGGTCAGACACCACTGCATTTTTATGAGCAAGATCCTTAAGCATTAATAGCTCCATCGTCTGCACGCTAACCAGTTTAGTAAGTAGGTCCATGAATATTTTTCTTGAGATAACTAGATAACAATATTTTATAAAAATTTGACAGAATTGTCAGATTTTATCCGCTGTAAATGCGCATGGATAAATCATATGGGCGTTTAACCAATCTGGCCATTGCTCTATCTAACAGTTACAAAATTAGATAATAGGCCGTGTGAGTTAAAGAATTTTTATGTCGCTAGAGTAGATTTGATGGAATAGCTT
>DEOR01000063.1:9979-27605 GCA_002358345.1 Proteobacteria bacterium UBA3413 | reverse complement strand
TGAATTGATATCCCCTCAAAAAAATCAAAAAAACTATCATCAGATTGCAAGAACCTTTCTCGCCCAGATACCTGGTCTAGAAACGGACCAAGCTATTCAAATTTTTTATGAAAGAGAAATATTTGCTCTTATGCCATATAACACTGGAGATACTCGAAATACTTTTTCAGTTGTTTGGTCAGTACCTGAAGAGATGAGGGCTCCAGAATCCCAAGATGAAATATTCGACGAGTTGTCTAAATTTGAAAAAAAATTAGCATGCAAAATAGACCCGATTAGTAAAATCTTAACTTTTCCTTTATTTGCCCATCATCTTAATGAATATTGTGATGAAGGAATTTGTGTGATTGCCGATTCAGCACACTCCATTCATCCGTTAGCAGGACAGGGCATTAATCTTGGATTAGCTGATGCTAGCATTCTTGCAGAAGAGATTGAGAGAGGATTCAATGCTGGACAAAATATTGGACATATTGCATTTTTAAAAAAATATGAGCTTCGAAGAAAAGCAATCAATGCCACTATGCTAAACGGGGTAGATCTCATATTTAAAATCTTTCAACAAGATAATCTATATTTTAGAGTTCTCAGAAACTTCGGATTAAAAGCCATAGACAATTTTAGCTATTTAAAAAAGCAATTCATTTTTTATGCTTCAGGGGTTTATAAAATTTAAGTTAACCAAAATGGTATATTTAATTTATTAAATAATAGGGTGACCTCATGTATAGGAAGCCCGACTATGTTTGAATAACTTCCTTCTATTCTTTTAACAAATACAGAGCCATGGCCCTGAATTCCATAGGCGCCAGCTTTATCAAAAGGTTCTTTGGTGGAACAGTATTTTTCACATGCAAGTCTACTGAGTATTGAAAATTCAACTTGCGATTCTACTGTAATAGAATGAAAGTCAGCGTTGTCTTTAGAGATAATCCCAATGGTTACCCCTGATATTACCGAGTGCACTTTGCCAGATAGTTTGAGCAACATTTTGATAGCATCTTCCCCCGACCTGGGCTTCCCAAAAATCTCTTCTCCCAAGACCACCATTGTATCTGCTGCTAAAACGGGGAAAGGGACCATATTATTAGATAGGATGTATGTGATCCCTTCTTGACACTTTTTTGTAGAGAGCGCTTCTACATTTTCTTTGGCAGTTACTTTCGGGTTAAGAGTTTCATCTACTGAAATTTCAATCACACTATGCTGAACCCCAATTTGGTCTAGCAGCTCAGTTCGTCTGGGTGATTTGGAGGCTAGGTAGATCATGATTTACAATTTTAACAGGAGAATATTATGACTAAAGAAAATAAAAGAGTAATTTTAGTGACTGGAGCGAGCAGGGGTGTTGGCAAGGGAATAGCAGAAGGCTTGGCTGAACCTGATGATATTATCATTTGTGCTGCAAGAAGCCTCAAGGAGGGCACCACAGTTCATCAATTTGGCTTTGAGATCAATAGCAGCCTAGAAGATACTGTTAATAATATCAATCAAACAGGCGCGCTGGGTGTAGCTTATCCAATAGACTTAAATTGCCCAGAAGAAATACTACGCTTAGCAAACTTTATTAAAGAAGAATTTGGCCGGTTAGATCTATTGGTTCACGCAGCTTGCCAAATCCATGATGATTTAGTTGCATCCAAGCCTTATTGGGAAAAATCATTAGATTTATGGTCTGTGATGGATGTGGGCTTAAAATCTAATTATTTTCTTTCCCATGCTTTAACCCCGCTGATGATCGCAAGCAAAGGCAAACTCATTTTACAAATCTCTTCCCATGGCGCTATGTGTTATATGCATGGTCCAATTTATGGAGCTCAAAAGGCAGCAATTGATAAGATGGCGTTTGATATGGCTTATGACCTTAAGCCTTTTGATATTTGTTCTTTGTCCTTGTGGTCAGGCATTGTAAAAGACGAAAAAACTCAGAAGGTTAGCGAGCAACATGAAGGGCAATATGCAGAATTTTTAAAAGGAGCTGCTAGTCAAGCATATGCAGGCATGGTTATTAATGAGATTTACAAGGATCCTAGGATAATAAAATTATCAGGGAAAACTCTTATTGCTGCTGAAATTGGAGAGATGTATGGAGTCAAAGATGTAGGTTTAAATAGCCCTAAAAGTGATAGAGAAAGTCTTGGTGGCCCAAGAAATTTTTCAGAAGCAGTGGTGTACTAGTTAGACTTTTTCGCCGCGAGATCTAATTTCTTTCAGAACCTCGTCAATTCCTTTCTTATCAATAATGCGCATGCCTTTAGTAGATAATTTTAGACTCACAAATCTATTTTCAGTTTCCACCCAAAATCTGTGGGTATGCAAATTAGGAAAGAACTTCCTTTTGACTCTGTTATTCGCGTGAGAAACGTTATTACCACTTTGCGGCATTTTCCCTGTTACTTGACATACTTTACTCATAGAAACGCGATTTTATAGGACATATACTCTCTTAGCAAGATAGAATGACGCAGAATGAAAAATTTATTTTTACTTCGTCATGCTAAGTCAGGCTGGGAAGATCCCGAGATAGCAGATTTTCATCGCCCGCTTTCTAAAAGAGGCGTTTCTGACGCCTTACTCTTATCAAATTACATTTTAAAAAATAGAATTACTTTTGATTTAGTTTTATCTAGTCCTAGCGAAAGAACCCAGGCGACCTTGGATTTAGTCCTGACAGAAAGCAGCAGCCTTTTAAACATTAAATTGGATCAATCAATTTATTGCGGAGAAGCAATTACATTGCTCAACCTCATCAAGCAGCAAGATGACGTTAAAGAGAATATTTTGCTGATAGGGCATAATCCAGGATTGCAAATGCTTGCAGAATCTTTAATCTACCAACGAGTTGAAAAGCTTGGGACTTGCAGTTTCTTGAAACTATCAAATTTTGATAGCTGGAAGGACCTCGATTCTAATATACTAGATTTAAAATTCTTTATTACGCCCAAGGATCTAATTAATGATTGATTTAAAAGTTAAAATTCTTAATCCTCTTATAGGCTCAGCAATCCCCTTGCCAGAATATTCTACCCCTGGATCTGCAGGATTAGATTTACGAGCTTGCATTGAAGAAGAATTTTTATTACAGCCTCAAGAGTGTCAATTAATTCCGTTAGGATTTTCAATATATATTGAAGACCCCAGTCTTGCCGCGCTGGTTATTCCAAGATCAGGGCTCGGATCAAAGCATGGGGTAGTCATGGGCAACTTAGTAGGTTTAATAGACTCTGATTATCAAGGAGAGCTTAAAGTGCCCTTATGGAATAGATCTAGAGATGAGTTTTTAGTTAAGCCTGGCGACAGGATTGCTCAAATGATTCTTGTGCCAATCAAACAAGCGAAACTAAGTGTTATTGAGGATTTTTCTGAAAGTGCCCGAGGAACAAAAGGATTTGGCAGTTCCGGGGTTGAGTGAGATAAAAAACCTAGTCTTTTGATTCTTCTATGTCGACTTCATCGCTAGATTGCTCTGAGTCATCATGAGAATCTTCAGCAACTGGTTCTTCCGATACTTCTGCTGTGACATTCTCTGCTAAAATTTCTTCAGCAACTTCAGCTACAGTCTCGATAATCTCTTCAGTGGGATCTTCTGCAACCAATTCCGCCACTTTAGGTTCTTCTTTTTTTGGCGCTGATTTTGAAGCTCCAGATGCACCAAATCTATCTTGGAATTTCTTAACTCTTCCACCAGAATCAAGCATTTTTTGCTTACCGGTATAGAATGGGTGACATTTTGAACAAACGTCCAATGATAAATTATTTTTTAAAGTGCTCATAACTGGCAGCACGTTTCCACAACTACAGGTGGTAGAGATTTCTTGATAATTCGGATGTATGTCTGTTTTCATAATAAAATCAAATTTGGATGAGCACTATACCAAATACAGTTGGGTTTACAAATACATATGAATAATTTTTTTTACAATGTATCCATTGCCATTCCTTTAAGGCAGGCTTTTACCTACCATTCAGATAAGCGCATTCCTCTAGGTACTAGGGTTGCAGTGAAGTTTGGTGCAAAGTTAAAGCTAGGGATCATTCTTGATGAAACAAAGCAACAAGGCATACAAACCAAACCCATCCACCAAGTTTTAGATGACGAGCCTATTTTTTCTGCAATGGAATTGAATATATTGAGCTGGGCATCACACTATTATCATCACCCGATTGGGGAGGTATGCAACGCATTTTTACCGACAAGCTTACGAAGCGTTAAAACGGTGATGAGCATTGATGCATTTCCTCTAAACGCAGATTTTGAGATCACCAATTTTACAAAAATCCTTTCAGATCAGCAGACTGTCGCTGTTAAATTCTTGTTAAAACTTCAAGGTTTCTCACCAACGCTGTTATACGGCGTAACAGGATCTGGTAAAACAGAAGTATATATGCGTTGCATCCAGGAGCAATTGTTGCAAGACAAGTCGGCCTTATTCTTAGCACCAGAGATATCCTTGACCCCCCAGCTTGAGCTCCGGCTCAAGGAGCAATTTGGGGACTTGGTAGTCTTATATCATTCCAAGATGACTCCCGCAAAACGCTACCAAGCATGGAAAAAATTTAGGAGAGGCGAAGCAAGAGTATTGATTGGCACAAGATCTGCAGCCATGATGCCTGCTCCAAATCTCGGATTAATCATAGTGGATGAAGAGCATGATGCTTCTTATAAACAGAACGAGGGATTTAAGTTTTCTGCTAGGGATCTCGCAATTAAAAGAGCCCAAATGCTTAAAATCCCGATTATTCTTGGATCAGCAACCCCTTCATTAAGGACATTGCGCTCAGTAGAAGAGAAAAAATTTGGGATCATCAAATTAACCAAAAGAATTACCAAACAAAACCCGCCTAAATTTTTAATTTTAGATATCAATGAAGCTATTTTAACAAGTGGGTTGGCACCTCAAGCCATTGAAGCTATCGCAGCAACGCTACAGCAAAAAAAACAAGTTATGATTTTTATTAATCGTCGTGGCTTTGCTCCTCAGTTTATATGCGCAAACTGTGATTGGCGCGCCATCTGTAATAGCTGCGAATCAAGCCTTGTATTTCATCATCATCAGGATCGTTTAATTTGTCACAGGTGCGATTCAGCATTTGGAGTGCCGAAACACTGTCCTGCCTGCTCAGCAGAGCAATTATCATTGATTGGGACAGGAACCGAGCAGCTTGAAATAACACTACAAGAGCTATTTCCCAAGATTCCAATTTATAGAATGGATAAAGACTCTACCAAGAAAACTAATTCCATGGAGCGCCTCCTTGACACTATACGTGATTCTCAAAGTAGTATTTTGATTGGCACGCAGATGCTAATCAAAGGGCATGATTTTCCAAACCTTGAGTTAGTTGTTGCGATTGATGTTGATCAGGGCGTTACAAGTTTACATCCCGGTGCAATAGAAGAGATGGGCCAACAATTAATTCAGGTGGCGGGTAGGGCCGGGAGATCTGACGGCAATGCTTTGGTTCTAGTGCAGTCAAGATATGCCGAAGATAAGAATTTATTACAACTAAAACAAGGTAATTATTGGAACTTTGCTCACTCTATTATGATCGAAAGAAAAGCTTTAAATCAGACACCTTATGCATTTGAGGCAATTATTAAAGCGTCTTCACCAAAAGCTCAAACAAATCTTGATTTTTTACATGAGCTCAAAAGTACAGTGAATTCAAAGCATTGCATGTTGGTCGGCCCCATTCCCTCGATGCAAGCGAAACTCAGGGGTTCCTATCAGCATCAGCTGGTGCTTCAGGCTCCTACCAGAACAAATCTAAATAGCATGCTTCAAACCCTTGTTAAAACCTTATCTGAAAATAAAAAATCCAATAAAGTTCGATGGTCAGTGAACGTTGACCCGATAGAATTTTAACTAGAGCTACAACGTAAATTGTTGATGGACGAGCTCCTCAGAAAGCTCCCATAATCTTTGAGCCTCTCCAAGGTCCTTTGAGTAAGATGAGGACTTGGCCTCTTTGCAATCTACAAAATACTCTCCAGTCACACCATCGTTATCTTTGGTCGCCAAATACACAATGCTGGCCGCTCCCTTAAAAGGAGAGCGAAAAAAAGGTTTTAAAAGAACTTTTAGTATCGTTCCAAATACAGCTTTGTTTTGATTGCCCAATGCGGTGTTAACGCCACCTGGATGAATAGCATTCACGGTTACATTCGAAGTAGAAAGTTTGGTTGCCAGGTAGCGTGTAAAAAGAAGATTAGCTAACTTTGAGTGGCCATATGCAGTCACGCCCATGCCAAAATTATCTTTAAAATTGATATCTGGCCAGTTTATTTTTTTAACAAAGGAATGAGCAGCAGATGAGACATTAATAATTCTAGTTTCTTCGTCTCCAAGCATTTGTTCTAAGATTAGATTGGTCAATAGAAAATAACCCAGATGGTTCACTGCAAAAGTATTCTCAATTCCTTCTAATGTTTCGCGGTAAGCCGTGTTGACCACACCAGCATTGTTAACAAGCACATCAATCTGTTGCTGCAATGCTAAAATTTCTGCGGCACATCCTCTAATTGATTCCTGGCTAGAGAAGTCGCAGTACAAAAAATCTAATTTGAGGTTTGGATTCACAGCCTGTAATTCCAGTGAGAGATTATCTGCAAGACCTTGGTTGCGGAAGGTTAAGAGCATTCTTGGGCCATGCTTAGCCATTTCTAGTGCAGCAGCTTTCCCGATCCCATTAGTCGCACCGGTGATCACGACTAGCTTATCTTTTAAATCCCACATTAGATAAAAATTTTAATTTTTTGCCCTGGATAGATACTTTTATTATTTAGATTATTCCATTGGATAATCTCATTAATAGTAACACCAAATCGAATGGCTATTTCAGAAATCACATCTCCTTTCTGGATCTCGTATTCAATATTTTTTGGACCATCGGCCATAAAGGTATTGGGTTTTGGTTTTTCTTTAAAGTAATCATGGATGCCCAAAAAAATACTTCTCGCAATCATTCTTCGACCCGCCTTGCCTTCCAACCGCTTTGCGTCATCCGGATTGGAAATAAACCCTGATTCAATTAATACAGATGGAATATCAATAGATTTTAATACTCTGAAATCTGCAAACTCGACCCCAGGTTTATGCATGCTGGTAAAAGGATCACGCTTCATTTGCTCAATGATCTTTTCAGCCAGAACAATACTGTTGTTAATCTTTGCCTCATTGGCAATTTGAAAAATTGTTCTAGCCGCATCTTCATCAAAATCTCTCACATCTAATTTGCCGATCTTAGATCGAATATCAGGATTTTTGGTTAATTCAGATTTAGATAAATTCTCTGCTGTAATTGAAGAAGCCTCTTCTGACCAAACATAGACTGATGATCCTTTCACAGATGATAGTCTGAAGGCATCCGCATGGATTGATACAAATAAATCAGCGCCTAGTTTTCTAGCATTTTGATAGCGGTCATCTAAAGCAACAAATTTATCACCTGATCTGATCATGACTGGGCGATAGCCATCCGTATCCCTCAGGGTTCTTTCTAGCTCTTTCGCAATAAGTAGGGTGACATCTTTTTCCAATAAATTCTTACCCACAGCACCTGGATCTTTGCCACCATGTCCTGCATCTATTGCAACAATAATATCTCTGAGATTTTTGGTGATAGTTTTATCTCTTTTAATTTCTAAGATCAGATCAACCCGATCTTTATGCTTGACTTGCCAGGGTTTTTTCCAAAAGACAGAACCTTTTAGATCAATAACTACTCGAACATTGTCATTGATCTCAGATGCGCGAATTAGCTTGATAGGTGAAACTTTTGAAGCATCTACCGAACCTTTTAAGGTCACATTTTTTATATCAATCACTATTCTTGACGGGTCATCCAGAGCATATGAGTTAATCAAGGCTACTTGCTCGAGAGTGAACACTATTTTTAGATTACCAGATTCTAATTCAGTAATATTTCCAAAAGCTACATGGTTTTCAGCACTCTCGGTTACGCCAAGAAAACAGAGCAAAATCACTAAGATGCTGCGACTAAATTTTTTCATAATAGGCCTTAATTGATGATTCTATTGCAGCAGTCTCTGCTGAGATTTGCGCTTGTCTTATTTGATTATGATGAAGTAACTCAATTATAAGGTGAGAAGATCTTTTGGCTACTAGATTCTCTGGCCATTCAATAAAAATTATTTTTTGTTTTTCGGTCCTTCGATCTAAGTCTAGAATTTCAATATCTTCTGCGACACTTGTTCTATATAGATCTATATGCAGAAATAGTTGATCATCCAATTCATATTCCTCGCAAAGAGTGTAAGAGGGGCTGGTCACAGATCCTTGCCAGCCAGCATTGTGCAAAATACCCCTCACTAAAGTTGTTTTACCTGCGCCTAGATTCCCGCTTAGATGAACCTCTACATCCTGACCTTCCATTTCATTTATTGCCAGGTTTATAGCCGCACCCAATGCCAGGGTATCTGCTTCGTTATTGAGAATCAGCTCTAACATAACAAACTAATTTAATAGATTTCGGGCATAGGAAATAAGCTCACTAGCTGCAAGACCTATTGTGCCCGTATGTTGAGCAAATTGTTTGCCTGCATGACTGTGAATAGCGACCCCACTTATAGCAGCTTCTCCAGGTGTTAACCCTTGCGATAACAAAGATCCAATGATTCCAGATAGCACATCTCCTGATCCTGCTACAGCTAACTCGGGCCCACCAACTGAGCACAAATGGCAGGTATTTCCATCAAAGATAATAGTGCCATGCCCCTTTAAAATTACTGTGCCGCCAAATATCATGTGGAGATCTTGTGCTGCCTTTAATCGATCAGCTTGAACAGCAGCAGGAGTTATTCCTAGTAGATTTGCAGCTTCACCAGGATGAGGGGTAATAATCAAATTGTGAGGTAATGACATTTGCTTAAAAGGCTCCATGCTTAGAAGTCTCAAGGCACCAGCGTCCAAGAGAATTGGTAGATTTTCTTTTTTTGTAAATATAAGCAACTTATATAATAGTTGTTCTGACCAATAATTTTGAAACATTCCTGGCCCACAGAGAAAAACCTCTGCCCAGGGAAAGTGCATTTCTAGGTTTTGAGCATTCTCACCACCGCAAACCATTACCTCAGGATTTCTGGCTAGCGCTGCAGAGATATATGCCTCTCTAGTAAGGAGTTTAACTAGACCAGCTCCTGTCTTAATGGCCGCTTCAGAGACTAAGATACCAGCTCCGCCATAACCTTCATCACCAGCAACAATAAGCAATTTCCCATGTTGCGCCTTATGCCCATCTAGCTTCCTGGTCGGAAGCAGAGATTGAACATCATGGATGCTCAAAGGTTTTACGCTAGACCCCGTTTCATTGCTCATGTTGTGATTTACTGCTAATTAATTTTAAAATTTATAATTCTATATAGGCCAGTCTATTGGATTTAAAAGAGCCGAACCATAACTCATTCTTAACTTTTACTCCGACTGTTCCAACGCCCATATTGCTACTCTTAAATGAATAAGTCTTTAGCTCGGCAAGGGTATCCCTATCTAATTTACTTACAGACCATGGCAAGGTGCAATTAATATTCCCTGTACATTTTGCAAAGTCCTGTAGTCCAAAGTTATGCCAAGTTACCCATATATATCCATCACGCAAGACTACATTATCTGGACCATTATTTTTAAATCTACCAACAATCTCAAGAGTCTCCAAGTCAAATAGGAGCGTCTCATCCCCTAGATTATAATTGACGGCTAATCTATTTTTCTCTAAATCTAACATAATGCCATTGGGGTAAGATCCCGCTGTTTCAATTAATTCTGAAAATTCTGAAGCAGGATTCCAAGTCACAACAAAACCCGTATCAAATTTAAAAAAGTAATTAAATACCCATTGATTTAAGGAGAGGTTTATATCAAACATATGAGATGCATAAAATGATCCATCAGGCTGCAAGCTTACATCGTTAAGGTAATATTTTTCATCAGTTGAAACGCACCCACGCCATATAGCAACCCAGCTTTCCCCTTGCTCTATAATTTCAAACATTTCAACTCTCTCATCAGGCAGATGACTTACTACCGCAAGTTGAAATTTCCCGTCATGTCGTTCGATGAGATCAATACCATGGGGCGCAATTATTTCATCGCTTGTTCTTGAGCAAGAGTTATCCCCCCAAGAGTTCACGCCAATAGTAATTGGGAGTATTTTTTTGGTTCTTGACGGAATATGAAAGAGAGCAAGCTTTCCAGGCAGGACCTCTTGGATAGGTTTTTGCCCGCCATATTCAGATAGAATAAAATAGTTATTATCTGGCGTTAAAGCTAGATCTTCTGGGTTGCTGAACCCACATACAACGTTTAACTCTTCATTGCTCTCACAGCCTGTGAGGGGCTGAAAAGGCACAACATTAGTGGATTGATAGATTCCAAATAGCCCTCCCAACAAAAGAATAGCTAAAATCAATAATAACTTTTTCATGTTACTTAGTACCCCATCTATCTAAATACTCATTAATAATTGAGATTAGGCCTATAGGCTCATCTAGAGGAATATGATGCGCAGCATGTTCAATGACTTCAATTGACATTCTGCCCTTAAACTCTTCTTTGATGTAACTCATAATTTTTGACCCTAGTAATAAACTGTTGCCGCCAGCAATAAACAGGCTCGGGCATTGAAAATTAAATTCATAGCCTTGAAGTCTTTTAAGGGTTGCAAATAATTTATCATCAAATCGCCATCTCCAACCAGCATCAACATTTTGTATGGAATACTCAGCTATATATCTAAGATACCAAAAATTTTTACAGTCTTGTGCAGGCATTAATCTGAACCTTTCTAGAATTGATACCTTGTCTTCATAGTACTTAATTTTTCTTAATGGCCCAGTACTAATGTGATCTTCGTAATCGTATGAGGGAGGTCTAATGGGAGAGTCAATCATGATTAAACCTGCTGCTAGTTCAGGAAACTCAGAGGCCATAAATCCAGCTAGGTGACCCCCAAGAGAATGCCCAACAAAATAAATTTTATGATTAGCAGGAGTAATATCTTCCTGATCTAGGATGGCCAATATTGAATCACTAAATCCTTCAAAATCATACTTAGCTCTATGGTTCGACTCACCCATTCCAGGAAGATCTGGTGCAATCACTGTAAAATCTTGAGTGAAGAGAGGGGCAATTGGGTCCCACCATCTTTTATGCGCTCCAGTTCCATGAATTAATATCACAATCTTATTTGTTTCTTCTCTGTCCCAAACTTGGTATTTCAAATTGCCCAAGGGGTGCTGTAAATCTTCTAGCCGAGGCTTAATCGCAATAGAGGCATGAAACCATGCCGGCGCTTGCTTAAGGTCATGTTCTAGTGATTCAGTGATTTCCATAAAGGCTTATTCTAATGGATAATAAATATCGATACTAATTATGAATACACCAATCAGACCAGCTGCCACAGTTATCCTAATGAGAGAGAGCCTTGATGGCTTTGAGATATTTATGGTCAAGAGGAGCACTAGGTCCTCATTTGGAAGTTTGTATGTATTTCCTGGTGGCAAAATTGATGCAGAGGACTCATCTCCAGCTATTTATAAGCACTGCGAAGGTCTAAGTGATGTTCAGGCTTCATCTAAGCTGAGCTTGCATGCTGATGGGTTGGCATATTGGGTAGCTTGCATTAGAGAATGTTTTGAAGAAGCAGGAATTTTGCTGACCAATAAGCACGATGATTTATTAAAAGATTCAAGTATGCTTGATGAATATAGGCAGCGGCTCAATTCACGCGACATCACATTCAATGATATATGCTTGAAGCACGAGCTTCGTTTGCGCGCAAATAACATTGTTCCATGCGCTCATTGGATTACCCCTGAAATTGAGCCCAAAAGATTTGATACCAGATTTTTTATTGCAAAAGTCCATGCAGAGCAATTAGGAGCCCATGATGGCTTTGAGTTAACAGAAAGTCTCTGGATTTCTCCTTCTGAAGCATTAAAGAAATTTCATGAAGGTGAAATGAATATGATTATGCCCACGATTAAAAACCTAACGAAATTAGATGAATTTTCATCCAGAGACGAAGTATTTAATTATTTTCAACAAATTGAAGATGGCGGTATCCCAGCTATCTTACCTAAGTTTATTAAGCAAGATGGGGCGTGGGTGGGTTTTTTACCAGGAGAGGATGGCTATGAAGAAGCATAAATCTATTATTCAACGTGTAACAGCACCAAATGGCAGCATGTTTACTGGGCCAGGAACTAATAGTTATTTGATTGGGGTGAATGATATGACTTTGGTTGATCCAGGTCCAAAAATTGATAAACACCTTTCTCATCTTCTTCAGCTTGGCGCAAATAACATTAAAAGAATTTTAGTGACTCATACGCACCCAGATCACTCTCCTGGCGCTAAAGTATTGGCAGACAAGCTTGGAGTTCCTTTAATGGGGCGACTAGTAGCCAAAGATGATTCTAGGCAAGATAAGACTTTTAAGCCTGATCGAGTTCTTCATCATGGCGACATAATAACCACGGAGGAGTACTCAATTGAAGTGTTGCATACGCCTGGACACGCATCAAATCACTTATGTTACTTAATTAAAGAAGAGGAGACCCTTCTGACAGGCGATCATATTATGAATGGCTCTACAGTTGTTATTGCCCATCCAGATGGTTCCATGAAGGAATATCTTGATTCTCTTGCGTTGCTTAAAAACTATCAATTTACAAGAATTGGCCCGGGGCATGGAGATTTTTTAGGGGATCCATTTGAGGTAGTGGACTGGATTATTGCGCACAGACTTAAAAGAGAGCAAAAGGTAGTCGAAAAACTAATGCTTCTAGCTTCCTGCTCATCAGATGAGCTGGTGAAGGAGGTTTATGATGATGTGGATTCAAAGCTCCATCCTATTGCCCTATGGAGCCTGGAAGCTCATTTGGTGAAATTGCAGGATGATCAAATAGCAGATTTTCATGAGCTACATAAAACCTGGTCTCTAATTTCAGATCTCTGATGGTTACTTTTTTCTTGGGTTGCTTGTATCTTACTAATAGCCTATTTTTAGCAGCACTATTCCAACATCATTTAAAGATCCTGGGTTTTCTGTTCAACCCCGTAAATAGAAAATTTTTATTAAGCCTAGAGCTCCCTTACATTGTTTTATGTTTTTTAGCGTTATTAGAGCAAGGGCATTGGTTTGTAATGCTCTTGCTTTCTTTGCATCTTTTTAATTCAGCAATCTTGCTATTTGCGCCAAGAAATTTTTACAAAGCAACGCATGATATTAAAGAAGAGAGCGCTCCATTTTTTCTTAATGTAATGATTTTGACGTTGGCAATAGCTGGAGCGCTTTGCATATATGTAAGTTTTTTATAGGCTTAATTTATTTGCAATCAAGCTTTCTACAACGGCCGGATCAGCGAGAGTAGAGATGTCCCCAAGGTTATTAAAATCTCCCTCTGCTATTTTCCTTAAAATTCTTCTCATAATTTTTCCAGATCTAGTTTTTGGCAGCCCTGGCGCCCATTGGATTAAGTCTGGTTTCGCAATCGAGCTAATTTCATTGGCGACAAATTTTTGAAGCTCCACTTTTAATTCCCCTGATTCCTCTTCACCAACCATCAAGGTCACATAGGCGTATATACCCTGTCCTTTAATAGGGTGATCAAAACCAACAATTGCAGCTTCAGCAACCTTGGGATGACGCACCAGGGCGCTTTCAATTTCAGCAGTTCCAAGCCTGTGGCCTGATACATTCAATACATCATCCACTCTGCCAGTAATCCAAAAATATCCATCGGCATCTCTTTTCGCTCCATCACCAGTAAAATATTTATTTTGATAGGTTGAAAAGTACGTTTCAATCATGCGTTGATGATCTCCATAGATACTTCTAATTTGGCTAGGCCAAGATTGTGAAATAACCAAATTACCAGAACTTTCTCCCTCCAAGATTGTTCCATGCTCGTCCACCAATTCTGGCTTGACCCCAAAAAATGGGAGGGTTGCTGAGCCTGGTTTTACTGGAGTGACACCAGCAATTGGGGATATGAGAACAGAGCCTGTTTCTGTTTGCCACCAGGTGTCAATAATTTGACATGCTGAATTTCCAACCACCTGGTAATACCATTCCCACGCCTCAGGATTAATTGGCTCTCCAACAGTTCCTAAGAGTCTTAGGGAGGACCTAGAAGTTTGCATGACATATTCATCGCCCTGGGCCATTAATGCTCGCAACGCAGTTGGAGCAGTATAGAAAATAGATATGTGATGCTTATCACAAACCTCCCAAAATCTTGATGGGTTGGGGTAGGTTGGAATGCCTTCAAACATTAAACTCGTTGCAGCGTTTGAGAGAGGCCCATATAAAATATAAGTGTGCCCTGTAATCCAACCCACATCTGCTGTGCACCAATATGTATCTTCTTTTTTGTAACCAAATAAAAATTTAAAACTTAAATGCGCTCCCAACAAATAACCGCCTGTGGTGTGCATCACACCCTTAGGTTTTCCGGTGGAGCCAGAAGTGTATAAAATAAAAAATGGGTCTTCAGCATCCATGGGCTCACACTCACAGATATCAGATGCAGCGGAGAAAACCTCTTGATAGCTAACATCTCTTGTTGGGACCCATGAGGTTGTTATTCCTGTTCTGGCGATGACCAAGCAATGTTGAACGTCTGGGCAGTTTGCAAGAGCAGCATCAACATTATTCTTTAATGGAATTTTTTTCCCCCCTCTAATTGCTTCATCAGAGGTCACAACAATGCTGCAGGAGGAGTCTAAAATTCTATCTTTTAAAGCTTCAGGCGAAAATCCACCAAAGACCACTGAGTGAATAGCACCAATTCTTGCGCAAGCTAACATTGCATAGGCAGCCTCGGGAATCATTGGCATATAAATACAAATTTTAGATCCCTTAACAGCTCCCAGATCTTTTAAAATATTTGAAAACTTACATACATTCTTGTGAAGCTCTAAATACGAAATTTCTTGAGATTGATCTGGCTCATCACCCTCCCATATAAGAGCAATTTTCCCCCCATCTTTATCTAAATGCCGGTCAATACAGTTATAAGCAACATTCAGCTTACCTCCCTCAAACCATTGAGCTTCTAAGAAATTATTATTATGAACTTTAGTAAAAGGCTCTATCCATGAAAGATTTTCACGAGCTGCGTTTCCAAAAAATGTCGTCGGGTCCTCAATGGATTCCTGATACATGGATGCATACTGATCTAAGTCTGCAATATAAGGATTAATTAAGTTTTTTGGTGGTTGATAGGTCTTATCATTCACAATGTTGTCTCACCAGCTTTAAAGAATAGATGGCTGGGGATTAATAAAATTTTTACCTCTCGGATCCGACATAATTTTATTGATCAGCATGTCGTAATCTGAACCCCCGCTCTCCAAATCAATATCAGAGGCATTAATAATTAATAGTGGGGCGCTCTCAAAATAAAGAAAGAATTTGGAATAAGCATCATTCAATCTCTCCAAGTAATCCACCGTTAAAAATTTTTCATCTGGATTACCTCGTTTATTGATTCTATCCAGTAGCACTTCAACAGGAGCTTGCAAATAAATCACAAGATCTGGCGAAGGAGCGTCGAGCGTCAAGTGCTCGTAAACTTTGTCGTATAGACCCATTTCTTCTTCTGAGAGAGTTACCTCAGCAAATAGGCGATCTTTTTGAATAAGAAAATCTGCCACTCTAACAGGCTCAAATAATGATCGTTGTTTTAAATCTTCAATTTGTTGCATCCTTTGAAATAAAAAAAATAGCTGTGTAGCAAGCGCAGATTGCTTAGGATTTCTATAAAAACTTTTTAAAAAAGGGTTTTCTGTGGGTTGCTCAAGAAAAACATCGTAGTTAAATGTTTGAGCAATTTTGTGGGCAAGAGTGGTTTTTCCAACTCCAATAGGCCCTTCTATGGCTATGTATTTTGGAAGTGGGGCTTCCTGTAAAGCTGGTTCCATGAGGGTTTTATTTCCGTTTTGTAAAGATTAGCTTAACTCTTCCAAGAAACCAAATTTTTTCTCTACAGGACCTTTTCTTAAATCTCTTAAGACTTGAAGCATCTCTATCTTTCGCGGTCGATTGACTGCCTGAAACTCCGTCCACCAACCACCAATTCCCTGCGAGTCCCTTGCAGCCTCTTCCCTGAGCAATAAAAAATCATAGGCGGCTCTAAATCTTGGGTGGTTTAATATCTTATAGGGCTGATGGCCTAGACGTGTTTCTAGCTTAAGTTGTAAAGACCAAATATCTTTAATGTAACCATGAAATTTTCTAGGGATGGCTGTTAATTCTTGTTGCTCTCGGATGACACTATCCATGCTCCTAAAAAATTTTTTAAGATTTAATACCCCTTCTTCTTTGGTGGCATTAACCAATTGAGGCCACATGAGGGCTGCCAGCAAGAAACCTGGTGTTATAGATTTCTCTGCCTTTAATCGATTATCAGTATTAGTTAAAGCTGCATGTTGAAATCTGAGTCCAAAAGAATCAACAGGATACTGAGAAGTATTTATTAGATGTTTTAAAGCACCAAATGACTGTAATTTTTCAAAATTATTTAAAGCTTCCTTGGACAGGAAGATTTTGCAAAACTCATCAAAGAGTCTGGCATTAGAAATATTTTCTAGCAGAGGAGCCTTTTGATAAATAGCCTCCTTAACATCACCAGAGATTTTAAAATTTAACTTTGAGCTAAACCTAATAGCGCGAAGACTTCTTACTGGATCTTCTTCAAATCGAAGCATTGGATCGCCAATGGAAACAATCATTTTTTTTTGAATGTGTTGCAGCCCTTGATGGAAATCATGCAGAATATTTTCTACAGGATCAAAATATAACGCATTGATCGAAAAGTCTCGTCTTATACAATCTTCTTCTAAAGTTCCCCAGACATTATCTCTTAAAATTTTTCCATCTGTATCTTTAACGAGCCCCGCCTTATTTTTTGAGTTCGAAGCATCTGCCCTGAATGTGGAGACTTCGATTAATTCATTGTGACTAAAGACATGCACCAGACGAAATCTTTTTCCAATAATTCTAGAGGATCGAAAGATTTTTCTAACTTGCTCAGGAGTTGCATCTGTCGAGACATCAAAATCTTTTGCTTTGATGCCAACCAGCAAATCTCTTACACAGCCTCCAACAAGGTACGCTTGAAATCCAGCCTTTTTAAGTGATCTAACAATTTCAAGAGAAAGAGGGCTGAACTTACTGTCAGTTAATATTTTTGGGGGCTTGGTAGCCGAGGGCTTATTTTTTTTGATCAAAAGCTTAGGTGCATTTGGCAGAGTTGCGTATTAGCCGCCAAGTTGCTTTTCTTTAATTTCATCCAATGTCTTGCAGTCAACGCAATGAGTTGCTGTTGGTCTTGCCTCAAGTCTCTTTACTCCAATCTCTATTCCACAAGCATAACAGTATCCATAGTCATCTTGTTTTATTTGATCGAGCGATATTGCAATTTTATTGATTAGTTTTCTTTCTCGATCCCTTGTTCTGAGTTCAAATGCAAATTCTTCTTCTTGAGACGCTCTGTCAATTGGATCAGCGTAAGACTCACCCTTGTTCTTTAAATGGGCAAATGTCTTTTGCATCTCTTCTTTTAAGTGCTCTCTCCACTCCATAAGAACAGCGGTGAAAT
>DEOR01000063.1:0-9810 GCA_002358345.1 Proteobacteria bacterium UBA3413 | reverse complement strand
GCTTTCTTTGCAGGCGCTTTTTTTATAGGCGCTTTCTTTGCAGAAGGAGTTGCTTTGTTTATGTCAGCTTTTTTTGGCATATGTATTTAAAAAATTCTCAAGGCGCATGAAATTATCAGAAAGGGGCTCAATTAGCTAGCTTTTTTGAAAACTTTTTAAGGTTTCAACATACCTCTCTTTAGACAGCCTGGGCCCAAAGGTTTCTACAATTCTTGCTGCACCAAAGTTTGCAAACTCAGCACATGCTTTGAGATCATGATTCTGAAGTAGAGCATACAAAAAACTGCCAGCAAACATATCGCCAGCTCCATTAGTGTCAATTGGATTAATGTTGATAGCATCTACCCTCAGAACCTCGCTAGGTGTAACCACCGCGCTTCCATCACCGCCCATAGTAACAATTGAGGTAAATGATTTTGACTGCAGCGCCAAAAGAGCTTGCTCAATATCTGAAGTGCCTGTAAGAGCCATTGCCTCATCGTCATTGCCAAAAACATAGCTCAAACCATAGGATTCAATTTCTTGAAACTGGTCTCTAAATCCAGCAACAATACCTGGATCTGAGAGTGAAAGTGCGATTTTTACTTCTGGATAGTTTTTTAAATGCTCCAATATGGTTATAGCACACTGATAATTTTTATTGCTTGTTACCATATAGCCTTCAATATAAAAAATTTTTGAATTCGCAATATTATCTAAATCTAAGTCAAGAGCATCCATCTCCGAACTAATACTCAATGAGGTCATCATTGACCTTTTTGCATCTGGTGTAACCAGGATTAAGCATTTGCCTGTTGGAATAGATCCAAAGGCTGCCATATTGCCTTTATGAGCTACGCCTGCATCCTTTAGACTATTTAAATACGTTTCTCCGTCCTTATCATTGGTAACTTTACACACATGAAAGCATTTTGCGCCATAACTTGAGGCGGCAACCAAGCTATTGGTTGCTGATCCTCCGCAGTCGGAAATAGTCTCTGCGCCAGATTCGATGAGTCGCTTAATAATAGGCGCTTGCTCTTCAGCATTGGATAAGTTCATTTGATCAATTTCTAATCCGAGCTCCTTAATCAGCTCATGCGGCACCTTGAAAACGGTGTCAACCAAAGCATTTCCAATAGCGCTAATATCATTTTTCATTTTTAAAGCTCCTTTACAGTAAGATTTATTTTTTCAATTGTTTGCTCAAGAATTTGTTGGCTATGTGTCGTAGAAATAAACCCAGCCTCATATTTTGATGGCGCAAAGTATAGTCCGTTCTGGAGTGCTAAGTTAAAGAACCTAACAAATAAAGCATCATCAGTTTTTGTTACTTCATCAAAATTTACTGGAAGTTTGTCGGCAAAGAAAAATCCAAACATTCCGCCAATGGAGGCGTGAGAGAAAGGAATGCCCTTAGTATCAAGTAGATCTTTGATATGAGAGAGAAAAAATATTGAAGCAGATTCTAGCCTCTCAAAAGGATTAATTTTAATTAACTCTGATAGGAGCGCTATCCCAGCACTCATCGCCAATGGGTTGCCTGACAAGGTACCAGCTTGGTATATGGGGCCTAGGGGAGCCAATTGATTCATAACAGACTCTTTGCCTCCAAATGCTCCAACAGGAAGACCGCCACCAATCACTTTCCCCAAGGCAGTCAGGTCAGGCTCTATATTATATAAATCCTGGGCTCCACCTAGTGCAACCCTAAAGCCTGACATGACTTCATCAAATATTAGAAGTGCTTGATTTTGATCACATAACTTTCTTAGAGTTTCTAAAAAAGCACTCTGACCTGGAACAAAGCCCATATTCCCAGCAATAGGCTCGACAATAATAGCCGCCAAATCTTCCCCAATTTCATTGGCAACTTTCGTCACAGATTCTATGTCGTTATAAGGGCAGCTGTAAGTTAATTTTGCAAGTTCATCTGGCACCCCTGGCGAGTCTGGCAAGCCGAATGTTGAAACCCCTGAGCCCGCCTTTACAAGCAATGAATCTACATGGCCGTGATAACAGCCAGTAAACTTAATAATCTTATTTTTTCCAGTATGACCACGCGCCAAACGAATACAGCTCATGGTTGCTTCAGTCCCTGAATTTACCATTCTGAGTTTTTCCATGCTTGGAATCTGACTTTTTATAAGTTCTGCAAGGCCACTTTCTATGCTAGTTGGTGCCCCATAGCTAGTTCCTAGCTCAAGCTGTTTTTTTAAGGCCTCCACAATAAGAGGATTTGAATGCCCAAGAATCATTGGCCCCCATGACCCTATAAAATCAATATATTGATTGTTATCTTCATCTGTGAGGATTGGACCTTTTGCAGACTTAAAAAAAATAGGATTATTACCAACGTTCTTAAATGCCCTAACCGGAGAGTTCACCCCGCCAGGCATTAAGGTTTGAGCTGTTTTAAAGAGAAGATCTGAATTTGTTCGTTTTAAGGGCACTTGCTCTAATAATATTGTAAAAGTTTATTTATTGTTTCAGTTTTCTTACATCTTTGATTTACCAAAGACGCACCAAGAATCTGCAATCATATCAAATTTGAAGAGCTTAGTTTCGTTCGGCTATAACTTTCTTAATATTCTATTTAGTAAGTGCAGTTGCATCATTAGATAGGTTACAGAATTAAATTATACTTAAAACTTAAACACCGCAGCAGTAATACCGACGAGCAATAATAGAACAGGCGCCTCATTAAATAATCTGAGTTTAAATCCCGTCCAATTATGATTTTGCGACTTTAGCTCTTTTAAAATTTTCCAGCAAAATGCTTGGTAGCCAATTAGAGCCAATACAACTGCGAGCTTCACGATGATCCAATTTTGAGAAAAGAACGCCCCTAAATCAGAGCTGAGCAAGCCCATTAAGACGCCGAACACCATGGCCAGAATGCCGAGGGGAGTAATAAATTTAAATAATTTTTTCTCCATCACGCACAACTGGTTTTGCACATCCATGCTCTCGCTTTCTACGTGGTAAACAAATAACCTAGGCAGATAAAAAATTCCTGCAAACCATGAAACCATAAACAGTATATGCAGTGTTTTGTATATTAGATAAAGGCTCATTTCTAGTATTTTATCTCTTATAGCGTATCTATAGAAAAAAATTTCTTATCTTTTTGTCGAACCTATCTTTAATCCTTTAAACTATTCTTTATGAACCAAGAATCTTTTTCTATCAACTTAACTGCAAGTGCAATTGAGCGTATTCAATCTTTGCTTCCAACCAATAAGACTAATAATTTTCGTGTGTATGTAACTGGCGGTGGATGCTCTGGTTTTCAGTATGGTTTTAAATTTGATGACGCTCCGGAAGCTGATGACGATATTATTCCATTTCAAGATTTTTCTATATTGCTTGACTCCTTGTCATATCCATATCTTTTCGGATCATTCCTGGACTATGTTGAAGATCTTTCTGGCTCTAGATTTATAGTGACCAATCCAAACGCAAAGACTACCTGTGGTTGTGGCGAGTCCTTCACAATTTAAATTTATTCACCTTTCCCACTAAACCTTTTTTCTTTTTTACCGTTAAAGGTAATTGCTTCACTCTTTGGCTTGCGAGCCAAGCAAATGCCATGGCCTCAATTGATTGGGGTTGGAATCCAAAAATCTCCGATGACTGCAAAGGAGTAGATGTGTAATGACTGATTCGCTCTAGCAAAAATAGATTATTAATTCCACCACCACAAACAATGATCTCTTTAACTAACTTTTCTTTTAATTGGATTGATCGTCCAATCGTCATTGCGGATAACTCAGTTAAGGTGGCTAAAATATTTTCATGCGGCTGCTTGAGAAGAGCTTGCGGGATAAAAGAAAGGTTGAAAACTTCCTTGCCTGTAGATTTTGGAGATCTTTGTTTAAAAAAAGGGTGAGTGAGCATTTTATTCAAAGAGCTTAAATGCATCAGACCTTTCCTTGCCAGCAATCCATTTTTATCAAACGGGCGATCAAGATATTTTTGACAATAAGCATCTAACAGAGCATTGCCGGGGCCAGTATCTGAGCCCATAAACCCATTGAATTTTTCCAGGAAGGAGTAATTAGCAATGCCACCAATATTAAGTATTAATCGCGATTGTTTGGCAGAGGCAAATATTTGCTGATGAAACTCTGGTACTAAAGGGGCTCCTTCTCCACCCAGTTTGATATGGTCATTGCGGAAATCACTGACGACATCAATTTTGCATCTTTTTGAAATCACCTGAGCGTCACCAGCTTGAATTGAAAAGGGGTAGTTGCCTTGAGGATGATGCCATAGTGTTTGACCAGACAATCCAACAGCGCAGATTTGAGATCTCGCTATTTTGCGCTGCAAGATAAAATTATTGACAGCACTTGCAAAAGCCATGCCAATTTGATGGTCTAGCTCGCCGTACTTTTGCAGGCTAAGAGTTTGATGCTCTATGACCTTTGCAATCTCTTTTCTAAGGTTTTTTGGATACTTATACGAGGCAAAATGTAAAAGTTTTATTTCTGGATCCACTGACATTGCGCACACATCTATACCGTCATAGCTGGTGCCACTCATGGTTCCTATAAAAATGTTATTCAAAAGCTGGTGCATTAGGATCTCGCAATAACAAGGCATTAGATACCTCTTCATATTGCAATCTTAGTTTTTGAAAATCTGCAATCTGCAGTTTTGATAATGGCAGGGCGGATGGCAGAGCTACCGTTAAAGGATCAGTTCTTTTATCTCCTACCCGAAACTCATAATGAAGATGAGGAGCGGTTGCCAAACCTGAATCCCCAACATAGCCAATAGTTTGTCCTTGTTTCACTTTTATTCCTGTTGCCAAAGATGAATTATATTTCTCCATATGAGCGTATAAGGTTGTGATGTCTCCTCCATGACGAATCACCACAGATCTTCCGTAACCTCCCTTCCATCCGACTGACTCAATTACACCATCTCCCGTTGCCCTGATTGGGACTCCTCTTTTGGCTGCATAATCGACACCGTTGTGGGCTCTAATTTTATTTAAGATGGGATGTCTTCTGTTTGGATTGAAATGAGAGCTAACATAGGCAAAATCTAGTGGCGCCCGCAAAAAAGCTTTTTCCAAGCTTTCACCTTTTTCATTAAAGTAATCCCATGTTTTGTTTTTACCTTTATTCCTTATAGCTGTAAATTTTCTCTGCTTACTAAAAAATTCTGCAAATAAAATACTGCCATTGTCTACTTTGACACCATCAATGTATGCAGTTTCATAAAGGACCTTGAATTTATCTCCCTCGCGAATATCAAAAATAAAATCAATATCCCAGCCAAAAATATAGGCTAAGTCCATAATCACGCTTTCTGGGATAGTTTCTTTTAAGCCAGTTAAATAGAATGATGATTCAATCACTCCAGACTTAAACGATTGGATTAAATCAGGCATCTTCTCTACTCTGCTAATTGTCACCTCAGGTAAAATGAGGATTTGGAATTCTAAGAAGGGGCTCTTAATAATGCGAATAGATTGAATTTTGCTATCTAAAAAAGAAAATTCTAGCCTATCACCCGGCTGTAAGTTTTTCACATCTCCCGTTTTGTCTGCCTTAAAAATTTGATAGGTTGAATTCAATGTAACTTTGTACTTTTCAAAAATAACGGATAAATTTTCTCCACTTTGTACCACATGAATTTCTTTGCTTGGAATTTGGTTTAATTCCAGCGCAGGGATTACCCGCATTTCATTGATTTCTTCAACCTTTTTTATTTCTGATTCTGAGCCTACATCCACAATGATGAGTACCACGAATAGGGCTAGCAAGCCATAGGAGAGGGTTGCCCATGAATTTTTGATTAAAAGCATGGCCTAATCAATCCTTCACAGTAATTTAAAAGAAAGCTCGCCAACCGATTGAATACTTGCTTCGACTTGATCACCAGGATTTAGCGCTCCAACACCTGCTGGAGTTCCAGTAAAAATAATATCACCAGGATTGAGAGTAATAAATTTTGATAACCAGCTAATAATCTCATCAACCCCCCAAGCCATATGAGAAAGGTTGCTTAATTGCCTCTCCTGACCATTAACCTTTAATTTGATTTCCCCTTCTCTTAAAATGATACCTTCATTCTTAAAAATTTTTGATATAGGCGCAGAATTATCAAACCCTTTGCTAAGATCCCAAGGCTTTCTATTCTCTTTGGCTACTTCCTGCAAATCTCTTTTTGTAAGATCAACGCCGACCCCATACCCAAAGATATGTTGCGCGGCTTGAGCTGGCTCTATATCAGTACATTTAGAGCTTAAGAATACAACGAGCTCCACTTCATGATGGAGGTCATTCGTTTGAGTGGGAAAAGGAATAGATGGAGACTGTGTAATAGCTTGCGGCGGTTTGCTAAAAAAGAATGGCTGGTCTCTATCAACGCTACCTCCCATCTCTTTTGCGTGATCTTCATAGTTTTTACCAACACAGTATATTTTCCCTACAGGAAACAAATCCTCGCTGCTTTGAATTTTTACACCTTTAACTCGAGGGGGAAAAATAAATGTTGTGCTTTTAGGTGCAGCCATATGAATTAAACTTTTTGGTCTATTAAATACTATAATAAATCATAAATCATGGAAGATAACCTCAATTTAATTAAACGCGGAATTGACGAGCTGCTCAATGAGGCGGAGTTAATTTCTAAACTGAAAACAAAAAAACAACTTGTTGTTAAAGCAGGGTTTGACCCCACTGCACCAGATTTACATTTAGGGCACACGGTTTTAATCAACAAGCTAAGGCATTTCCAGCAATTAGGCCATAAAGTTGTTTTCTTAATTGGTGATTTTACTGCCATGATTGGTGATCCCACAGGCAAGAATAAAACTCGCCCACCGCTAGATGCAGCAGACATAGCAAAAAACTCTAAAACTTATACCAAACAAGTCTTTAAAATATTAGATCCGCAGCTGACCGAAGTCAGATTTAATTCAGAATGGTGTAAGAAGCTAGGTGCCGAAGGCATTATTAAGCTAGCCTCTCAATACAATCTTGCCCGAATGTTAGAGAGAGATGATTTTAGCAAGCGCTATAAATCGAACCAAAGCATAGCCATTCATGAATTCTTATACCCTTTAATTCAAGCCTATGATTCCATTGTGTTAGAGGCAGATATAGAGCTGGGTGGCACAGATCAGAAGTTTAATCTTTTGGTGGGCAGAGAATTACAAAGAACCTATAACCAAGAGCCCCAAGTTGTTATCACAGTGCCTATTCTTGAGGGCCTAGATGGCACAAATAAAATGTCTAAATCTCTTGGAAATTATGTTGGGATAGATGAAGCGCCCGAAGAAATGTTTGGGAAAATTATGTCTATTTCAGACGAGCTCATGTGGCGTTGGTTTGATTTGCTGAGTTTTAAATCATCCAAAGAAATACAACTATTAAAAGCTGAGCAGGCCGATGGCATGAACCCTCGAGATATTAAAATTTCTTTAGCCAAAGAGATAATAGCTCGCTTCCATGACGACCAAGCTGCAGACGAAGCGGAGAAAAATTTTATTAATCAATTTCAGAAAAAAAATATTCCTGACAATATTGAAGAGCTAGACTTGAATTGGAAAGAGGATTCAATGTTACTGCCTAATTTACTAAAAGAAGCGGGAATGACAGAGAGTACTTCAGAGGCAATGCGCATGATTAAACAAGGAGGCGTTCGCATTGATGAAGAGAAAATTACTGATCCCAAGCATGCCATCCTTAAAAATAGCGTCGCTATTTACCAAGTAGGAAAGCGCAAGTTTAAAAAAATTAAGCTTTAACTTTCATCTTCTCGTTCCTCAATCCATAATACAAATATGCAGCAGTTCTATTCATCTATAAGTTTTTGTGTTCGCCACATAAGCTACTTATTTATTTTGTGTTTGCCGGTAATGACCGTTGAAGTCGCCTTGGCTCATCTTGTGATGTCCATGGGGGTAGGTTCCAATATGTCAAATAGCGCTGCCTTGGAGCTTATTTCATCAATCTCTGGCCAACTGTTTGTACTAGTCGCGCTTTCACTTATTTTATCTGTGGGTTTATCTGGGGGAGCTATGGTTGCGTTTCAAGGTCTCACTCTTAGCAATGCAGCATCACCCTATCAATCATTGCTCTCAGGCATCAAGAAATTTTTTCCATTATTGCTGGGAAATTTACTTCACTCACTCGCTTATGGCATCGGTTTTATCCTGCTAGTTTTTCCGGGATTTTACTTGTATGCAAGATTGGGATTATTTCCTCTATATATTATGTTTAGTAATAAAGGTGCCCTAGATTCTTTGGGGGAGTCATGGCAGGCAACCGATGAGTTTGGAAACAAGTTATTTGTTCTCACTTCAGCTTTTATGGGAATCCAAATTATTTTTGGTTTGGTGGGTAGCATCGCTGGCCTTGACTCAGGATTAGGGTTTCTGGTCATAGCCACCTTATTAAAATATGCCGCAACCATGCCCTTATTTTATTTATTCTTTAGCCTCCATCAATCACTCGAAAAAACCAATTAATCATTATGAAAATATTAGTCATGGGCTTGCCTGGTAGTGGAAAAACATACCTGACCGAAAGGTTAGTTCCTTTGCTAAATGCTGCTTGGTATAACGCAGACAAGGTTAGAGAGATGGCAAATGATTGGGATTTTTCTGATGAAGGAAGGGCTAGGCAATCCATGCGCATGAGAACCTTTGCAGATTTTGAGAAAGCGCATGGTCGATATGTCGTGTGTGATTTTGTTTGCCCTACCAAAGAGACCCGAGAAAATTTTGAAGCGGACTTGGTGATCTGGATGGATACAATTACAGAAGGCAGATATGCAGATACCAACAAGCTATTTCAAAACCCTGATAAAGTAGACTTCCATATCACCGAATGGAATGAGCATAATCATGAAGATCTTGCCAAGGAGATTTTAAAAAATGTTTGATTGGAAAAAACCCACAGTTCAGATGCTAGGAAGGTGGCAACCTTGGCACGATGGCCATCAAGCTTTATTTAAAAGATGTGTTGCAAAAACAGGGCAGGTCATTATTCAGGTTCGAGATGTGCAAGGCGCATCTGGCGGGGATGGCCAGGATGATAATCCATTTGACTGGGATGCAGTCTGCCAAAATATTGAAGATGGCTTAGCGAGGGATCACTTCAGGCGCGGACAGGAATATGAGATTATGCTAGTGCCAAATATTGTGAACATTACTTATGGCAGGGGAGTGGGCTATAAATTTGATGAAGAAATTTTTGATGAGGCGATCACTGATATTAGCGCCACTAAAATTAGAAAAGAAATGAGAGACAAGGGAACGCTTTAGAGAATTAAATATAATCGTTAGAAAACATAGGAGATCGACATGACCAACATCATTTTATTTACAGGGCTGCTTTATTTGGTGCAACTTATCCTGCCTATGCCATTGACCAAGAGGTCTGGAGAGGCAGCTGGCGAAAGTGCGAGAAAGGCTGTGCATAATCTTCGCGAGTCTTTACCCGTATTTTTTACATTTGCGCTTTTATCTATGCACCTAGGAGTTGAGGCCAATGTATTAGTAGCTTCGATCTGGCTAGCCCTAAGAACTATATTTGTTTTGCTCTACATCACTGGCTTTAATACTCAACCAGCAAATGAAGCGGGTTATGTTGCACAGCCTATTAGAAGCCTGACTTGGTTTGGCTCAATCATCTGTTTGATTGTGATGGGCGTCAATCTGATTTAGATTATTTGAATAGTCTTTATTCCTGAAGAAATAACAGCTAAAATGCGTGTCCGCAGTTAAGCGGGTCTGTAGCTCAGCTTGGTTAGAGCGCACCCCTGATAAGGGTGAGGTCGGTGGTTCGAGTCCACCCAGACCCACCA
>DEOR01000004.1:18163-18903 GCA_002358345.1 Proteobacteria bacterium UBA3413 | reverse complement strand
GATAGGAGTGAGTGAAATAGCCTGGAATCATCTTTATGAATAGCGTCTTGAAATTCTCCAAATAAGTGCAGGCGCTGGGTTAAAAAATTTTTTAATTGCTCTCTAGCCGCATCATGTGTTACCGCCCAATTAAATTCTTCTAGCGCTCCTAAAGACTGAGGGAAACAATTTTCTACATCCACCATTGCTTCAATCGTCAAAGGATCTTGCATGGATTTCACCCTAATGGGCAAATCTTGTTTGAGCTTTGAAATACTTTGTTGATTGTCCTTGTCATAATTCCATTTACCTCCCAGCGGCTTCCCATCCTTCATCAAGATGCCATATTTTTTTCTCAACCATCTGTAATAGTATTCTTGCACAAGAGATTTTTTATCCTTTGCCCATTCGCTAAAATTTTCGATAGAATCTATAAATTTTGTATCTTGATGAATCTTAATCTCCACTTTATTTTTTGATCCAAAGAACATGAGTTGAGTCAAGGTATTGTGATCGCTTGGCTCTGTAATATGGATTACATCAAAGCCAATATCTTCATAAAGTTTCTGTAATTCTCCCATGAAGGTTGTATCATGATTTTTAGAAATTTTAATATGAATAATATTTGTATATTTTTTCTGCAACTCTTCTTTCCAGTGTCTTAATGAGGAGATCAAGAATGCAATTTTCTGCTTGTGATGATTGATATGATAAAAGGTATCGCAAGGCTCGAACATTAGCAGAACATCAGATTTATCTAG
>DEOR01000004.1:17780-17923 GCA_002358345.1 Proteobacteria bacterium UBA3413 | reverse complement strand
TGCTAGAGCTTTGCCAGATAAAAAAGCTGATTCCACTCTTGATGAGATATGCCAATCACCTATTGCAAAAATATTATGTTTGATTTTCGTAAACATTTGGTCCTGAGTTGATCTTCCGCATTGAGCATATTTCCACCTAAATA
>DEOR01000004.1:12101-17542 GCA_002358345.1 Proteobacteria bacterium UBA3413 | reverse complement strand
TCAGGCTCAGATGCCAATCTTTGACTGCCTTTCGGTGAGAATTGAATAACCCAAGTTTCCTCAAGAGCGGGATTAAAAAATTTACTTGAACCCATCCAACTTATGTCTTCGCTTACGTTTTTAAAGGCATTATATTTATTCACATTTGATTCAGCCATCATGAGACCGACTGCAATGCATGGTAAAAAACTATTCTTGGGGGCAGCTGGAAACTCTATCAAAGTCTCAGACTGGGGAAGGGGAAGGGATGAGATTAAGATATCATAGGGCACCGTGAGATCATTATAGAAGACCACGGTTTGATCTGAAACATTTACTTCGCATGCCCTCATTTCAAACTGAATATTTAAAGCATCACGATAAGGCAGCAATAAAGCGTGCATGCCATCTGGATGGACGTAATAGTTTTTAGTGTCCTCTACCTTATCTTCGCCTACATTAAATAGAGGCCCGTGAAAATTTTGAGCGTGGCTCAATTCCAAGAAGTTTTTGAAGCTAGGAGTGGTGGCAGTGCAAAACTGGGCTCCAAAATGAAATCTAGTTTTTTGATGTCTTCTAGCGCATAGTCTGCCACCGACCCCTCTAGATTTTTCATACAACTCCACATCAAATGAAGCTGGTAGATTTTTTGCGCAGGCAATAGCACTCATTCCCGCGCCCAAAATTACGACCTTGGGATTGTTAGCCACGTCTAGAGGTTATTTTTAAAGATAATGCCGTCCTTCATTACAAATATAATATTTGATACTGCATTGATATCTTGAATTGGATTCTCATTCATGGCGATAATATCAGCCAACATTCCAATTTTAATTTGACCTAGCTCTTCTTCAACCCTTAGCAACTTAGCCGCTTCAATTGTTGCACTTTTTAGCGCAGCAGAGGTTGGCATACCAGCTTCAGTCATCAGAATAAATTCCTGCCAATTATCTCCGTGAGCAGAAACACCTGAGTCAGTGCCAAAGGCAATCTTGACACCCGCTTTGTAAGCAGCAGCAAAGGTAGCTGTAATTTTTGGTCCGATTGCTTCTGCTTTTGGTTTTACCAAGGTGGGAAAGAAGTTAGGAATTTTTGCTTTCTCTGCTACCCAGGCACCAGCCATGATTGTTGGCACATAATAAGTACCTTTTTCTATCATTAGGTCCATGATTTCTGAATCCATATAAGTCCCATGTTCTATAGAATTTATTCCCGCGCTCACTGCTCTTCGCATACCTTCTTTTCCATGAGCATGAGCAGCAGTCCATAAGCCATAGTCATTTGCAGTTTGAATAATTGCTGACAATTCTTCATCAGTGAATTGAGGGTTCTCACCTGATTTTGCAACACTTAAAACTCCCCCAGTTGCTGTAATTTTTATACCGTCAGTCCCATCTTTGTATCTTTGTCTCACAGCTTTCACGGCATCTTCAGGGCTATCAATAACACCTTCTTCAGGGGTGGGCGGGGAGTAGCGATCTTTTGCCATTCCATTAGTTGAATCTCCGTGACCACCTGTTGTTGCAATAGTTTTACCTGAAGTAAAAATTCTTGGCCCAACAACCAACCCTTGAGAGATTGCTTGCCTAAGAGCAATGGTTTCCATGCCTCCATCTCCTAGATTTCTTACACTAGTGAATCCGGCCATGAGAGTCTTTTCTGCAGCATTAGCAGCAAACAGAGTGCTAAATTCAGGCTCAATTTTTTCAGGTCGTTCTGCTTTAGGCACATACTCTTGGGCCAGATGAACATGCATATCCATGAACCCAGGCATTACAAAGGAATTCTTAAGATCAATGACCACATCAGCACCTGAGGCAGCAGCATACCCCTTGGTTATAGAAATAATTTTATTTCCAGCAACCCTGATAGTCATTGCTTTACTTATCTCGCCTGAATCTACTTCAATGAGATTGCCGACATGTAGCAGAGAGTCAGAAAATCCTAACGTTGAATAAAATACAAAAAAAGCGATGGTAATGTTTTTCATAGTGCTGCTTAGAATAAATTTAATGTAATTAAGATACTATTTTTACAAGGAATTTAATAGAGTCCTTAGTTCTGATCTATCAAAAGGGAATCACTCTCGATTCAAGCTCGACGCCCTCGATGTTATGAATTGACAGGGTTAATTGTTTTTTTATTGGCTCAATATCCAAAAGACCAAAATTAAATTCAGGATAGGTCTTATTGAGCAATAGAGGGTCTGTTTCAGTATTATTTGAACCAGCTTTATTCAAACTAGATGCTGTCAATTCAATAAAATTTTTATATTGATAGATTCCTGATCTATGCCTATCTCCCGAAATTGCAATAATAGTTCTATCTCTCGAGTATCGCTCAATCATTTCAAGTAACTTCAATCTCTCTAAAGGAAAATTTGCCCATTTTTCATAAGGGTGGTTGGTTGCAAGAATTTGAATCGATGACAGCAAGACAATCACATTAGCAGAGCTACTTTTAAGCGTTTGTTCTAGCCATGACCATTGCTCATCGCCTAGAACAGTTGCAGCCGAGTCTAGGTTTTCGATATATGCTTTTTTCTCTCCTTTTTCTAGATTGGATCTAAAATATCTTGTATCCAGCCCAACCACATGAACTTTCAGACCTTCTATAGTTTTTTTGCTCTCAAAATATATACCTTCTCTTTTTCTCCGAGGGTCTTCAGATGGAATCTCCCAAAAATCTACAAAAAGTTCTTGTGCTTCTACCTTGTTTTTATAACTTGAACCGCCATCATTTAGACCGTAGTCATGGTCATCCCAAATTGATAAAATTTCTTTTTCAAGCAGCCATTTGGGTAGATTGAGCTTCTGTTTTGCGTAAGCTTCTTTCATTCTCTGCAAATTCCCTGACTGAGTGTCACCATAAACATTGTCCCCAAGAAAAATAAAGCTGTCTACTTCCTTGAGCTTTATAGCTTTCCATATAGCTTGCTCTTGATCTTGATGAAGGCAGGAGCCTAAGCCAAATTTGTAGGCCTGCACATCATGCGGAGTTAAAGCAAATAGGAGAAAGAGGGTAATATGTAGGCACAAGTTTTTATTCATTATATTATTATCTCATTGATTCTTCTATTTCTGCTTTTATGAAAAACCTATTTTTTACTTTAATGCTTTTTTTGTTTGCAGCTTGCAGCCAAAATAGCTCAAATACAGTGAGTTCTTTTGGTGACTTTATCAAGCCAAATTATTTGAATTTAGTCTCCACAATGCACTGTCGGTTGAAGCCCCTAAACTCTTTAAATTCACTAGAGAAATTCATTCCTATCTTTGTAAAGAATTTTGCAGCATCAAACATAGATGATAGTGAAGTTTATTTCTATTTTCCTTTATCAATAGATGAAAAGACAAATACATCTGAATTCAAACTTGTTCTGCAGCATTCAACCGAAGCTTCGCTGGACAATATGACCCAAAGGCTGGATGGTTTGGAATTTTCACAGATAGCTGATTGCACTCAAGACCAACCATCCCAAAATTTAGCTAGATTAAAAAAGGATAATTTTCCGCAGACAGAGACTCTGCTTGAGACTATGACTTGTGAATACCATGAGAATTATAATTTCGCCACTTTAAATCTTGTCTTTGAGCAATTAATAGATGCCTTATCTGATGTAGCCATGGCATTGGAGTTTCAGTACTTAGGTGCGGAATTCTCAGATCGAACGTTTCAGTGGATCACAATTTTTTCTTCAGCAGAAGATCGAAAATCATTTCTCAATCACTGGAGATCCTTGCAAGTTAGCAATGAGATGCAAGCCTTGCTAACGGAGCAGGCTAGTTGCAGTGCATCAGAAGTCTTTAGAGCGTATAAAGTAATTTAGAAGTGAGCTATTTCGTCGGCTAGTTTCTTAATACCCTCACTCACGGTTTTTAGCATAATCATTGGAAATACGGCGTGAATGATTCCAGCGAAACCCAGTAGAATTAGCTTAGATGATACGATCATCAGCCTTGCCCCATGACTAAAATAATTTATATTAGTTTTTTTAAGGTGGTTAAAGTCGATATTCATATAACTATTCTAGTTGAAATCACACGAAAAGAGCAACGAATTTAGATTGCTACCCACGAAGTTAGTGTAAAATAATTTTCTGAAAATATGCGGCATTAGTATAATGGCTAGTATATCTGCCTTCCAAGCAGATGGTCCGAGTTCGAATCTCGGATGCCGCACCATTACCTGAACCTAATTGTATATATCTCATATACCTATTTTGACAATTGATAGATATATGGATGTTAAAATTTGATCCATGAAGATTAAAAGTATTAAGACTCCAATAGGAAATTTTAATTCTTTCTATGATGGCGTGCAGCTCGCTAAGCTTGAGTTTTTAAATCATCAAGCATCCTCTCATTCAATAGATCAAGAGCTCCAGAAATCTATTAATATCTTTTTTGACAACACTGCTTTATTAGAGCACTTTCCATCCTATGCACTTAAAGGAACAGCGTTTCAGTTAAGAGTATGGAATGCGCTCTCTCAAATACCTCGAGGCACCACAGAATCTTATCTTTCTATAGCGAAGAAAATTGGTGCTCCACGCGCCTCAAGAGCTGTAGGCAATGCGTGTAAGCACAATCCGATACCATTATTTATTCCATGCCATAGAGTCGTTAAGCACGATGGATCAATTGGTGAATTTGCTCTTGGAGCCCATAATAAAAAATATCTTTTAGAGATGGAAAGAAAATGAGCTATAAGGAGACCATTATTTCTGATTTGCATCAAGCCTTTGCAATAGAACACATTGCTCTAAAAAATGAGAGCTTCATGCATAATGTTCCTGCAGACTCAGAATCTCACTTTAAATTAATTATAGTATCGGATGACTTTCTTGGGATCACAAAAGTAAAACGTCATCAAAGTATTTATAATGCATTATCCGAGACTATGAAGAGCATTCACGCATTATCAATTCAAGCTTTTACCGTGGCCGAGTTCAACCTTGATCCCATGATTCTTGACTCACCAGATTGTTCAAACAAATAAAAAAATTATGAAGAATATTTTTAATAAGATCCTCGAAAAACCTTGGATGGTCATGTTGCTGATAGGTCTTGTGTTTCTGGGAACTTCCTCAGGACTCCAGAACTTTAAGCTTGATGCCTCTTCTGATGCTCTGGTCATTGAGGGTGATGAAGCATTTAAAGTTTACCGCGAGACAGGAGAGATTTTTGGTAATTCAGACTTTTTAATTATCACATTTACCCCAAATTCAGATTTATTTTCTCAAGCTTCGTTGAATTCCATTCGATCTCTTGAGAGCTCACTGGAGCAGTTGCCTGGAGTGGAGTCTGTTCTTTCTATTCTTGATGCCCCAATTTTCTTTCAACCAAAGGTGGCCTTATCCGAGCTCATGGATAATCTAAAAACCCTGGAGACGCCGGGGCTAGACATGGTTGCTGCCAAGGATGAAATTTTAAATAACCCAGTTTACTCAGAGCTAATTATCA
>DEOR01000004.1:3688-11910 GCA_002358345.1 Proteobacteria bacterium UBA3413 | reverse complement strand
CCAAAGAAGAGCTAAGAAATATTAACCAACAGATCTCCCAGATCAATGAAGAGGAGTCAGGCCAAAGGACAGAATTAATCTCTCAAATCAGAAAGCTTTTAGCTTCTCAAGCTGCGTCAGGAACATTATTTTTAGGTGGCGCCTCAATGATCGCAAGTGACATGATGTCTTTCATCAAATCAGACCTAGCAGTTTTTGGGGTCGGCGTAGCACTAGTATTTTGTCTAATGTTATACCTGTTCTTTCGGAATATTTGGTTTGTATTGCTACCACTTGCTAACGCATTTATAACTACTGTTTTTACCGCTAGTATTCTTGGTCTCATGGATTGGAAAATCAGTGTTATTTCTTCGAATTTTATAGCGCTGCTTCTCATTCTCACCATCTCTTTAACAGTGCATGTATTGGTGAGATTTATTGAAGTCTCCAAAACTGCTAGTTCTAACAATGAAGCTATAAATTTAACCCTGAATCAAATGGTTACGCCCTGTCTTTTTGCTGCCCTTACGACCGCCATAGCATTTTTATCTTTAATGATGGGTGACATTAAACCCGTTATTGAATTTGGTAAAATGATGTCCGTTGGTATGCTTTTTGCTTTTATCTTTACATTCACCTTCTTGCCGGCTGCTATGAAGCTTGCGATTAAATCCAATAATGCTAATTCTTCTTCATGGGTGAATGAAATTCCTTTAAAGCTTGCTAATTTTACCTTGCTTAGAGGAAGTCAGATTGGGATATTTTTTGTTCTAGCCTCAATGACCATGCTCTACGGCATTTTTAAGCTTGATGTAGAAAATAGATTTATTGATTATTTCTCACCTGAAACAGAAATTTATCAAGGCATGCTGTTGCTAGATCAAGAGCTCGGGGGCACTGCTACCCTTGAAATATTAATTGATCAGCCTCCACAGGATCGGATGGAGGATTTAATATCAGCAGATGACGATTTATTTGAAGATGATTTATTTGAGGATGACTCAAGTGCAGCCTCTGGTTATTGGTGGAATGCTTCGTCGCTATCAAGATTAGAAGAGATCCATGACTATTTAGATAGCATCCCAGAAATGGGGAAGGTGCTCAGCGTTGCGAGTGGAATTAAATTGGCCAGAATGATAAATGATGGCGAGGATCTCAATGATTTAGAGCTAGCCTTACTAAGAACAGTATTGCCTGAGGATATTAAAGAGACTTTATTGTATTCATATATTAATGAGGACGATTCGAGAGTAAGAATTTCTGCAAGGGTGCTAGAGTCTGCAGAAACTCTGAATAGAAAAGCTTTACTTCAAAAAATTAACTTTGATCTCATACATGATTTTAATTTAGAGCCAGAGCAATTCAAGATCACAGGCCTTGCAGTTCTTTATAACAATATGCTCCAATCACTTTTTTCTTCCCAAATTAAATCTTTAGGGCTGGTGTTCGGAGCAATTGGTTTGATGCTCATGTTATTGTTTAGATCATTTAAAATCACTGTAATTGCATTGGTGCCAAATCTGGTCACGGCAGGATCTGTTCTTGGGATGCTCGGACTTCTTGGAATACCTTTAGATATGATGACAATCACAGTGGCTGCTATTAGCGTTGGGATGGCTGTTGATAACACCATCCACTATTTATTTAGGTATAAAACAGAGGCGCAGATCAACAATGCATCTCGCAATGATAGAGTTCTTAACTCTCACGCTTCAGTTGGCCAGGCTGTCTTTTATACAGCCACAACAATTGCTGCAGGTTTTACTGTCTTTGCCTTCTCTAATTTTGCCCCCACTGTTTTATTTGGAGTCTTTACAGCCTTTGCTTTGATAGTGTCATTCTTTGCATCATTAACTTTATTGCCTTATCTTTTATATATCTCTAACGCATTTAATATTAATACAAGGCAGTCATAACATGAGTGGACCACTAAGCGGAATAATAATCATTGAATTTGCAGGAATTGGGCCAGGTCCTTTTTGTGGCATGATTCTTGCTGATCTCGGAGCAGAGATTATTAGGATCGATAGGGCTTCTCAGCATGGCCAAGGAAATACTTTGGATTTTCAACATAGATCAAAATCATCTTTATCTGCTGATCTCAAAAATCCAGCCACAATCATAGAAATTAAAAAATTACTTGCCCGAGCTGATGGTCTCATAGAGGGTTTTCGTCCTGGTGTGATGGAGAGGTTAGGTCTTGGGCCTGATGATTGTTTTGTCATCAATGACAATCTAGTCTACGGCAGAATGACAGGATGGGGTCAGGACGGTCCGCTGGCTAAGACGGCAGGGCATGATATTAATTATATAGCTCTCACCGGAGCTTTGGAGGCAATGGGCCGAAAAGGTGAGACTCCAGCTCCTCCCCTTAACTTAGTTGGTGATTTTGGTGGCGGCAGCATGTTTTTGGCTTTAGGTATTGTGTCTGCATTGCTAGCTATTAAAAATGGTGGCAAGGGTCAGGTTGTAGATGCCGCTATGGTGGATGGCGCTTCGGTCTTAATGTCTATGTTTTATGCTTTTCGCGCCTCTGGGTTTTGGAAGGATGAAAGGGAGTCCAATATGCTGGATGGCGCTGCTCATTTTTATGATACCTATGAGTGTGCAGACAAGAAATTCCTATCGGTTGGTTCTATAGAGCCTCAATTTTATAGCATCCTTTTAGAAAAACTTGGCATCGATGACGTGCGTTTTGCCAATCAACTTGATCGCAGCCAATGGTCTGAATTAAAAGCTATCATGCAGGAGAAGATCAAACTCAAAACTCGAGATGAATGGACAGAAATTTTTGATGGATCGGATGCTTGCGTTGCCCCAGTCTTATCCCTTGCTGAGGCACCTGAGCATCATCACATGAAAGCTCGAGAAACCTTTGTTGATTATGATGGTGTTATTCAGCCAAATCCTGCCCCGCGTTTTTCTGTATCTAAAACAGAGATTAAGCATGCATCAGTTAAAGCAGGCCAGAACAATGATGAAATTTGTGAGAAGTTCTCATTAGACAGATCTTGTTTTAGTTAAAAAAAAACTCAGTATTTTTCAGGGTTGCTTCTCGCAATTTTTCAATAGAAATATTCATGAGCTGACTAACTTCATTGGCGATATGGGGAAGAAATTGCGGCTCATTAATATTTTTTTTTGGTTTATTTGGTAGGTTTTTTGGAAGAAGGTAGGGGCAGTCTGTCTCAAGCATTAATCGATCCAAGGGAATAGTTTTAATTGACGCACGAAGATCTTGGTTTCTTTTTTCATCACAAATCCATCCCGTTAAGCCAATATAAGCACCGAGGTCTAGGTACGCATCAAGTTGTTTTTGCGTGCCTGTAAAGCAATGAACAACAAATCTTGGCAGGCCTCTTGAATGGTTTTTTAGAATCTTTACAAAGTCGTCGTGCGCATCTCTTTGATGTAGGTAAAGCGGTTTTTTAAGATCTTTGGCAATGTCTATATGCATAGCAAATGATTCTCTTTGTATCTCTGGGGGTGATATATTTCTAAAGTAATCTAAGCCCGTTTCACCAATAGCATCTGGCTGAATTCCTTGAAGCACATCAGTCAAAGTCAAGTCATTTAAATCAAGTATTTCATTTGCATGATGGGGGTGAATGCCTGCAGTTATAAAAAATTTTGATGGGTCTTTAGCTTTAATGCTTTGAATAGACTCTAAATCTTTTAAGCTAGCACACAGCAATACAAATTTCTTCACATCAACAGTCTCGGCATCGAGCAATACACGTTCTAAATTGTGCGCAAAAGAAGGGTGCGTAAAATTACACGCAATATCTATAAATCCAGCCATTTTTAATTTCTATCAATTACAATATTGCAATTATCTATCAATATGAACCAGTTTGACCAATTTCAATACGCTTTAAGCCTTACCAAGGTTTCAGAGAATATTTTTGCTTTCACCCCTGATTCAAGATACTTTGTTGGCAATACCCCTCATGGTGGCTACCTAATGGCAATCATGAATAAAGCGCTATCAAGTGTAATGCCACACCCCAGCGCGATTAATTCAAATATTTATTATTTAGATAGAACAGAACCCGCAGAGGCTGAAATTCACATTGAGATCCTTAGGACTTCAAGAGGTTCTACGATGGGTCAAGCGAAGTTAATTCAGGATGGAAAGATCAGATGTTTATTCTCAGGTCTTTACTCAGATTTTAAATATATGAAAGGATACTCTGGATTAGGCACGCCCGTACCCAGCATTATGCATTCGGTAGCCGAGGAAGAATACAAAGCGATGAGTTATGACATTTTAAAACCTGGCTCAACACCATCATTCATCCAGCAGCTAGAATTATCTGTTCATCCTCAACATGCATGGTGGGATCGAGAGATAGCGTCAGGCGATGCAGAGGCTAGATGCTCGGGGTATTTAGAGTTAATTGGCGGACCAGCAGATGAGTTCGTGCTCTCGTATCTTTCGGATATTCTGCCGCCAGTGGTTCAAAATAAATATGGATCTTTGGGCTGGGTGCCAACCCTCACTTTAACTACTAATATTCGGCAGCTGCCCACTACAAACAAATTATTTATTGACGGCCTTGCAAAAGATATTAGCAATGGCTATTTTGAGCAAGATTGTAATATCTGGGACATGAATGGTAACTTGGTTGCCACTAGCCGACAGCTCGCAAAAATCTTAAAATCAGAAGAAAAAATTTCTTCATAATAAACCAAGGAAAACCCTATGAAATTCACCGGCACTAAAACCTATGTTTCAACAGAAGACCTCAGCATGTCCGTTAATGCAACGATAGCTTTAGAGAGACCTCTTATTATCAAAGGAGAACCGGGCACAGGAAAAACTCTTTTAGCCATTGAAGTTGCTGAATCTCTAGGTATGCAGCTAATAGAATGGCATGTTAAATCTACGACCAAAGCATCACAAGGACTTTATGAGTATGACGCAGTAACCAGACTTAGAGATTCTCAGCTGGGTGATGAGCGGGTTAAAGATATTAAAAACTATATAAAAAAAGGAAAGCTATGGGAGGCGTTTGAGTCTGAAAAACAGGTAGTACTTCTCATTGATGAGATCGATAAGGCTGATATTGAATTTCCTAATGATCTCTTGCAAGAGCTAGATCGGATGGAGTTTTATTGCTACGAGACAGGTGAGACCATCAAGGCGAAGAAGAGACCATTGATTATTATTACTTCCAACAATGAAAAGGAACTTCCCGATGCTTTTTTAAGAAGATGCTTTTTTCATTACATTCAATTCCCGGATAGACCAACTATGGAAGACATAGTTAAAGTTCATTATCCGAAGATTAAAAAAAATCTTGTGAAAGAGGCTTTAGATGTATTTTTTGATCTTAGGAAGATTCCAGGAATGAAAAAAAAACCTTCGACCTCAGAACTAATTGATTGGCTCAAATTACTCATGTCAGATGAGCTGCCAGATGAGATTTTAAAAAATGCTGACACATCAAAAGCCATTCCGCCACTCTATGGAGCTTTGCTAAAAAATGAACAAGACGTTCAGTTGCTAGAGCGACTAGCCTTTATGTCTAGAAGAGATAAATCAAAGTAAATTAATGTTAATTAACCTCTTTCATACAGTACGCTCAACCGGTGTGCCATGTACCTTAAGAGAGTTATTGGATTTACTTGGCGCACTTGAAAAAAAAGTAGCCTTTGCTGATATGAATGATTTTTATTTCCTCTCCAGAACAATCCTCGTCAAAGATGAGAAGCACTATGATAAGTTTGATAGAGCCTTCGAGATTTATTTCAGAGGTATCGAAACACTTGAAGATATATTTCAAGCTCTTATTCCTGAAGATTGGTTGCGTAAGGCTTTTGAAAAGGAGTTAGATCCAGAAGAGTTAAAAAAAATTAAGTCCCTGGGTGGTCTCGAGAAGTTGCTTGAAGAATTTAAAAAGCGTATGGAAGAGCAAAAAGAAAGGCATGAAGGTGGTAATAAGTGGATTGGAACCAATGGAACTTCACCTTTTGGAAATAATGGCCAAAACCCCGAGGGCATAAGAGTGGGGGGAGAGGGCGGCCAAAAGAAGGCGGTCAAAGTATGGGAGCAGCGTCAGTATCAAAATCTAGATGATTCAGTTGAAATTGGAACTCGTAATATCAAAATGGCACTTAGAAGGCTAAGAAAGTTTGCGAGACAAAGCAATGATTATGAATTAGATATGGATGGGACCATCAAGTCTACTGCAAAAAATGCAGGTATTTTAGATATTAATATGATTCGGGAGAGAACCAATCATGTAAAAGTCTTAATATTTTTCGACGTGGGCGGCTCAATGGATCCATATATCAAACTTTGTGAAGAGCTTTTTTCTGCTCTTAAGACTGAGTTCAAGCATCTAAAGTATTTTTATTTCCATAATTGTGTCTATGAATCTGTTTGGGAAGACAACAGAAGGCGAAGCCAAGAAAGATTTTTAGTTCAAGATATTATTAATAAATATACATCCGACTACAAGGTTATCTTTGTGGGCGATGCCACAATGGCCCCCTATGAGATCACAAATTCTGGCGGAAGTATTGAACACTGGAACGAAGAGCCAGGCAGCGCCGTAATCAAAAAACTATGCAAACATTTCACTCGCGTGGCATGGTTAAATCCAGTGCCGGATGATCATTGGGATTACACCTCTTCTTTATGTATTATAAAGGAGCTGGTGGAGCACAGAATGTTTCCACTTACTTTAAAAGGATTAGAAGAGGGGATGTCTGAGCTATCAAAATGAGTACAATTAATACAATTAAAAGGAAGAGCGATGGGATCAAATGGGGTCCTTTCACTCTAAGAATTCCCTTTATACATATTCAATTTAGGTCCGCAGAATTTTTACAAGGCCTAGTTATTTCTGGTGCTACGGCCTTTGCTGCGGCTCCTCTTGCAATGAAGCTTGGCCTGACATTTGAAGAGGCGGTTGCGGTCAGCATGGTTGCTGGGTTTTTTATCTCTTCTGGGCCTTTAATATTTGGTGAGCCTATGGCTCCGGGATGGGTAACGCCCGCTGTTCCGATTGTAATGGGAGCCCTTGCTGCCGCAGGTTTTTATGGAGTCCCACCAGATGGTTCTGATACATGTATTGACGGTGTCTGCAAATATCACCCTGAAACTTTTCAATTTATGGCAGCCATGTGCTTTGAATTCACGGCATTAATTCTCATCTTAGGCTTAACAGGGTGGGGTAAGCTTTTGGTTGAAAAGATTCCGAACGGTCTAAAGGCTGGAATTATACTAGGTGCAGCTCTTGCTGCTTTTTATCAAGTATTTTTTGAAGACTTTGATTCGTATTTAGCGCAGCCTATCTCCATGAGTATTGCCATAGTACTTTGCGTTATTACAACTTTCTCTAACCCATTTAAACGCTTAGCACTAAAGAATAAATTTTTTTCAGTGGTCGGCTCATTAGGGTTGCTTCCGGGCTTTGTAATTGCTGCATTTGCAGCGTTCATGTTCGGCGAAGTTAATTTTAATATTGAATGGGGCTTTAAGATCCCTGACATTATTGGTCTGGTTGAAAAAACTTCTCCCTTTTATCTTGGCTTGCCTACAATGCAAATGTTTATTGATGCACTGCCGCTAGTCATCATTGGCTACATGTTATTATTTGGTGATTTAGTTACTGCGACCGAAGTATTAAAAGATGCTCAAAGACATCGTGATGATGAAATTTTACCCATTGATCTTAATCGCTCTCATTTATCCGTAGGAATTAGAAATCTTCTAGCAAGTTTGATTAATCCATTTTTTCCAACTCAAGGAGCCTTATGGACAGGCGTTCATGTGGTCGTTGCCGAGCAATGGAAAAAAGGACCCAACACTATGCCCTCTATTTTTGATGGCATCGGCTCTTACTATTTAATGGGCATTCCATTTTTATACTTTACATTGCCTTTTGTCACTCTCATGCAGCCCTTAATGGTTATGGCCTTAACCCTGACCCTTATCCTTACTGGTTTTGCTTGTGCTTATATTGCTATGTCTATTCCTAGAAAAAATTCTGAAATGGCCACAGCATTATTGGTCGCCTTCTTTATTACTTTTTATAGCGCTTGGGTGGGTTTAATTATTGGTATCTTGCTAGCAGTGTTTGTCGATGGCTTGGAAGAAGAGCAATCATGAATCAATATGCACTAGAGATCACTGGTCTCAAAAAAGTTTATGCCTCTGGTGTTGTTGCCTTAAAAGGCATAGATTTAACCGTCAACCAAGGTGATTTTTTTGCCTTGTTAGGACCCAATGG
>DEOR01000004.1:2434-3476 GCA_002358345.1 Proteobacteria bacterium UBA3413 | reverse complement strand
GTCGTTTCCCAGGAAATTAATTTTTCTCAATTTGAGAAGGTGCTGGACATTGTTGTAACTCAAGCAGGCTTTTATGGAATTTCAGCCTCCGAGGCTAATGTTAAAGCAGAGACAGTTCTAAAACGCTTAGGCTTGTGGGATAAAAGAGATAGCCAAGCTCGAACTTTATCAGGCGGATATAAGAGGCGACTGATGATAGCAAAAGCTTTAATTCATGATCCCAAGTTACTTATTTTGGATGAGCCAACTGCCGGAGTTGATATTGAGCTGCGTCGAGAGATGTGGGATTTTCTGAAAGAAATCAATGTCAACGGCACCACCATTATTTTAACCACTCATTATTTAGAGGAAGCTGAGCAGCTTTGCAAGAATATTGCCATCATTGATCATGGCGAGTTAGTTGAGAACACAAGCATGAAAAACTTACTAAGCAGACTTGATGTTCAAGGATTTGTCTTAGATGTAGATCAGCCTTTAGAGGCTGCTCCGATCATTGACAGCTTTACTCTGACGCTTGAGGATGCAAATACTATTAATGTAGCAATCTCTAAAGGCCAGTCTATCAATGAGCTTTTTGTAAAACTTTCAGAGCTAAACATTCAAGTAAACTCAATGCGTAATGAATCCAATCGACTGGAAGAAATGTTTATCGAGATGGTTAAAAAACAAAAATCATGAGCCGAAAAAAAGAAATATTTATAGCTTTAGTCACACTGACTAAAAAAGAAATACGAAGATATTTACGTATCTGGGTTCAAACTCTTGTGCCGCCGGCTGTAACCATGTCCCTATATTTTGTAATTTTTGGTACCTTAATTGGACCAAGGATTGGTTCGGTCGACGGGCTTGATTACATCCAATTTATGATCCCAGGCCTGATCATGATGTCAGTCATTACAAATTCTTATGCCAACGTCGTTTCATCTTTTTACGCGGTAAAATTTCAAAAATCTATTGATGAGTTGCTTGTTTCCCCCATGCCCAATTGGGCCATCTTGCTTGGCTTTATTCTTGGGGGTGTTAGTCGAGGAGTATTGATTGG
>DEOR01000004.1:0-2216 GCA_002358345.1 Proteobacteria bacterium UBA3413 | reverse complement strand
AATGCAGTTTTTGCCGATAGCTTTGATGATATTTCTATCATCCCAACGTTTGTATTAACGCCCTTGATCTATCTTGGAGGGGTTTTTTATTCCATTAACATGCTGCCAGAATTTTGGAGAAATATCTCCCTGGCTAATCCCATGCTCTATGTGGTGAATACCTTTAGAGAGGGCATGCTTGGTGTGAGCGATGTCTCTATTCCGATGGCTCTTTCAATGATCGTCTTATTCATAGTTATCTTGGGAGCATTGAGCCTCCATTTACTTAACAAGGGAACTGGCATAAGACAGTGAAGGTTAAGTTTCTTGGAAAAAATCAAGGGATCTCATCATACTCCCCAGAATTATTAGACTCCGTTGATCGCAATAACATACCATCTATGCTTTCATATTTTGGCTATGATTTGTGGACAGCCTACGAATTCTCTTATCTAAACTCTTCAAACCACCCTGTGCTAGCAATCCTTGAGATTAAAATTCCAATGACTACCAACCAAACCGTAGAATCAAAATCTCTAAAACTATATCTAGCCTCGTTTTATAAGCGAAAGTTTACTAACATTCAGGATGCTTTAAAGATTATAGAAAGAGATCTTTCTAATTTATTGGGCGGCACGGTGAAAGTTAAAACAGTTCAAAAGTTACTTCATCCGCCAAAATCACAACTAATTACCTCTCACTCTCGAACGATTGCTAGAAATAAAATTATTCGATTCGAAGGCTTTCGCTCCGTTTGTCCTGTTACAAGCCAGCCAGATTGGGCGACTATTTATTTTCATTCAGTGTCGGACTCAATTAATGCGCAAGAGCTTAGCAAGCTATTAAAGTCTTATAGAGAACAAGGTGATTTCCATGAAACCTGTATTGAGAATATTTTTCTCAAGTTATACAAGGATCAAAACCTATTAAACCTTACCATTTTTGGTCGCTTCTTACGCAGAGGAGGTATTGATATAAATCCAATGAGATCGACTCATAAGAAGCGTTTTTTCAACCATTTCACAGATGCCCATCAATAATTAGTTATTTTTATTACACATATAATATAAAGTTTTTTTACATACATTATATTTATTTAATATGAATAAAAAATATTCTTGCGTCTCACTTATTTGCATTAGCATGGCTCTACTTTCGTGCGGAGGCGGCGGAGGTGGGTCATCAACTCCAGCTGCCCCTGTGCCAGCAGGACCAACTGTCACTCCTCTTAATTTTAGTTATACAGGGCCGGATTCATTAAAAGATTATGAATCATTTTCTATTACTGTGACTCCCACAAATCTGCAATCAGGAGAAACCGTAGTCATGACTCTGGATGAGGAATCTAAGGAAGCATTATTTACAACCATTACAGGTACAACTCTCCAGGGCAGAGCTCCATTCACATATACATCAAGTACTCTTAGCCTGCCTCTTAAGTTAACATCATCCAACTCTAGGAGTGTTACTAAAAATATAACTATTCCTGTTACATATTCCGCATCGGATACAGCAACCACTCTTTCGCTTGCATTTTCGCCGAGTGAAGAAAGAGCTAACAGCCTACAAACTAACAATTACGCCACTTGGGATATATTCCCATGGGTTCGCAGCGAGACAAAAAAAGTTCCTGCAGGAACTTACTGTTACCCAACACCTGATAACTGCCAAGCAACAAATGGAGAATCGCCCCCAGGCTTTATACCAGGTGAAATTATGGCTGGAGATTTTGATGGAGACGGAGACCAGGATGTAATGTTTCTTGCTGATATTGGTGATCGAGTGTTTAAATCCCTTGGGACTGATGCAGATAAGAGCTACTGGAGCACCATTCATATTTTGTGGAATGATGGCCAGGGAAGATTATCTGAGGACCTCACTAAATATGAATCGGGTTCAGCCCCGAGATTGCCGGCTCCTTATAGAGTGGAGATCGCAGACTTTAACAAAGATGGCATTGATGATGCCATGATTGCTAGCTTTGGAGTGCCAATCCTGCGAGATGATAAGACTAATTTTTGGAAAGCTTATCCTCACCTTCTGCTGCTTTCATCCAATGGCATTCATAAAGAGATTCAGGTTTTGCAAAATGAAGCTGCCTTAATAAAAGACACGCCTCAGGCCACAGATGTTATTTTTGCTCACGATATTGGGGCAGGAGATATTGATGGTGATGGGGATATTGACGTCATGATGAACGCAGTTTTATATTTTAACGATGGCGCTGGTAACTTTGA
>DEOR01000054.1:2574-3857 GCA_002358345.1 Proteobacteria bacterium UBA3413 | reverse complement strand
TGGGAGCAAGACCCCTTCGCAGGTGTAATTTCGAATAATAGAATTTGGGGCAGAGGAGCCCTGGATGATAAGAGTGGCGTGATTGGAATGTATGAGGCCGCCACTCATCTGATACAGAATGATTTTCAACCTACCAGAACCGTATATTTCAGCTTTGGTCATGACGAAGAGATCGGAGGGGGTGGGGCTGCGCTTGTTGCAGATAAATTAAAAAGTGCAGGCATTCAACTCCACTGGTCTTTAGATGAAGGCTCGTTTGTAAATAAAGGCTTTTTCCCTGGAGTTGAGAAATTAGTTGCGCCTATCAATGTGGCAGAAAAGGGAATAATGAATTTGCTTATTGCTGCTAAAGCAGCCGGCGGCCATTCCTCAACACCACCCAAAAAAACAGCTGTGAATATTCTTGCAGATGCACTCATCAAGTTAGAGAAAGCACCACTTCCAGGAAGCTTGGATGGCTTAAGCGCGGAGATGTTTGATGGCGTTAGTAAACACATGCCATTTGGGTATCGCTTTCTTTTTGCAAATCGTTGGTTGTTTGGAGGGTTGTTGGACAGCCTCATGTCTTCATCACCTGTTATTAATGCCATGATTAGAACAACAACCGCCCCAACCATGTTGAATGGAAGCATTAAAAGTAACGTTTTGCCAATTGAAGCCACAGCACTTATTAATTTTAGACTTCATCCCAGAGATTCCATTGAGGGTGTGACCGAGCATGTAAGGAATGCGGTTGAATCAGAGCAGGTAGAGGTTAGGCTTTTGGGGGGAATGGAGGCATCAGGTATTTCAGATTGGCAGTCTGAAGGCTATGACATCATCGCCACTTCATTAAATAAAGTTTACGGAGAGGTTGTGGTCGTTCCAGGAATTATGATCGCAGCGTCTGATACTCGTCATTACTCAAAAGTTGCTGATAACTCCTTTAGGTTTAATCCATTTAGCATTGTCCCCGAGGATATGACCGGGTTTCATGGAACCAATGAAAGCATCGATGCGGATGATTTTGTAGATGGTATTAAAACTTATGTTGAGATTATTGCTGCAGGCTCAGATAATTAATCAGAAACATGAACAGCTACTAGAGCATTAGATATGACAGCGCTGCCCACATTAGAACAATTTCATTCTGGCGAACAGAACCGCCAATGGCTAAACGAAATCTATGATATGAACCAAGCCAATACCCCAAACGTTGGCTCTCTTGATTCAATTGAGGATCTTGAGCAACTAATTTCTCTGAGCACTTATAATTTAGTTGCCCTAGATCAGGGTGCAGTGGT
>DEOR01000054.1:0-2405 GCA_002358345.1 Proteobacteria bacterium UBA3413 | reverse complement strand
TAAAGAAATTTTTATATGTTGACAGGGTCTGCATTAAAAAAGGCTACAGAAGAGCGGGCCTTGGAAAAGCAATCTATGAAAATATTTTTTTAGAAGCTAAAAAATACTCTCTTCCAGTTTCTTTAGAGGTTAATACAAAGCCTTTAAACCAAGGCTCACGAGATTTTCACGAGCTTATGGGCTTTGATCAGATTGGAGCCAAAGACTTTACTTATCACAGCGTTGCTTACTTTATTAAATAACCTCATATGAAATTTTTACAATATTTTTCAATCCTATTGCTAGCATTAGTCAGCTGCAATGGGCCTGTTGCAGAGAAAGTCCAGCTTAGTGATTTTCAAGATAATATTTCAGTTAAAGCCTTGGGCGCTCGCCTGATTGAGCTTCCAATGGGCATGCAGTCCTTAGAATCTAATCTACAAAACGCCAATCAAATAACCATAGCGGTTCATGGCGGTTCGAGTGAAGGGTATGAGTGGGTTTATCCTTTAAAGACTTTAGACACACCAACCAATGAAATGTATTTTTATAGATGGCCCGATCATGGCTGCTACAAAGAGTCTGGAGATAGGTTAATTGTTGAGTTAGAAAATCTTTTAAGCCAAAACAGGCAAATTCAAACAGTGACCCTCATGGGACACAGCTATGGCGGCATCTTAGTTAGCCACCTTTTAAATAATTGGAAAAACTTAGTCAGGCTTGATGCTCACATCATTGCCTCCCCGCTTCAAGGCATGGCTTCGCTAAATAGTCTTTGTAGTTATCAGCCTACTATTCAGCTTCAACCGATGGTCAATCTATATGAATGGAGAACGCAGCAACATTTAGATAGTGCATTCAAGGATCTACCAGAGAACCCTCAAAATATTGTGATAGAGGGAAGCATGGTAACCGTGTTGCCGGATACTTATAACGGGCACAGGCTTGGGCACAACTGGTCCATCAGCTGGGTTGCAGATAACATTCAATAACTTACCAACCTTTATTTAATTACCATTTAGCTTCGTGTAAGCTATAACTTTTTCTAATCACGGATCACCATGACACTTCCTAAAATACTTCAGGGCAACCTTTCAATTCCAGTGATAGGCTCTCCGCTATTTTTAGTTTCTGGTCCCGAGCTTGTGATTGCTCAATGCAAAGCTGGCATCGTTGGTTCTTTTCCAGCATTGAATGCTAGACCACAACATGTCCTAGACGAATGGATTGTTCGCATTAAAGAAGAGCTAGCAGCAGCCAAAGAAGAAAACCCTCACAGGCCCATAGCGCCATTTGCAGTCAATCAAATTTGTCATGCATCCAATGATCGCTTAATGGCTGATATGGAATCATGCGTTAAGCATGAGGTCCCAATTATTATTACCTCTCTCAGACCCCCTGAAGAAATCGTGACGGCCGCTCATTCATATGGTGGTTTGGTTTATCACGACGTTATTAGTGTTAAGCATGCTCGAAAAGCTGCAGAGCAGGGCGTTGATGGCTTAATCTTAGTTTGCGCTGGTGCCGGCGGCCATGCAGGGACTTTATCTCCATTCGCTTTGGTGAGAGAGGTAAGAGAGTTTTTTGATGGCACCATTATTCTCTCTGGAGCTATTAGCTCAGGCAGCGCAGTTGCATCAAGTCTTGCCCTAGGTGCAGATTTAGCTTACATGGGCACGAGATTCATCGCCACAGAAGAAGCCAATGCCGAGCAAGCTTACAAAGACATGCTGATTGAGAGTGTTGCGGATGATATTGTTTACTCTTCATTGTTCACTGGAGTTGCTGGTAACTACCTTAAGCCCTCTATAGCGAGGACTGGCCTAGATCCCAATAATCTTCCCGATGCTAATAAGTCATCCATGAATTTTGGCTCAGGCGGCAATACTGACGCTAAAGCTTGGAAGGATATCTGGGGCTCAGGTCAAGGCATTGGGGCAATCAAGAATGCACCATCCGTCCAATCATTGGTTGATGAGCTGAAACAAGAGTATCAAGCAGCAGTGGCAGATCTCACAGAAAAATCTATTTACTAAGTTAATTAATAGTTAGCTTAGTAATGGCACTTACAGGTCTCCGTCTTTGCGATGCTCGCTCCTGTCAACTTGAAATTTTTCTCCGTAGCGAGCCTCTAACTTATCCTGATTTTCTTTAATCACTTCATAGGGATCAAGCTTCAATGCCATGCAGGCAGTAGCCCAGTACCACATAATGTCACCGAGCTCTCTCTTCATGTGGTAAATATTATCCTCAGATGCTGGCTTGCCCTGAAGAAACATTTTTTTGACTATTTCAACAAATTCACCTGTCTCGCTTCCAAGCCCAAGAGCTGCGGTTAACAGTCTTGCAGATTCTATAGGCGAAGAGGCATCAATCTCTTTCATTCTTTCATCCAAGCTTGATTGATTGAGACTGGGCTCACTTGT
>DEOR01000066.1:14284-15023 GCA_002358345.1 Proteobacteria bacterium UBA3413 | reverse complement strand
GCAGCAAGAAAGCCAGACCCAAGAATATATGGATTTGGGGAATAAGATAACTCTAGAACTTGGGTGAAGATCACGCCTGATAATAATATAGCAGCTATGATGGCGGTCATTGCAGATAGCACCCCAAGCACTAAAAATTCTGCTGCTGCTGCTTGAAAAATTAAGGATCGCTTGGCCCCAATGGCATGAAGAATGGCAGCCTCTTTCTTTCGTTGATCTGTATTTGAGAAGATTGAGGCTATGAGCGCAAGGATGCCAGCGGCCAAAGCTAAGATAAAAATATATTGCACAGCCAAAGAGGCGCTTGAAATTGTATTTTGAACTTGTTTAATTACTGCGCCAATATCGATATTTGTGATGGTTGGGAAGCGCTCAATAAAGCTTGTGATGATGCTGCTATTTTCAGGGATTCTAATGCTTGTGATATAAGAATTAGGAAGGGTTTTGCCTATGGCTGGCGAGAGTAAGAAAAAGAAATTTGGAGAAAAGCTTTCCCACGAAACCTCTCGAAAACTTGTAACAGTGGCATAAAAATTAGTTCCGCCAGCTGAAAAATATAACTCATCACCGAGTGCTAAGTTCATTGAATCGGCAATGCTATCATCAACTGATACTTCTGCCCTCAAGCTGCCAGCTTCCCACCAGGAGCCCTGAACGATTGTATTGCTATCAGGAAGCTTTTCTTGCCAGGTCAAGTTAGCCTCACGCTCCATTACATTCTCTGAGTCTAATAATTCTG
>DEOR01000066.1:12405-14090 GCA_002358345.1 Proteobacteria bacterium UBA3413 | reverse complement strand
AGATGTCAGCGGTATTGCCAAGGTATTCTGAAATATTTTCTAGATCATATTCCTGAATATTAAATAGAAAGTTGTTTGGGGTATCTTCCTGAAGCCTATCGGTCCATGAGTCTATAAGATCCGTTCTTGTTTCAGCCAAGACCAATAGAAAAACCAGTGATAAGCCAAAAATAACAATTTGAAGAATACTTTCGTGGCCTCGTTTAGCAATATTTTTTAAACCTAATTTCCACCCTATGCCTGAAGAGAGCTGCATGAATGAGAGTCCATAGATTAACCCTTTTCCGATCAGAAAGAGTGCAATCGTTACGGCAATCAAAGCGCCAACTATGTATAAAATCAGCTCAATGTTTTTAAATAAAATCATTAAAAATATCAGCATGGTTGCTGAGGCTACTAAATAAATCATCAGATTTCTTGTCATCCCTATGCTGAAATCATTTCTTAAAATTCGAATGGGCTCTGACTCACTCAGTATTTTTAAATAGGGAGATGCCACCCCAAATACAACACAAAAGGAGGCGACAAAACCCAATATGACTGGCTGGAATGAAGGTGGCGGTAAGTCTGTGTTAATGATGTCTTGAAGGGCGCTGATGAGCAAGAACTGCAATAGATACCCGCCAAGTAACCCAACAAGAGTTGCAAGCAATGCCATTAAGGTAAGCTGCATAATTTGGGAGCCCAGGATAAACCTTTTCGAGGCACCAAATACTTTCATTAAAGAGGTTTGTAGTAGGTTGCGAGCTGCATATCTTCGGACTGCCATCATTGAGGTGATCACAGAAATAATGATAGTAAAAAGACTGGCCAGATTAAAAAAAATTGTTGAGCTCTCAAGAGCCTTTCCCAGACCTTCTCCAGCATCTTCTGCTTTTTGAACCCTAATTTCTGCTGGCATATCCTGCATACTATTCAGAAAGTTCTTGATATTTTCTCCTGTTCCAGCAAACAGGTTTCTATACACCACCCTGCTGCCTGTTTGAATAATGCCCATCTCAGCCAAATCATCAACATTCACTATAATTGTTGGGTAAAACCCAAAGAACCCTGAATTACGATCCGGGTATTCTTGTATGATCCCCTCAACAATAAAAGTCTTATTGCCAATAATTAACTGGCTACTTTGTCTTAACTCCAAGACTTCTAATATTTTTTTTTCTACCCACAAATAACCGCTTCTAGGTGATCCTTTATGATTAATCTTGTCGCCATTAACCGTCGAAATGATCAAGGCTCCCTTTAAGGGATAGGATGAAGTGGTTGCCTTAATAGAGCTCAATAAATTATCTTCATTGGCGATAGCCATGCTTAAAAAGGATACTGTTTCTGCAGTCTCTAACTCATGTATTTTTGCAAGCTCTAGATAGTCTGACCCGAGCTCTGAGGCTGAGCGAAGAGTTACATCAGCACCTAGGATACTAGCGGCTTGTTGCTTCATTGAAGACTGCAGCCGATCCCCTAAAAAACCAACGCTTGAAATAGCAGTAACACTCAAGACAATAGCAAGCGACAAAATTAGCAAATCACCACTTGTAATTTCAGACCAGAATTTTTTTATGCCATAGAGAAGGCCTCTGATCATAAGAGCTCACCCTCAGATAATTCATAAACTTTGCTGCATTTTTCTGCAAGCGCTAAATCATGGGTGACCAACACCAGAGTGGTTTGCATAAGGTCATTGA
>DEOR01000066.1:6399-12206 GCA_002358345.1 Proteobacteria bacterium UBA3413 | reverse complement strand
GGAAAATGTTGCGCTCTTTTTTCTAAACCAACGCTTATGAGAGCTTCTTTTGCCTTAGATTGAGCCTCCTCTATTCCAGATATTTCTAGCGGCAACATGACATTGTCTAGTGCTGACAGTTTAGGCATTAAATGAAAAGACTGGAATACAAATCCAACATCTCGGCCTCTAATTTGAGCCCTTTGATCTTCATCGAGCAAAGTAATTTCCGACCCTAAGAGGGTAATAGAGCCTGCGCTGGGTAAATCTAGGCCTGCCATAATTGCTAGCAATGTTGTTTTACCAGACCCGGATGGTCCAACGAGGGACACCAACTCTCCTGGCTCTATGGATAAATTAACGTCCTTGACTATTGTCAAAGGCCCTTCTGGACTGTTAACTTCTTTGGTAATGTTTTTAACTTCTAAAATTAAGTCTTTCAATTTTTGCCTTTTGGTAGTTTCAGCCATCTTACTGTCCGTAATGGTACCAGTAAATTCTGCTGACACGGTAGGCCCTCCAACCAATACCATCGTTGTTTTAGGCGATAGTTTGAGTGCTGGCTATGGGGTAAAACTCAATCATTCTTGGCCTTCATTGCTGGATGCAAGCATCAAGAAGCAAGGCTTAACATTTCAAGTGGTGAATGCCGGCGTTAGTGGAGACACCACATCAGGTGGGCTCTATCGGCTGCCTAAATTATTAAGCCGGCATAAGCCTCGGATTGTTATTTTAGAGCTGGGTGGCAACGATGGCTTGCGGGGCATGTCTTTAAAAAAAGTAGTAAGAAAAAATCTTAAGCTGATGATTGAGATGGCTCAAATGGCTGGCGCAACTGTTGTTCTTGTTGGGGTAGAGTTGCCGCCAAATTATGGGGAGGTTTATACAAAGAATTTTCAAAGAATTTTTAGTGATCTGGCAATAGAATACCAGCTCTCCTTAATCAAAGGCTCAATTCAGGAGATGGCTGTAATGGGTCTAATGCAATCGGACGGGATTCACCCAAACAAAGAAGGGCATTCCTTAATAGCTAAAGAAGTCTGGGCAGAGATACAGCCCCTAATAACCCAAATGAATGCTGGCTAGGATTATTTAATCCCGGATTTCTGCGCTTGATATATCCTGATCAATCCATACAAGCCCCATGAAACAGTAACACCCCACCATAAAGCAAAAAACCAATCGTTTTTCTTGGTTCCATTCCATTGCAGCCATTCAAAGATAAAAGCCTCTACAAATAAATCAAAAGCCACCCAAGCAAAAAACCCAAAGACCCACAGCAGAAATAAATACATTGTTTTCATTTGGGGAGCAAGCGTCTGTTCAGCCTCTTGAAGAATTTCAGTTGGCAAGATAAACGCTCCTTTTTCTAAGAACCATGTTTGTGATGTGTGCTCAACCAAGAGGTCGCCATATAAATGAGCAAATTCTCCGCCTCGCTTTTCTGAGTGCTCAAAGGTTAATCCATCTTCGATGATCTGTTGTTTAATTTGCAGAAGCACGACCTCTTCTTGCTTCGCAAAATACAAAGTCAAGGTTGCGTTTAGCTGAAGGGCGGAGGAAAGATGAACAAAACCATCTTTTTGATCTAGGTCTGTGGCTATCTTCCCACTCTGTGATGCCGCCTCCCATTCCTGTTTAGATAAAACCTTGTATAAATTTTTTGGTGCCTCAGATTGGGTGATGGTCATGTTTAATTTAAAGTCTTTGTTTGAAATCAAGCACGGTTGCATTGATGCAATATCTAGATGAGCCATTGGGGCCGTCAGGAAAAACATGGCCAAGGTGAATATCAGAGGTCGCAGACCGTATTTCTGTTCTTCTCATGCCATAACTATTATCTGGTTTGGTATAGACAGAGCCATCTATGGGCTGTGTGAATGATAGCCAGCCGGTGGAAGAAGTGAATCTATCCCTGGTATCAAATAATGGCGCTCCGCTTAACTTATCAAGAAAGATGCCATCGGGTGTATTTTTAAAAATTTCATACTCCTTACAGAACTTAGCATCGGTTCCCTTATCGAACGCCACTCTGTATGCTTCGGAGTCGCCTAGCTTAAAGTAGCCAAGCGCTTCATAGAATTCCTTGGGTGACATATAGCCCTGATGGCCAAAGACCTCTTTCCCTTCTTCAAGAAATAGAATGGTTGGGGTGGCCCATGTGGGCGAATCAATTCTCAGTCCCTCTAACTGACTGGCGAGTCTAAAAATAAGGGGTATATTGCCAAGATAATTTTTTACTACCTCTGCCTTAAATTTTTCACAGTAAGGGCAGTAACCTTCGGGCTCAATGACGACAATGGTTTTGCCCTTTGCAAGGGTTGTATTATCAGGCATGGTCATCTGTTTTTTGTTGTTAAATTTCACTCCCGTAGAGTGATCGGGGCAATAGCCATTTGGATTTTTTTTAATATAGTCTTGATGATAATTTTCTGCTTTGTAAAACTTGGTGATGGGCTTGATGACTGTGGTCAGTTTTCCATAGCCGGCATCTGATAGTAGTGCTTGGTAGGCCGAACCAATCTCCTGAATTACCAGCCTTTGGTCTTCGTTTGAATACAAGATGATTGATCGGTATTGGGTTCCCACATCATTGCCTTGTCTATTGAGCTGCGTTGGATCATGCGATTCAAAATAGTGCATTAAAAGATCTGCGGTAGAAATAATATTTGTGTTGTAGGTGACCTCAACAACCTCCGCATGGTTGTTTGGGTTGAACTTATGTTTAAGTTTTGTAATTTCTCTATAGGTTGGCTGCACTCCATCGCCATCAGCATAACCAGAAACTGCATCTATCACCCCGGGCAAAGATTCATAGCCTTTTTCAGCGCCCCAAAAACAACCCGAGCCTAAAATAATTTTCTCTGAGTGAATGGTTGCCTCAGAAATACTGGGGGCAGCAAGCGCACTCAGCACAAATGATATTGTTAGGATTGAAAAATAGAAGGATGTCTTGTTCATAGGTAAATTGGTCTAGGCTCTTAACCAACAGGGTGAAGAAATTAACTTTTCTATTATCAAATTATATATTATTTATTAATGTAACCTTTACTTCTCATTAATAAAATGATAAGTTTGCGTTACATTTTACTAAACGGAGTTACATTATGGAAGATATTTTAGGGATTGGAATCGGGTATGTGGCAGTATTGATGCCTGTATTGCTTGTAGGTGTTATTTTCTTTTTTAATACTAAAGATGAAAAAAATAAATATGCTGCGATGATTGAGATTTCGCAAAATATTCAAGATCCATCAGAGCTTAGGGAGTTGCTAGAAAATCTCCAAGGCAAGACGCAGCCCATAGATTATAGAAGAAGTGGTGTGATCACTTTATTTATTGGTCTTGGTATCTTTCTCTTTGGAATGAGCCTTTCTGGAGAAATCGTTCCGGGTATTGGACTATTGGTTGGTGCAATTGGCGCTGGTTCAATAGTTGCCGGGTACCTCTATCCAAACGATAGTGCTGAGCTTACCAAAGCAGTTGAGAGATTTGAAGAAAGTTAAATGGGCAAGCACCATCAAAACCTATTAAATGGCCTAGAAGAAAAAAGAAAGTTGGCTGGGTTCACTCAACAGGAATTGTCTGAAAGCGCTGAGGTCTCTAGAAAAAGTATCAATGCTATTGAAAATGGGATTTACGTCCCCTCCACTGTTCTTGCATTAAAAATAGCAAAAACTTTAAATTGTTCTGTAGAGGATTTATTTACACTGCCATAGGACAGTTATTCAGCAGCGACCTATAGAGGCTGAGCGATGAGCGAAAGTGCGCGTCTTAAACTAACCGATCCAGCAGTTTGATGTTTGATCTAGAGAAGCTCATGCATAATTTTTCACTGCTGTGGAATAATGCAACATATAGCCCTGTGCTGACTGCTAATCTAAAATCAAAAGGTATGGCGGCAATATAGGTCTGTGGCAGCGAACCGCCGCCTGCAAACCACACAGCACCATTGACCACAACAAACCAAGTCAGCACAGCGCTTAAGCTGCCCAAAAACAGGCTCTTGCTGAAACGACTCACAGTAGGGGTAATAGCAAAGACTAAAAGCATGGTTGCAAGTATAAGAGGGTTAACTGGCTCTAAAAAAAAATTGGTGAATGCGATAATGCTGACAGGAAGAAGGTGCTGTATGCGCTTATCATCCGTTAGTCTGGGCATAAATACCGCTAGCGCTAATAAGGGAGAAAAGTTTGTTGGTAATCCAATAAATCTACTTGCAACTAATAGTGCTAATAAAAATGCTACATTCTTCCACATAAAATTTCCTTGGTTTCTGGTGCCTTGTTTGCAATCCTAAGTATTATAGTTCAACTGCCTATTATTTTTTAAAGATCCACGCCTTTTCTAGCCATGACACCCTCATTGTAGGCATGCTTAATTTCTTTGATTTCAGATACCGTGTCTGCCCACTCTGTTAGTGCTGAGCCTCCGCCGCGTCCAGTTACAACGACAGATTGGTTTTTTGGACGATTTTTTAAAGCGCTCAGAATACTGTCCTCATCAAGATAATCAAAACTGATCATGTAGGTAAGCTCGTCTAATACCACCAAATGATAGCTGTCATCTTTTAGCATTTTTTCAGCAATCGCCCAGCTTGTCTTCGCAGCAACAATGTCTGAGGAGCGATCCTGGGTGTCCCAAGTAAAGCCAGTGTTCATTTGATGAAAGGTTACCGATGGGCATTTTTCGCGCACATAGATCTCTTCGCCAGAAAGTTGTTGTCCTTTAATAAACTGGACCACGCCTACTTTGTAATCATAGCCAAGCGCCCTCATCACCATGCCAAAGGCAGAGCTTGATTTGCCCTTTCCATTGCCGGTAAGCAATATGCCGACCCCTCGATCAATGGTTGCAGCTGCAATTGATGCATCAATATTTTCTTTCAGTGCTTGCATTTTTTTCTGATGGACTTGTTGCTTCTTGTCTTGCTCGTTGCTCATAAATACACCCTCTCTTGCTGGTAATGCCACTATATCAGGCGGCTTCCCTATCAGAAAATCTAGAACCGATAGCGCGCTCCAACATTAGCGCTAAAACCTAAAGCTTGGTAGCCAAAGACTTCTTCATAACTTTCATCAAACACGTTATCAAGGCGCAAATAGATGCCTAGCTTTGGCGTGGCTCCATAATTAAGGCTTAAGTTGACGACGGTATAGTCTTCCAGTCTTATGTTATTGGGATAAACGACGTCTATTTGAGAGCCGTTGTATTGGGCGTTGGTGTTAATGTGCAGGTTCGCCATTGCCTGCCAAGATAGATTTAAGCTGCCAGTGTGGCGGGCACGCCGAGCTTCGTCTGCATAGTGATTATCGCCATCAAGCTCAACTGAATCGGTGTAGGTATATGAGGTATTAAAGAATAAAACATCATTTAATTTGCTAGCAGTTGTAAGCTCAATGCCTTGTCGCTTACTCGAGCCCTCTCGATTTTTAGAAGTGTAGCGATAAGTTATTGGATCCATAAAATTACCATCAATTTCATTGTCTAGCTCTGAATTAAACAATGTAGCTGAAAGGCTGAAGGCGCCTTCAAGAAACTGCCGATCAATCCCTAGCTCCCAATTAACCGATTCTTCTGGCTCTAGGGATGGATTGCCAATGAAGTTAGTATAAAACCCAAAGCGCTCGGTAAAAGTGGGGTTTTTTATTGCTGTGCCATAAGCGCTGCGCAATCGAAGATGATCATTGATTTGATAAATAACTTCAATCCTTGCAGTGTTCCCCCTCTTAAATTCAGAGTTGTCATCATAACGAGCACTCACCCCCAGGGTCAGTTTTTTAGATGTATCAGCTCGGTACTCTAGGGCGATGCTGTCTGTATTGCGA
>DEOR01000066.1:5386-6200 GCA_002358345.1 Proteobacteria bacterium UBA3413 | reverse complement strand
CTCCACGCTGTTGGAATTCCTCCTCTTCACGCTCCATCAAAAAGGACGCACGTTGTTTTTGTTTGTCCCAGAACAAAGAACTAAGAAGCCGGTACTGCTCTTTGGTTGAGTTAGTTGCTGTGCCTGGGATGCCGAGAGTAAATTCATCATTGTCATTTGTTGATTGCCCCACTGAGACCTGATGTTGCCAACGGCCATCAATCGATGAATGGTGAGCTTGAAGGCGCATAGTGACATTGCGGAATTCAGATACCTGATCCTGGTCATCAATCAAGCTATCAAAATTACCGTCTGAGTCATATTCATTTATACCATCTGCTTGGCGGGCTGCAAAGGTTAGGTGCAATTGATCTGTGGCACTCCAGTTAGATTTTAAATTTACATTAGTATTCTCATACCCATCTTTTTCAGGGCCTGTGCGAGATATATTTTCTCCAGCTGTTTGAAGATGGCTGATACCAAGGCGCATATCAAAATCTTCATTTTTAAGCTCAACGCTCACGCCGTTATTTTGAGTATCAAAGCTGCCAGCCTCGGCAAAGGTTTTAATGCCAAAAGGTTGCTCTGCACTTTGGGTGATAATATTTACCACGCCAGCCATTGCATCGCTTCCCAACATAGAGCTTTGAGATCCACGAATGATCTCAATACGCTCAATATCAGACGCGACTAGAGTTCCCCAATTAAATTCATCGCTTTGCGATGGATTGTTTGCCTCAACCCCATCAATTAAAACCAAGAGATGGTTAGCTTCACTGCCCCGGATCCTGATTTGTGTTTGTGAGCCCTGCACGCCGCTGCGACTAACCGCAAG
>DEOR01000066.1:4479-5260 GCA_002358345.1 Proteobacteria bacterium UBA3413 | reverse complement strand
GGTGTACAAAGCTATTGTAAAAAACGAGCAGATACTTCTGCTAATACCCTAGGACTGGCGCAAGCCAAATTTCATTTTCATCCATGCTCTCTTCTCTTGCCTTTGAGTAGACCTCGACTTGATCCTTGTCTACTCTCCCAAGCTGGAAGTAGTGAGATTCTGGATGAGAAAAATAAAAGCCACTAACGCTGGATGTTGGCCACATAGCCAAAGACTCTGTGAGGCTTATGTCTATATTTTTTTCAACATCTAGCAACTCCCAAATTGCCAATTTCCCTCTGTGATCAGGACAAGATGGGTAGCCTGGGGCGGGACGAATGCCTTGATATTTTTCATTGATCAGAGCTTCGTTATCAAGCCCCTCTTCTTTCGCGTAGCCCCAAAGCTCACAGCGAACTTTTTTATGAGCCCACTCAGCAAACGCTTCAGCGAAGCGATCGGCTAGTGCCTTCAAAATAATTGCATTATAGTCATCAAGCTCTGACTCAAAACGCTTGATATGCTCATCGATGCCATGGCCAGCTGTTACAGCAAATGCACCAATATAATCATCTTTCTTGTCGATAAAATCAGCTAGGGAATTGGAGATTAAATCTTCTCGAGATTTTTGTTGGCGAAGGCAGTGCAGCAACACTTCTTCGGTCGAGCCCTCAGCCTCTATGGCAATCGCATCGCCAAGTGAGCGAGCAGGAAACAATCCAATGACTCCCTGTGGCTTAAGCCACTTTTCATCCATCAGTGTCTTAAGTAGTGCCTGGGTATCGTCCCAGAGTTTTCTAAC
>DEOR01000066.1:3752-4210 GCA_002358345.1 Proteobacteria bacterium UBA3413 | reverse complement strand
AATGGTGCGGCTTCTTTAAGCGCCATATCAATGGTGGCTTTGCGCGTGATTGCTTCAGGAAAAGGTCTGAGAGGTGTGGTTGCCCTTGAGGCATAAGCATCGCGCTTGTTGGTATGGGCTAGGGCTAGCTCCTCAGCATAAACAGCGCGCTCACTCATGAGTCGTTTAGCAACGCGAACAGCTCTAGATGCATCTTTCACATACACCACTGTCCCCGAATAAACTGGATCAATTTTAACGGATGTGTGGGCTGGGCTTGTTGTAGCCCCACCAATCAGTAAGGGTCGAGTATCGCCTCTGCGCTCCATTTCCTTTGCAACGCCTACCATTTCATCGAGTGACGGGGTAATTAAACCTGACAAGCCTATGAAATCACAGTTCTCTTGATCGGCAACATCTAATATTTTCTCCGTTGGCACCATGACCCCCAGATCAATAACCTCAAAATTATTACACTG
>DEOR01000066.1:1706-3461 GCA_002358345.1 Proteobacteria bacterium UBA3413 | reverse complement strand
ACCTGGGGCAGGAACATTTTGCCGGCACCAAATAAATCTCCAACCCGATTCATGCCATCCATCAAAGGCCCTTCGATCACATCCAAAGGTTTGTCGGCTAATAACCTAGACTCTTCTACATCCTCAATAACGAATGTATCAACCCCTGTTACCAGTGAATGTTTTAATCTTTCGTTGGTGGAAAGACTTCGCCAATCTTGGTCTATGCTGCTAATTGAGGAGCTTTTGCTATCCGCGTATTTTGGAGCAAGGTTCAATAATTGCTCTGTGGCCTCTGGATTGCGATTGAGAATTACATCCTCAACAACCTCGCGCAGCTCCTCTGGCAATTCATCGTAGATGGCAAGTTGGCCTGCATTAACAATAGCCATGGTAAGACCATTTTTAATAGCGTGATACAGAAAGACTGAGTGCATGGCTTCACGGAGAATATTATTACCACGAAAACTAAATGAAACGTTGGACAGGCCGCCGGATAAAGATGCACCGGGGCACTGTTTTTTTATCTCAGCACAAGACTGTATAAAGGATAGCCCGTACTCATTGTGCTCTTCAATCCCCGTGGCAACAGCAAAAATATTTGGATCAAAAATTATGTCATGCGGATCTAAGCCTACTGTTTGAGTTAATAGATCGTAAGCGCGTTTACAAATATTTACCTTTCTTTTCAGCGTGTCTGCTTGGCCTTCCTCATCAAATGCCATCACCACAACCGCGGCGCCATAACGCTTGACCAATTTTGCTTGCTGGATAAATGCTTCTTCGCCCTCTTTCATGGAGATGGAATTCACAATAGATTTGCCTTGGACGCACTTAAGACCTGCTTCAATAATCGACCATTTGCTTGAATCGATCATGAGAGGCACCCTTGAAATATCAGGCTCCCCAGCTATTAAATTTAAGAATCTGACCATTGCTGACTCTGAGTCCAGCATGCCCTCGTCCATGTTGATGTCGATTATCTGGGCACCATTTTCAACCTGCTGTCTGGCAACTTGTAGCGCAGCCTCATAGTCCCCAGCCTCAATTAATTTTCTAAAAGCAGCTGAGCCAGTAACATTGGTTCGCTCTCCAATGTTGATAAATAAGCTATCAGCATCGATCTCCAAAGGCTCTAAGCCGCTCAGCAACATCGATTGAGGTGAAACTGCAGGTACTCGAGGAGTTAAATCTGCTGTCACGGCTTTAATGAGCTTGATGTGAAGAGGTGTTGTTCCGCAGCAACCACCAACAATATTAAATAAGCCCTCTGAGCCAAACTCTTTAATGATTTCTGCCATCTCGGCAGCCGATTGATCATACTCACCAAATTGATTGGGCATCCCTGCATTCGGGTGAGCGCTGACATAGCAATCAGAAATTTGTGAGAGTTTTTGTAAGAATGGTCTCAACTCAGCTGCCCCCAAGGCACAGTTCAATCCAACAGAGATGGGGTCGGCGTGTCGCACAGAATGCCAAAACGCTTCGGTGGTTTGCCCAGACAATGTTCGACCAGACGCATCGGTGATAGTTCCAGAAATCATAATGGGAATATCTATATCTCTCTCTTGTGCAACACAGTCAATTGCAAAAAGAGCCGCCTTTGCATTAAGAGTATCAAAGATTGTTTCAACCATAATTAAATCGGCCCCGCCGTCTAATAGAGCAGCTGTCGCTTCGCTGTAGGTTTTAACCAACTCATCAAAGCTAATGTTTCGATATGCAGGATCTTCTACATCCGGGCTCAGTGAGCAAGTGCGACTGCTGGGCCCTAAA
>DEOR01000066.1:0-1495 GCA_002358345.1 Proteobacteria bacterium UBA3413 | reverse complement strand
TCTTCCATGCCGTAATCTGACATCGAGGGCGCATTAGAGTTAAAGGTATTGGTCTCAATAATATTTGCGCCTGCTTCCAGGTACTGTTGGTGAATGTCTGAAATAATGTGTGGCTGTGTAAGGCTTAAAAGATCATTGTTACCCTTTAGATCGCTTGGCCAATCAGCAAATCGCTCTCCCCGATAATCCTTTTCTTGCAAGTCATGCCCTTGGATCATAGTTCCCATGGCCCCATCCAGTAGGAGTATTTGAGAATCCAGTGATTGAGAAATTTTATCTCGCACTGAAAGGGTGGATTTATTTGTCATCGCGTCTATTTAAAGCATTATAAATACAAAGATTTTAGCACTGATTAGGCACGCAATTAAGTTCAGATCTTTTTTTTAAAACTACATCCCTAATTTTTAAGGCTCTTCCATAAATAAAGGCATAAATAGGTTCTAAAGGGCGAGTAATGCTGTCCGGTATACCTCTTTGTGTTGAAGAAATGCTCTAGAGCTTTGTTAATCCCAAGATCCCCTTCTAAAAAAACATCTGTATCTTGAATATAAAACATTCTTACAACACCTAGCGTCCAAGGACCCACACCCTTTAGTTGTAAAAAAAATTGAGACAGCTCTTCAAGAGATAATTTTTTTAAGTCGTCTAAGCGCGCTTCTTTAATGTCTTTATTTTGAATGATGCCAAGAATATATGAGGCCTTTGGCTTGGAGAGCCCCTGTTCTCTTAATAAATCTAGGGTGATGCCTGATTGAGAGTCATCTAAAACAGTCTTTACTTTTAACCATATGGATTGGGCTGCTTTTACAGAGACTTGTTGGCCAATAATGGTTTTAACTAAGAAGTATTTTAACGAGAGAGATGCATCGACTCTTGTTTCTACAGAGATCGTATCGGCGGTTTGCATGAATCTATAAAAACTATCATGCTTTTGTTTTTTTGATGCTGCTAATAAAAATGCATGGGCTTTCTTAGCCTGGAGATCACCGGGCATTCTTAATTTGACTGGCGCATTACTCTTCTGTGAAATCTTTTTCAAGGATTCCTTTTTCTTTCAGTTTTTTTTCAAGCAATACAATTTTGCTAAGTGCTGCCAAACCAAAAATAAATCCAATTATTGCGAATGTTTCCATAATTGCTCTTTTTTAATTGTCTATTTTGTTCTATTCCTCTTCGCTATCTGTGTCCTCATACTCTTTGAGTTTTTCTTGATACTCTTCTTCAGAGAGTTTGTGCCAACCGATACATTGACCCGTTGGACTTCTTCCGCAACCACATTCCATATTTATCTCCTTTTAAATCACTGTTTCCTTCTGCTCCACCGTGACTGAGTGCATTTTAAACGGTGTATTAGACTTCACTGCAATCAACATCACTGTTATCTAACAAAGTCTTTACAAAATCTGGAACCTCTTCATTGTTAGTTATGTAGTGGTTTTTAAGAATGCATGCCTGTTCTGGTGTTATTTCGGTTTGAAAAGTCATCTCATTATTC
>DEOR01000037.1:4390-4557 GCA_002358345.1 Proteobacteria bacterium UBA3413 | reverse complement strand
GAAATTAACGGATCATGTCTTTGCTCATACCACCAAGTATCCTGCAATCCATAAATTCTTGCTGTTGCTGGCATAAATTGCCAGAGCCCCATTGCTCCAGAAGCAGAAATGGCAAAAGGATCATAATTACTTTCAATATAAGGCAAGAGAGCAAGCTCAGGAGGAAG
>DEOR01000037.1:3748-4105 GCA_002358345.1 Proteobacteria bacterium UBA3413 | reverse complement strand
TGGCTCACAGCATTTAGAGAAATCCGCTGCCAAACATTTTCATAGACTTGTGCAGCCTCCAACTCAATCGTTGGCTCGGCTTCTCGGTATTGATCGGCAGGAATAATGCTGGGGAGTTGGCAGCTAGCGAGACTTGCAAGCGCAAGAATTAAAAAGAATCTTTCCATGCTCTTAGGTATTTAAATATCTCTACATCATTCATGGTCTTGGCATCCTGTGTTTGATTTTCTAGAGATTGCCTTAATGCTATTTCAGAACATCTTAGAAATGGATTAATCTTTCTCTCTAACTCCATGGTGCTTGGAAGGGTTGGAAGATCGCCATCTCTTTGGCGTTGGCACACTTCAATGTGCTCAG
>DEOR01000037.1:0-3592 GCA_002358345.1 Proteobacteria bacterium UBA3413 | reverse complement strand
CATTCCTTCGGTCACCTGAACATCCAAGCCATCAATTTGAGGATTATTTGGACCAAATACTTTTCCAGCAATATTTTTTCTTAGATCAACGATGCCGCCAACATGATCATAGTGATGATGCGTGATTAGGATATCTGTTAATCTAAGCTGATGTTGTTGCATATAATCTATCACTGGTTGAGACTCACCAGGGTCAATTACAAGATTGCCTTCATTAGTCTTGATTAACCAAATATAATTATCATTGAAGGCTTTAATAGATTGGATATTCATAATAGTAAGTGAGATATTTTAACCCATGAAACAAGTAATCATGTATACAGATGGAGCATGTAGAGGAAATCCTGGTCCCGGGGGATGGGGCGCATTTATCACTTACGAGGGCGCTTCCAAAGAAATTTTTGGAGGCAAGCCAGATGCAACAAATAATCAAATGGAGCTCTCTGCAGCTATAGAGGGTATGGTAGCACTCAAAGAGCCATGCCAGATTGATCTCTTCACTGATTCCAAATATGTCATGGATGGAATCACTCAATGGATTCATAACTGGAAAAAAAATAACTGGCGCACGGCAGCAAAAAAAGACGTTAAAAATAAAGAGTTATGGCAAAAATTAGACGAGTTAATTAATTTTCATCAAGTACAATGGCATTGGGTTAAAGGTCACTCAGGGGACGAAGGCAATGAAATGGCTGATCTGCTAGCAAACAAAGGAATAGACTCCATCTTATGATTAAAAAATTAATTGTTTTAGATACTGAAACCACGGGACTGGAAGTGGATCAAGGGCATCGTATTATTGAAATTGGCGCAGTGCTGCTTGAGGATCGCAAGAGAACAGATCAACATTTTCATACCTATCTAAATCCGCAACGCGCAATTGATGAAGAGGCTCAAAAAGTTCACGGTATTTCAAATGAGAAAGTTCAAAATGAACCTCTGTTTTCCGATATTGCAGAAAGTTTTCTAGAGTTTGTTCAGGGCAGTATTTTAATTATTCACAATGCATCATTTGACCTTGGCTTTCTTAACAGTGAGTTAAAAAGAGCGTCTTCGCAATACCCCAACCTTGAAGAAATCTGTGAGATTGAAGATACATTGCTGTTGGCTAGAAGTAAGTTCCCTGGGCAACGAAACTCCCTGGATGCTTTATCCAATAGATTTGAGATAGGAGGCTACGACAGAAGCTTTCACGGAGCATTGCTGGATGCAAATATTTTAGCTGATGTCTTTATCCATTTAACAGGTGGTCAAAGTAAATTTGATTTCATCTCATCCCAAGGCACTTCTGCAAAAGATCAGGCGTCCAGAAAGGCCATCGATTTTGACCATTTTCCAATCACACCAGTGTCTGTATCTGAGGAGGAAGCAATGTCTCATGAGAGTCGGCTCAAGCAAATTGAAAAAGACAATAACGTAACAACACTATGGAATCAGTCATGACAAAAATTACCAGATTTGCACCCAGCCCTACTGGCACGCTTCACATTGGCGGGGTAAGAACAGCGCTGTTTAACTTCGTCTATTCAAAGCAACAACAAGGCAAGTTTTTAATTCGCATCGAGGACACGGATGCTGAAAGATCGACTCGTGAATTTGAGGATAATATTCTCAAAGGTTTGGCAGACATGGGCATAGTGCCAGATGAAACACCAGTGAGGCAGTCGGAAAGGGCCGATCTCTATCAGGCAGCTATTAGCAGTATTGTTGATTCTGGCCATGCGTATTACTGCAATTGCAGCAAAGAGCGTCTCGAGGAGATGAGATCAGCACAACAGGCCAAAGGGTCAAAACCTCAATACGATGGAAAATGCAGGAATCTAAATTTACCCCTCAGCCATGAGACAGTTTTAAGATTAAAAACCCCTCAAGATGGAGAGCTCATTTTTCACGATCTTATTAGGGGAGAGGTAGTGTTTCAAAACACAGAGCTAGATGATTTAATCTTAGTTAGAAGCGACGGGGCGCCCACCTATCACTTATGCAATGTAGTTGACGATCATGATCAGGGAGTGACGACCGTCATTCGGGGGGAAGATCATCTAAGCAACACCCCAAGACAAATACACATTCAGCAAGCCTTAGGGTTTCCATCCCTTGAATATGCTCATCTACCGATGGTTCTGGGCCAGGACAAAAAAAGATTATCCAAAAGAAATGCTGTCACAAGCCTTCAAGATTATTTTGATCAAGGGTATCTGCAATCCTCAATGATTAATATGTTGGCGCGTCTTGGCTGGTCAAAAGGCGATAAAGAGATTTTTTATCTGAAGGATTTAATCTCAGATTTTAGAATTCAAGAAGTTCAGAAGGCTGGAGCAATATTTGATCCAGTAAAATTAGATTGGATTAATAGCAACCACTTAGCTGCTTTATCATTTAATGATTTTAAAGAACAGCTTCTCCCTTTTCTTAAAACACACAACATTGATGTTGCCGCAAAAGAAAACAGTGATGAGATCATAGCAGCCATGCGAACCAGCAAGCCAACCCTCGCTGGCATTGCCTTGGATTTAAAACCATATTTTTTTAATATAGATGCTTACGACGAGAAAGCAGCAAAGAAATTTTTAGTGGGATCTCAATCCTCCCTAGAGTACATTCTAAGAAAGCTGCAAGGTCTTGAGACTTGGAATGAGAGCTCTATTGACGATGCCTTAGCGGCTGCTCAGTCCGCCTTGAGCTTGCCAACCCCTAAACTCAACCAGCCTATTAGAATTGCTATGACTGGCTCTACGCATTCTCCCTCCTTGGGCTTAACGCTTGCCTTGTTTGGGCAAGAAGAGTCTCATCTAAGGATATCCAATGCCATCAAATATTTAGAGGACAGTTCTAGCTAGAAGTATTGGTCAGCATTACCTCTGGGAAGTTTGACGCAACCATTGTTAGGTCTTCGACTGATAGCTCCTCGCTCACCCCATATTCGGGAATGCCAATCATTGATTGAGGGTTCTCTATCAAATTTTCTGAGATTTTTTCTATCCCTCTGATGCCATCAAGACGCCTAAGCTGATTGTGCTCTCTGGCAACATAAAAAATTTTACGCTTAAACTCAAAAGAACTTTCATCAGTAGAGTTGGTGAACACATAAAAATTTAATGGCACATTCATAAAATTTAGCTCATCTTTTCTTAGGGTATCCCCTGGCGTCGAGGACATTTGCTCTGCCAATATACCCAGTGATTTCTCCGATGCGTACTTAAAGACACTAATTGAACCAAGATCCTTGATGGGGCACTGAATGATGGGATCAATATAATTTCTTTCGTAAGATTCAAACGCAAGCAATGATTTGGCGAGAGGCGCATGTTGGTCTTCGTAGTAATTCTGAAAATCTACTTGAGATAGCAAGTGTTTTTTATGAATAAATGCTAAAGCTTTAATCAATCTGAATTGCCACCCCAGCATTGGGCCTTCTTAGATCTGCATAACCTTCTCGGCCCTGAGGCGATACGAGGATGCTTTGCGTGGAGCCCATGGTATTAGATACCTCAAGCTCATGACCTAAGTCTGCTAAGATTTGCGCTGTATCAGAGCTAATATTTTTCTCTAACCTTAGAGATTTGTATGGCCAATCCTTGTGAACCCTTGG
>DEOR01000034.1:45569-46384 GCA_002358345.1 Proteobacteria bacterium UBA3413 | reverse complement strand
AAAAAACACACTGCCAGCTAGCCCTTGGATCTAAAATAATGTTTAGTAGTATAGTCTTGCTATGAATAGCATAAATCAACCCGAGGCTGGGCGGTGAGGAAGTTTCTGATTAGTCTTCTTGTCATTGCTGTAGTGCTTTGGCTTCCTTATTTTATAAAAACCTATGGCTTGAAAACAATCTCTGAGGCTGACTTGCCTGATGTTGGAGGCTGGGCACAATTAGATCAGGGCAATCTTTATTATCGATGGTATGAACCAGAGATAGCAAACAATGAAATTGTTGTCTTGGTTCACGGATTCTCAACTCCACACTTTGTATGGAATCCTTTGATGAGTTTTTTAATGGATTCAGGTTACAAAGTCCTTGCCTATGATCACTTTGGAAGAGGTTTATCTGAAAAACCTGAAATATTATACGATCAAAACCTATTTGTTGATTCATTAAAGGGGTTGTTGGACCATCAAATGGTTTCCAAACCATTTCACATAGTTGGTTACTCCATGGGCGGTCCTGTTGTAGCTCATTACTCTAGAAAGTATCCTGAATCAGTTAAAAGCATGACATTGATTGCACCTGCAGGATTTATGATTGAAGACCCTACGGCCAATATGTGGACGATTAAACCATTGATTGGAGAGTGGTTTTGGAATCTTTTTGGTTCATTGGTGGTATTCCAAGACAACAAGTTAGATGGCTCGCCAGCAAGAAAGGATCCCCTGGCTCTTTCTAAATCAGATTTTATGGAGAAGGCTCGCTCTCAAATGCAATTCAAAGGTTTTATAGAGTCATTGCTATCAACCGTCCGTCATTTCAA
>DEOR01000034.1:39187-45356 GCA_002358345.1 Proteobacteria bacterium UBA3413 | reverse complement strand
CGTGGTTCCTTTTGCTGGCAGTGAGGGCCTGATGAAGAGTATTCCTCATTCACAGCTAATCATTATTGAGAGAGGCAAGCATGATATTACTTATGCAGAACCAACCAAGGTCGGCAGCGCCATTCGTGATTTTTTAAACCAGCAGCTTAAGACTGAAGCTTAGCAATACTTTTTTCTAGCATAAGTTTTTTATTTTCAGCTGTAGTGATTTTCCCTTTCTCTTTTTGAACTACGGCCTCTGGAGCCTTTGCAACAAATTGCTCATTCTCTAACTTTGAGCTAATAATTTTAATATCCTTCTCAACGTTGCCTAGCTCTTTGCGGAGCCTTTCTAATTCTTCCTCTGGATCTATAAGGCCTGCCAAAGGAATGATAATTTTATAGTTAGTCATTGCTTTTTCAATAGACTCTTCATAATCCTCAGTACTGAACTCAATCGCATCTAATTTTGCGATACCACAAACAATCTCTTCGAACTCTTGAATTAGCTTGACCATTGAGGGAGCAAGGTTGCCCGAAAGAACAAGGTGCAAAGTTTCATCCTTGATATTTGCATTCTCACTTCTAATCACCCTTAGTTCAGAAATAATATTAATCAATTCATCTACCCCATTATCTTTAGAGGTTGTTAGATTGGCAAAGCCAGCCTCTACAAGAAATTGACGCCCATCAAACCCCTTCAGAGCATTCATTTTTGCAAAGAGTTCCTCTGTAATAAATGGCATGAAAGGATGTAGTAATTTTAAAATATTTTCAAAATTCTTAAATAGATTACCAATTAAGTCTGCGGTTACACTGGGATCAGTTGATTTCTGTATAGCAACTTTACTCAATTCAATATTCCAATCACAGAAATTTGACCAAACTAATTCATAAATTTCTGCAGCAGCTAAATCAAATCGATAGGTTTCTATGTGAGTTTTGCAGTTCAGCGAAGATTGAAATATTTTTTGTGACATCCAGTCCGACAGCGCATCGGCTTTATGCTCAGCTGGTTGATAGCTATGAGTTGCAGCTTGCATCTCTATAAATCTGAAGGCATTCCAGATTTTATTGCAAAAATTTCTATAACCTTTAATTCTTCCAATATCAAAATTAATATCTCTGCCTGGGGAAGCAAGAGAGTAGTAGGTATATCGCAGTGCATCTGTTCCATAACTCTCTATGCCATCTGGAAATTGTTTTTTTGTCTGCTTGATAATTTTTTCTTTTAATTGAGGCTGCATCATTCCCTCAGTTCTTTTTTCTAGCAATGCTTCTAGAGATACTCCATCAATTAAATCAATAGGATCTAGAATATTACCTTTAGATTTCGACATTTTTTGACCATTTTCATCCTTGATTAATCCGGTAATGTACACCTCTTTAAAAGGGACTTCTTTCATAAAGTATTTAGTCATCATGATCATTCTGGCAACCCAGAAAAAAATAATATCAAAGCCAGTAACCAAGGCGGTTGTTGGATGAAAGAGTTCTAATTTTGATGTTTTTTCTGGCCAGCCCAGCGTGGCAAACGTCCATAGACTGGACGAGAACCAAGTATCCAGCACATCTTCTTCTTGGATTAGAGGGCCTGCGAGATTATTTTTTTCCATCACATCTTCTTCTGAGTGTCCAGCATACGCTTGACCGTCGGCATCATACCAAATTGGAATTCTATGGCCCCACCAGAGCTGCCTACTGACACACCAGTCTTGAATATTATCCATCCATTGAAAGTATGTTTTCTCCCAATTAGCGGGAACGAATGTTATTTCTTTAGATTTCACTGCTTCAATTGCTGGTTTTGCAAGAGTTTTAGCATCCACATACCATTGATCGGTTAAGAGGGGTTCTAGAATTTGATCTGACCTATCCCCATAGGGCAACGTGCTTTCATATTCGGACTCTTTGAGCAAAAAACCTTGGGCATCAAGGTCTTTCAATAGCTCAGTGCGCGCATCAAAACGATCCATTCCATGGAATTTCTCTGGCGCTACCCCAATAATTTTTACTTCTTTACTAAGAATCGAGATCGGATCAAATTCTTTTTCACTTCCCGTACAGCATTGGTTATCGTCGTTTATATGCAAGCCATGTCTCTTGCCTAGCTCATAGTCATTAAAGTCATGACCAGGCGTAATTTTCACCACCCCCGTCCCAAACTCTGGATCTACATAGTTATCGGCAACAATAGGAATAACTCGATCACATAGAGGTATAACCGCACTTTTGCCCACAAGGTGTAAAAATCTTTCATCATCTGGGTTAACAGCAAGAGCCATATCGCCAAAAAGAGTCTCTGGTCTTGTGGTCGCAATAGTGACAAATTCATCAGTGCTATCAAGGAGATATTTAATTTCCCAGATTTTAATAACCACATCTTTATTAACCACTTCCAGGTCTGAGAGCGAGGTTTCAAGAACAGGGTCCCAATTAACCAGCCTTTTGCCTTGGTAAATAAGCCCGTCCTCAAATAACTGTATGAATGCGCTCTGAACAGCGTATTGATATTCATCATCGAGAGTAAATCTTTCTGAGCTCCAATCTAAACTAGAGCCTAAACGCCTTAATTGAGAGGTAATTTTATTGCCAGAGTATTTTTTCCAATCCCACACTTCTTTTTCAAATGCTGCTCTGCCAATGCTCTCTTTGGATTTTCCTTCAGCATTCAGACGCCGCTCAACAACCATCTCAGTAGCAATCCCTGCATGATCAGTGCCCACTTGCCATAAGGTATTTTTTCCTGACATGCGGTGATAACGAATTAGACAATCCATGATGGCATTTTGGAAACCATGCCCCATGTGCAATGTCCCGGTAACATTTGGGGGAGGGATAGCTAGTGAATAAGATTCAGAACTTTCACCTGGTTCAAATAGACCAGAGGTTTCCCATTCTTGATAGAGTGTTTGCTCTATTTCAGAAGGATCGTAAGGCTTCTTATCCATTAGCTATGTTAATAACAGCATTCAAGTAATACGGTTTATAAATTTCCTTTTAGAATTAATTCGGCCAATAAGGGGACTGGTCTTCCAGTTCCACCTTTCTTTGCTCCACCTGTCCATGCGCTAGCAGCAATATCCATGTGAGCCCATTTATAGTCTTTCGTAAAATTTGATAGAAAAGAGGCTGCATGAATCGTTCCGGCTTCTCTTCCGCCACCAATATTGGCTAAGTCAGCAAACTTTGTTTTTGTGCAGTGAGCGTACTCTTCCCATAAAGGAAGCTGCCATGCTCTATCGCCCGAAGCTTCACCAGCTGCTAGAATTTTATCTGCCAACGCTTGATTATTTGCCATGACGCCTGATGCAGGGCTGCCCAAAGCTACAACGACTGCTCCTGTGAGGGTTGCCATATCAATCACATGACTAGGTTTAAATTTCTTTGCGTAAGTTAGCGCGTCACAAAGGACCAATCGTCCTTCAGCATCAGTATTTAAAATTTCAATAGTTTGTCCTGACATAGACGTAACCACATCTCCAGGTTTTGTAGCTCTAGCTGAAGGCATATTCTCAGCACACACCAATAACCCTACAACATTTACCTTGGCTTTTAGTCTAGCTAGAGTTTGCATGATGCCAAATACAGATGCAGCGCCACACATATCCCATTTCATCTCATCCATTGCAGAGCCAGGCTTAAGTGAAATACCGCCTGTATCAAAGGTTATCCCTTTGCCAACAAGGACTAGAGGCTGCTTATCTTTAGCGCCACCTCGATACTCAACTGTTATCATTCTTGGAGGCTCATCACTTCCCTTGGACACTGATAGGTAGGAGCCCATTTTTAGTCTCGCAAGATCTTTTTCATTCAAGCTAGAGATTTTTAACGCTGGGAAGTCTTTTTTAAGGGCTTTAGTTTTACTCTCAATAATTCTAGGCGTGCAATGATTACCAGGCAAATCACCTAGGTGTTTTGTGGCATTCATGCCTTCACCAACCGCATGACCAAATTGAACTGAGGATTTAATTGATTTTAATTTTGCAGGCGTTAAACCAGAGAACAAAAGAGCTCCTTTTTTAACAGTCACTGGTTTTGCTGTTTTATTTTTAGTCGCATTAAAGGTGTATGCAGCTGCTTCAAAGGTTCTTGCTGCAATTTCAGCAGCCCAATTTAAATCTATAGTTTTAGGTGTAGCTGAGCTCATTAAGTAGGCAAAGTCTTTTGCTTTTGAGGACTTAACCATCGCCATGATTTCTTCGAAGTAACGAATGACCAAGAAGCTTGCTGCATCTCCATCAGGCTCTTTGATTAGCAATATATTTTTTGCATTAGCTTTATCTGGCGCAGGTAAGAAAATTGACTTTCTTGAGCCTTCATTAATTACATTAATAGATTCAGCAACCAAGGATTTAGTAGATGATTGGAGGTCTTTTAGCTCGGGCGCTGAAGCAGTCTTTTTATTCACTCCTATGATTAATAAATCTGTTTTAACCTTAAGCACATCTGCTGAATTAACGTTATTTGCTGTTAAGCTTGATAAGACTTTGTAAGTCATAAATCCATCTCCTAATAAAAATTACTGATAAGATAATTATTGTAATGCATCAAGATCGCTAAAGGCATGTATAAAAAAAATATTCTTGCAATTCACCTTAATACTCAAATCTTCAAAGGATTCACGGCTATTTTATTGATTTTGTTAGGACTTATTTTTTCTTCACGTTTGGTTGGATATTATGAGCAAGCAGTACTTGGAGATCTTAATCCAGATATTATTTTCTCAATTTTATTGTTGCGTCTTCCAGATTTCTTATCGCTTCTTATTCCTTTTGCATTCTTCTTAAGCCTATTATTATTGGTCTCTGAGTTATATCAATCTAATGGTATTTATGCGTATTTTTCAGCGGGAGTTTCTAGATTTAGATTGATGAGATATCTGACCCCTTTTTTCTTGCTCGCACTTATTGCCTGCAGTGTTTTCAGTGTATTTATTGGCCCTTATGCCAAAGTGTTATCCAAGAATTTAATAGCAGAGCAGTCGTTTGATGATAGGTTGGCAACCCTAAAAGCCAAGACCTTAATTAATTTAGATAGCAGTAACAGCTTTCTTTATTTTGATGCAATGAATGATTCTGTGATGGATGGCGTCACCTTTTTTATATCCAAGGATGATTCTTTTTCTCTGATCAGAGCAGATGCATTGGAGTTATCTAGCCTAAATAATCAAATGATTTTAGGGTTCAAAAATGGGTCTGTTCACCCAGATTTAAATAGCCCTAATAACATACAAATATCTTTCAAGGAGCTTTCACATACCCTTGATCTTGGCGCACAATCTTCTCAGAAATTTAGCTTCACAAAATTATTAGATTTTAAAAATTCTTCTAATTTTATTGAAAATCAATGGAATGCGAGCATCCCACTGATGTTGATTGGATTGATGGTGCTTGGTTTTGTATTTGGAAGATCCAGCCCAAGAGCAGGAAGGGAGGGCAGCATAGTGACAGGAGTCCTTATTTACATCTTGTATTTAAGCCTGCTTGTAGCCTTTAGAGAAAGTTACACAGAGTCCTTTCATTTTTTTTACTTAGGGTTATGGCCTGTTCACTTGGCAGTTCTAGTAATCAGTATGTTGCTTTTCAATCTTGACGGCCGCTTCCCAATGAAAGATTTCATGCCTCGCCAGAGATTGAAAGTTATTGCCATCATTTTTAGTATCTTTGTATTGATCGTGTGGTTAAGCAGATGATACGGCAAGGAATGAGCACCTATACCAAACATCTTATATGGAGAAGCTTTTCCATATCACTTTTTGTATGGCTGACGATCCTTTGTCTTGATTTTACTGTTTCTTTTGTCACAGAACTAGAGAATCTCTCAGATGGTATAAGCTTTCTTTCATTACTTCTAACGACCATGCTGGAGCAGCCTCATAAAGGTCTGCAGTACTTAGAGACCTCCATGCTCATAGGGACATTAATAGCATTAACGCTCTTTAACCAACAAGGTAACTTAATATTCCTTAGGTCTCTTGGATTTGCTCCTGTAAAAATTGTATTAATTGCAGGCATTGGCCCGCTACTTTTATCTTTCATATTGGTTAATTTAGATGAGTTTGTATTTATTTCGCTAACCGATAAATCAAACCTTTCTCAGAAAATTTCAATAGAAGCTAATCAGCTTGATCAAGGTGCCTATTCATGGCAACTCAACGAACAAAACCTAATTGGAGTTCAGAATCTTG
>DEOR01000034.1:0-38986 GCA_002358345.1 Proteobacteria bacterium UBA3413 | reverse complement strand
TGACCCGAGTTTTTCCTTTTCTACTAAAGCCTCTGCTGGATAGAAAAAGCTTAGAGAGAAGTTCTCTTCGATCTCTGTTAAACCTAAAGAAAAGCTATGCAACTGATAACTCTAAGAGTGATTTAAGGCTTATTGAGTCTGCAATCTATGCCAAAATTTTTCTACCCATATCTGCTATTGGGATTATTTTTTTTGCTGGGAGCTTAATGTTTGGCCTAGTTCGCTCTGGTGGCATCGGGAGGCAAGTGATGTTTGGTATTTTCTTCGGTCTACTTTTTGATCTCACGAAAGATTTGTTTGTGGCATCTTTCTTAACTTATCAGTGGCCAATCGTCTTGGCCTACTTGCTGCCTATCTTGGGTCTGGCTCTGGGCGGTTGGGCAGGGTATAGACGGCTCTAACTGCCTACCTTGATGAGTTTAGTTTTAGATAAAATATCATTTAGTGCTAAGTTTTTTGGATCTACATAGATTAAAAATAATGGCAGACCCATCAAGGCAACAATGCCACAGTTCACCGTGTAACGTAAAAAAGTTTGGAGCAAGGTTACTCGCTCGTCGTCCGAATTAAGAGAAATTAGTTTAATCCTCCAAACCTGCATGGCAAGAGTTTGACCGCCTTTCATCCAAAAGAACGCAAAAAATAGCCACCCACTAATAAAAGCTAACATAGAGCCAACTGCAGGATGAAGTACCTGCCCACCATTTAAGAAGAGAGCAATAGAGCCAACTGCAAACCAGACACCCAGTAGCAAGAATAGATCGTAGGTCGCAGAAATGGTTCTGCGAAATGGTCCTATGTAGGGAGTTTTTTGCATTATTTTGGTATAGTATTTCTCATAAATCATAACTCAATTGACATGAATACAAGCAATACTTTTTTTGGGCACCCAATAGGGTTAAGAACTTTATTTTTAACTGAAATGTGGGAACGCATGTCCTATTACGGTATGAGAGCCTTGTTGGTCTTGTATATGACTGGGGCAGTGAGCGGCTTTAATCCAGGCCTAGGTTGGTCCCAAGTAGATGCGCAAGCAATATATGGGATTTATGTTGGAATGGTATATTTTATGGTGGTTCCAGGGGGCTGGATTGCTGACAACATTTTAGGGCATCAAAAAGCAGTATTGATAGGAGCTTTTATTATTGCGCTTGGGCATTTCACTCTAGCCATGCCTATTGAACAATCATTTTTTCTCGGCTTAACTTTTGTAGTCTTAGGTACAGGATTATTGAAAGGTAATATTTCGACCATTGTTGGAGATTTGTATAAAAATTTAGATGAAAAAAGAGATTCTGGTTACACCATCTTCTATATGTCTATTAATATAGGATCTACTCTTGGTTTTCTAGTTTGCGCTTACCTTGGAGAAAAAATTGGATGGCATTGGGGCTTTGGCGCGGCCGGTATAGGAATGGCCTTAGGAGTTATTCAATTTATAAAGCATAGAAACTTACTTGGCGATGCTGGCCTGCATCCAAATGAAATGTCAGATGAGAAACGCTCACGACTGTCAACTTACATGTACGCATCTCTAGTGGGGATGTTCCTTGTTATTGGCGCTGGTTTGATGGGCCTCATCACCATTGACCCAAGATTCTTCGCAGAAAAGTTCGCATATTTTTTGACGATTGTGGCCGGCATTTATTTTGTATATTTATTCTTATTTGCTGGACTCACGGCCAGCGAGAGAAAGAATTTAATTCTATTATTTTTATTGTTTATTGGAGCAGCTGCTTTCTGGGCAGGGTTCGATCAGTCAGCCGGATCATTGAATATTTTTGCAAGAGATTACACAGACCTATCTATTTTAGGTTTCATTATTCCAGTGGGATGGCTGCAGTTTGCCAACCCCATGTTTGTTGTAATGTTTGCACCAATTTTTGCAGGAATTTGGGCCTACTTGGCCCGAATAAACTTGAACCCAAACCTACCAATTAAATTTGCCATTGGATTATTATTCATGGCCTTGAGCTTTCTTGTGATGATTGTCGCCGTGGACATTGCCCTAGAATCATCTCCTGTTGGTATGCAATGGCTAGTTTTAACATATCTTTTTCAAACCTGGGGAGAGCTCGCACTGTCTCCAATTGGTTTATCAGCATTTTCTCGATATGGACCCAAGAGATACATGGGTCAAATGTTTGGCTTGTGGTTCCTTGCCAGCGCGATTGGCGGAGTGATGGCAGGCCTGCTAGGTGGAGAAGCGCTGGATGGAGGATTAGAAACAATCTCTCCGGTATTCAGCTTTATGGTTCAATACTATCTGATTATTGCAGTGGTGCTGATAGGCTTATCGTTTGTTATCAAAGGTGCAAAAGAGAACGCTAACTAGCTGCAATCTGAGTTTCAACCAGGATTTGATGATAAATTTTGGTTAGAAGCTCCAGGTCCTCAAGAGAGATCTTTTCATCTATCTGGTGAATAGTTTGGTTGATTGGACCAAGCTCAATGACTTCTGCACCTGAGGGTGCAACCCACCGTCCATCCGAAGTTCCGCCACCATTATCCACGACGGCTTCTTTTTGATTTACAGCTAACAAAGCCTTTTGAATAATCTGGAGAAAATTTGTTTTTTTAGTTAAATATGGCTCTGCATTTAGCGTCCACTCAATTTCAAACGCACACTTGGATTTATTTAAGACTGAAATCACTCTTTGTTTTAGAGATGCATGGGATGATTCTGGAGAGAATCGAAAATTAAATAACATGTTTAAATAACCGGGGACCACGTTGGTTGCGCCGGTACCAGATTCAATATTTGAAATTTGAAATGATGTGGGGTCGAAAGATTCATTCCCTTGATCCCATTCCACGTCTCTTAGCTCAGCAATCACAGGACCAATCTCAAGAATTGGGCTGAGTACTTTTTGCGGGTAGGCCACATGACCTTGTTTCCCAAGAAGTTTCAAGTTACCACTCAAAGATCCCCTTCTGCCAACTCTGAGGACATCGCCCACCCTGTCAGATGAGCTAGCTTCACCCACAAGACAATAATCTATGATCTTATTCTTTGCAGCCAAAGCATTGATTAAGGTATTAATTTTACCATCTTGTGGTTCTCCTTCTTCATTGCTGGTGAGCATCACCCAGATTTGAAAGTCTGGCTCAGGGCAGTTAGGTAAGAAATTTTTTAAGGCTTCAATAAAGGCAGCAACACTTCCCTTCATATCTGCAGCACCTCTGCCAATTAACTCTCCATCAATTACATTGGCCTCAAAAGGGTGGGAAGACCATTCCTCCTCTGGACCTGAGGGGACCACATCGGTATGCCCCAGGTAGCAAAAAATTTTTCCCTTAGTACCAAATTTGGCCAGCAATGTTTCGCAATTTAACTCTTTAATTTTTTCTACGCCAAAGCCAAGGGATACCAGCTCTGGCTCCAAGAGCTTAAAGCACCCTCCATCATCTGGAGAGATAGATTTAATCTTAATGAGTGCTTGGGCTAAATTTAAAGCTGACATAGCTTATTGGTTCTTATGAAGAGCATCATTCAGCTCCACTGATTTTAAGTTGATTCTTGCCTCAACAGCCCCAGATAATGAATTGCGAATAAAGAGTAAGTTATCTTGGTTGGATAATTGATCAGCCTTCACAACCCCCTGAGATACCATGTCTCTATCAAAGACTTCAACCTTTGAGCCACCGGTGAGGTAGAGACCAGCCTCAACAATACAGTTATTACCTAAAGGTATGCCAAGCCCTGCATTGGCCCCAAGGAGGGAATTTTCCCCAACTGATATCTTCACTTTGTTTCCACCAGAGAGAGTGCCCATCGTACTAGATCCGCCACCTAAATCAGAGTTTTTGCCAACTATCACACCGGCTGAAATTCTTCCTTCAATCATTGCAGCACCAAGGGTGCCAGCATTAAAATTTACAAAGCCCTCATGCATTACTGTGGTGCCTTCGCTAAGGTAGGCACCCAATCTCACTCTACTGGTATCAGCAATTCGAACCCCCGGGGGTACAATGTAATCAGTTAGCCTGGGAAATTTATCTATGGATTTAATCTCTAACGACCTATGTGCTCTTTTGGACTCTAGTATTGAATGATTGATACTTTCAAGTTCAATTGGACCATTGTTTGTCCAGGCAACATTTGGCAACGTATTAAATAAGTTATCTAGGTTTAGGGTATTGGGCTGAAAGAACTTATAGGAAATTAGATGAAGTTTTAAGTAAGCTTCTTCAATACTTTGTATTGTTATGTCCTCCTGAATTCTACAAAGAATAAGCTTGATATTTGAATTGAGGGATTGTAAGGCGGAGAGGGTGGTCTTATCCTCTATATTCAGTGCTTCAACATCTTGGATTTCCAATATATTGTCATCCATGAGTTGATTCCAGGAATTATAAAGATTAGACGATTCAAGATCTCCTCCCGCAAAGGCTATGAGGGGAAAGAATACATCAAGAGTTTTTCCTGAGGCGCCTATGGTGGCTAGGCCCAAACCTATTAATGGCATTTTATTCATTTGCTTATTATATGGAGTCAGAGAATTAATTGTCGAGTTTAAAGGTTTTTTAGTTTCGCTCTAATAATTTTTTCCTTACTTTCACTAATCTGACTACTCTTTTTAGCATCCATCACAATAAAGTTATCTTCTACCTTCTCACCAAGGGTTGTAATACGAGAAGAAATAACATTTATTCCATGCTCATAAAATATATATGCAACCTTGGAGAGCAGAGAGGGCTGATCAAGAGTTTCAAGCGTAATGAGGTTTGATGAGGTATTTGCATTTTTTGAAATTTCTACCCTAGTAGAATATTCAAACACTCTCCTGGTCTCATGAGAGGTTTGCATTTTTTCTATTTTCTCTCCATCAGAGAGTCTAGATTTTATTTTTTGTTGGATTGCCAATTCATCTCTTTTTATTAAGTTACTTCCAAGAACTCTGTGCCTACAAATAAATGTATTCATTGCAAATTGCCCATCATTGGTTGTGTGAATATTTGCATCAATGGTCTCCAGTGAGAGGCTTTCTAGGGCCTGAGCTGTTTTATAGAATAGGCCCTGTTGATTGGGCGTGAAAATGAATACTTCCAAAAAATTTTTTCTCTTACTGACATGAACTGCGGTTCTTGAATCTGCTTCAGAGATGATCAGAGCTTGATTGGCCAATTGCTCGACTTGGTATTTAGAAAAATAAGCGCTCGGCAGTTGAGCCCAAAGATTTTTTATATCCAAGATATTCAAATCTTCCAAGTGGCCCAATGCTCTTTTTTTCCTTTCGGTGATTATTGAATTGGCAGAGTCATACTCCTCACGGTTTAGCTTTTTCCTAGAGGATAGAAATAATTCCTTCAATAGATCGTGCTTCCAGGAATTCCATAAAGTGGGATTGGTACCCCGAATATCATTCACCGTTAGGATATAGATGTAATTCAATTTCTCAAGATTATCCACAATCTTTGTAAACTGCTGAATTGTTTCAGGATCATGAATATCTGTTTTCTGTGAAATAGAAGACATCACCAAGTGGTTCTGAACAAGCCATTTTAATAGCTCAGTATCATGCAATGAAAAGCTCAGCCGCTTACAAAATTTAGCAACTATGCGCGCCCCAATTTCAGAGTGATCCCCCCCTTTACCTTTGCCTAGATCATGGAATATTCCAGCGAGATAGAGCAATTCTATTTTAGGCAGCTTATTAATAAGCTCTTGCTCAATTCGCATCGATTCATCGATCTTTCCTATCTGCATTTGGCGCATGTTGCGAACAACTTTTAGGGTGTGCTCATCCACCGTGTAGACATGAAACATGTCAAATTGCATTTGACCCTCAATGTCTCCAAATTCTGGAATAAGCAATCTCAAGACACCCAATTGCTTTAGTTTTTTTAGAATAGTGGAGAGACTAGTTTGAGACTTTAATATCTCAAGAAATTGATTTCCAGTTTCAATTGTCAAGAAAAATTTAGTGCCAACTTTTGGCAATGCAGTCCGAATTTTTTGAATAGACAGGCAATCTAAACCATTAATATTTTTCAGCCGCCCGATTTGCAAGAAGCTCTCTAGAATTAATTCTGGATGTTTCACCAGATTCACGTGCTCTTGAATTCCCAGCCTATCCTTAAATAGGTAAAAATTCTTGGTGTAAGGTCTTTTGATTAAAGCATCTCTATCACTGTATGCCTGGAAAACCATTTCATTAAAATTAGATAAGCGAGACGCATGTTGAAAGAAAGCACACATAAATTTCTCAACAGAAGAGGACTGTTTAGATGCTCTGAGCCTTGATTTAGATGCTAAAAGTAGCTGATTTTCAAAGCTTATGCGATTAGATTTTGCGTGAATATTAAGAAGAAAGCGCATGGATTTAATATGGCAATATGAAGTATTGATACTCTTCAAATATTGGATATCAAATATACCCAGCCGCGCACTAGCTTTAAAATTCTTAACCTCAAAGCAATGCTCTAAAATCCATAAAGCAGTTTGAAAATCTCTCAGGCATCCCGGGGATTCTTTTAGATCAGGCTCAAGATTAAACTCTGTTGAATCAAAAGATTTAAATCTGACGTATTGTTCTAATCTTTTTGCTTTAAAAAACTTAGATTTAGCCCAGCTTTTTTTAATGCCATTAAGATTTTTTTGTAATTCTCTTTCTAATTCTGGCACGCAATAAAGGATTCTATGTGAAAGGTAGGATGTAAATTCTTTCAGATCAGTTTTCGTAATTTTTTGAATCTCTCTGAGAGTTCTAACCGAGTGGCCAATTTTGACATTCAACGTCCAAAGCCAGCTTATAAAATCTTTTACTTCTTCAATTTTTTGACTTTTTTTAACTAGCTGGATAATTGAAAGGTCAATGTCTGAACCTGGAAACAGCTCGTTTCTGCCATAGCCACCCAGGGCAATAATTGCAAAATCGGTCTCAAGCCTTAATCGTTTAAATTCTCTAACGATCAGAGAGTCAAATTCTTTTGATCTGTCGCCAAGAAAACACTCAACCAATTCAGGCTGCTTATAAATATGATGAAACTGCTCTTCAAATTTGGAGTTAATTTGATCTAGAATGCTATTCAAAAGGATTCGTCGCTGCGTTGAGTTAAAACCTCCACACCAGTTGAGGTGACAGCAAGAGTATGCTCCCATTGCGCAGAATTTCTTCCATCTTTTGTTTCAACGGTCCAGCCATCCCCAAGAAGCTTTGTAAATTTTGTGCCTTGATTAATCATGGGCTCAATCGTAAAACAGAGGCCTTCCTCTAGCTTGAGGCCTGTGCCTAATTTGCCATAATGAAGAACCTGAGGATCTTCGTGATACACCTGCCCAATTCCATGCCCGCAATAATCCTCTACTACCGAATAATGATTCTGGAGAGCATGTTCTTGAATAACGGCGCCGATATCGCCTAGATAGGCTCCTGGTTTTACAAGTTCAATTGCCTTATATAGACACTCCTGAGTCACTCTTACCAATCTTTCGTTGTGCGGCTGGGTTTTTCCAACTAAAAACATTTTTGAGGTATCGCCATGCCAGCCATCCCTGATTACCGTGACATCAATGTTTAGAATATCTCCATCTTTTAAAACTTGATTAGCAGAAGGTATCCCATGGCATATCACCTGATTAACGCTAGAGCATATAGTTTTCTTAAACCCGTTATAGCCAACATTGGCTGGGATGGCTTGTTGCTCATTAACAATAAAATCATGGCATATGGTATCGAGCTCTTCTGTGCTGACCCCAGGTACCACAAGAGGCGTAATCATCTCTAAAACTTCAGCAGCTAATCTACCAGCAATTCTCATTTGAGCAATTTGATCTTTAGTTTTTAAATTTATCTTCATTTTTGTTGAATAGTGATAGACCTTTTGACCTTACCAATATAAAGTATCATTTTAATGCCAGCCCACAATTTTAGCTCATTAAAACCCCACTTATCACAATTTATTGCTATCTTTTCCCTGTTTTTTAAGGTGAGTTCATTATGACCTTTCCTGCGCTTTTGGTTTTAGAAGACGGCACTATCTGCAAAGGCTTGGGCTTTGGAAGCTCTACTATGTCAGTGGGAGAGATTGTTTTTAATACCTCTATGTCAGGCTATCAAGAAATTATTACTGACCCCTCGTATGCCAAGCAAATCATTGCATTTACTCATCCTCATATTGGCAATACAGGTACTAACGATGAAGATAATGAATCGGATAGTATTTTTGCATCCGGCGTGGTGATCAAGAACTTACCAAAACATCATAGTAATTGGCGCGCAACAGCATCACTTGAAGAGTTTTTAACAGCGAGAAAAGCTATAGGCATAGCAAATATTGATACACGTCAGTTAACAGCAAGGCTTAGAGATCATGGGTCGCTTAAAGCCTGTATTCTGCCGGATAGCTTGGATGCTTTAGATCTAGCTCATGATGCGCTCAATAGTTTTCATGGACTAAAGGGTGTAGATTTAGCAAAAGAAGTGACCGCAAAAAATAAGTATTCTTGGGACGAGGGTACTTGGCCTGACTATCAAGAGGTATCCAATGATGCTTTTATTATTGCTGTAGATTTTGGGATTAAGAGAAATATCTTAAGGCTACTCAGAAAGCATGTAGGGAAAGTGATGGTAGTGAATGCTCAAATTAGTTTCGATGAGCTCATGGCTTTAAATCCTGATGGCGTCTTTCTATCGAACGGCCCAGGAGATCCAGAGCCTTGCGATTATGCTATCAGGCTTATTCAACAGCTCTTACATATCAATATGCCAATCTTTGGCATTTGTCTTGGGCACCAACTCCTTGCATTATCCGGTGGCTGTAAAACGTACAAAATGAAATTTGGTCATCATGGAGCCAATCACCCAGTGCAAGATATTAACTCTAAAACAGTATTCATTACCAGTCAAAATCATGGGTTTGCAGTTGATGAAGCCAGTCTTCCAGAAAATATCAAAACAACTCATATCTCTTTATTTGATAAAAGTCTTCAGGGAATAGAGTTTACTGATAAGTCAGCTTTTAGCTTTCAAGGACACCCTGAGGCGAGCCCAGGACCTCATGAGCTAGAGGAGTTGTTTATAAAATTTAAATCTTTAATTCAATCAAATGCCAAAAAGAACTGATATTAAATCTATTTTAATTATTGGAGCAGGACCAATTATTATCGGTCAGGCGTGTGAGTTTGATTATTCAGGCGCTCAAGCTTGCAAGGCACTTAAAGCAGAAGGGTTTCGAGTGATTTTGGTAAATTCAAATCCCGCCACGATTATGACCGATCCGTTATTGGCTGATGCAACTTACATAGAGCCTATTCACTGGGAATCAATTGCAAAAATCATAGAAAAAGAGAGACCCGATGCCCTGTTACCAACAATGGGCGGTCAAACAGGTCTAAATACAGCCCTTACTTTAGCTAAAGAGGGCGTATTAGAAAAATACAATGTTGAATTAATTGGAGCTTCTCGCGAGGCCATTGATAAAGCAGAAGATCGAGAGCTATTTGATAAAACCATGAAGGGTATTGGCATTGCCACCCCAAAATCTGGTATTGCCCACACGATGGAAGAGGCTATTGAGGTTCAAGGAAAACTAGGATTTCCATGCGTTATCCGCCCTTCATTTACCTTGGGTGGATCAGGTGGCGGCATTGCTTACAATATTCAAGAATTTAAAGAAATATGTGAAAAGGGTCTAGATTTATCTCCCACCACAGAGCTCCTCATTGATGAGTCACTTCTTGGTTGGAAGGAATATGAATTAGAGGTTGTAAGAGATAAAAATGATAATTGCATTATTATTTGTTCAATTGAAAATCTTGATCCTATGGGCGTTCATACTGGCGACTCAATAACTGTTGCTCCTGCCCAAACGCTTACTGATAAAGAGTATCAAATTTTACGCGATCAGTCCTTCCAGATCTTGAGAGCAATCGGAGTCGAGACTGGCGGCAGCAATGTTCAGTTTGGCATTAATCCAGAAGATGGCCGGGTCGTGGTGATAGAGATGAATCCTCGAGTGAGTCGCTCATCTGCTCTTGCGTCGAAGGCTACTGGATTTCCAATTGCTAAGGTAGCTGCGCTTCTGTCTGTTGGATTTACTTTGGATGAACTGCAAAATGATATCACCGGCGGTCTAACCCCTGCATCTTTCGAGCCTTCAATTGATTATATTGTTACAAAAATTCCAAAATTTGCATTTGAAAAATTTCCACAAGCCAATGCTAGATTGACCACTCAAATGAAATCAGTTGGCGAAGTCATGGGTATTGGAAGAACTTTTCAAGAGTCTTTTCAAAAGGCCATGCAGAGTCTTGAAGAGGATCTTTATGGACTTGAAAGCATCATTGAAGTTACTGAAAACCAAAATGAGATACTGCACTTTGAATTAACTTTTCCTGGGCCTAGGCGAATTCTTTATGTGACCGATGCTTTAAGATTAGGATGGGAGATAGAGAAGGTTTATGAATTAACAGGCATTGATAAGTGGTTTCTATATCAGCTCCAAGAGCTCTTAGAGGATGAACGCTTATTGGAAGGCATGAGTTTGGATGATTTATCTCGCGAGAAAATGTTGGAATTAAAGCAAAAGGGCTTTGCAGACCAAAGAATTGCGGTATTAACAAAATCCTCTCCCAAGGAAGTGCGTTTAAAAAGAAAAAAATTTGAAATAGTACCCTCTTATAAAAGAGTAGATACTTGCGCGGCTGAGTTTGCAACAGAAACAGCTTATATGTATTCAACTTATGAAGGTGAATGCGAGGCAAATCCCTCGATCAATAAAAAAGTTATAGTATTGGGGAGTGGTCCTAATAGGATTGGCCAGGGCATAGAATTTGATTATTGCTGTGTTCATGCGTCCTTTGCACTTCAGGAAGAGGGGTATGAATCCATTATGATTAATTGCAACCCAGAAACAGTTTCAACTGACTATGACACTTCAGATAGACTATATTTTGAACCAATTACAGAAGAAAAAGTCTTGGATATTATTGATCTGGAAAAGCCAGATGGAGTTATCATTCAATTTGGCGGCCAAACTCCTTTAAAGCTTTCACAGGCTCTTTTAGATTATGGGGTGAAAATTCTTGGTACAGATGTTGATGCTATTGATCGGTCAGAAGATCGAGAGCGGTTTCAGTCATTGGCAAGAAAATTAGAGCTCAAACAACCGTTAAACCAAACTGTTAAAAATATCGAAGAGGCAATTCTTGCTTCAGAAAAAATTGGTTTTCCTATAGTGGTGAGACCCTCATATGTTTTAGGTGGTCGGGCAATGGAGTTAGTTCATACCCAGGAAGAGTTAAAAAAATATCTGCAAAGCACAGTAGAGGTTTCGGATCAAAAGCCAATATTGCTTGATGGCTATTTAACGGATGCAATCGAGGTTGATGTTGATGTAATTTCAGATGGCGAAGAGATTTGTATTGGCGGCATCTTGCAGCATATAGAGCAAGCAGGAATTCACTCTGGTGACTCAGCATGCTCCTTACCCCCATACAGCCTAACAAATCAGGTGATCGAAGAAATTGAATTCCAGGCTAAAAAGATTGCAAAAGAACTCAACGTCGTTGGTTTAATGAACATCCAATTTGCAGTTCAGGAAGACTCAGTTTTTATTATCGAGGTCAATCCGAGGGCCTCGAGAACAGTCCCATTTATTTCCAAATGCATCGGTCAATCCTTAGTCAAATATGCTACCAAAGCAATGGTTGGTAGAACCTTGCATGACATTGGCTTTTCTAATGCATTGCCTGCTAACTATTTTTTTGTAAAGGAAGCAGTGTTTCCCTTTGATAAATTCCCTTCCGTCGATCCAATTCTTGGTCCAGAAATGAAATCTACCGGCGAGGTCATGGGTATTGGCTCCTCTTTTGGAGAGGCCTATGCAAAAGCACAAAAAGCTGCAAATAGAAACATTCCTACCGGAGGACTTGCCTTTGTAAGCGTAAAGGAATCTGATAAAAAGTACCTCAAAGATCTTATTCCATTGATTCTAGGGCAAGGTTTTTCATTAATTGCAACTAATGGTACTGCAAAGATAATTGCAGATTTGGGTTACCCCACCTCAATCATTAATAAAGTATCCGAGGGTAGGCCCCATACAGTGGATGCATTGCTTAATAACTCTATTAGCCTCCTTATTAACACAACTGAGGGTCGTCAATCTATTGCAGACTCAGGCTCAATAAGACGCACAGCGCTGCAAAAGAAGATTTTCTGCGTCACCACTATCTTTGGCGCATTTGCGTTGATGGAAGCTCTCAGCAAAAACCCTAATAGCTGGACTTATCATTCTCTTCAAGAAATTAATTAAGCCTTAATATTTGATACAATCTTCGTATGGACAAACTACCCATTACAAAAGCTGGCGGGATCAAACTTTCTGAAGAGCTGCACCGTCTCAAAACTCAAGATAGGATAGAAATCTCTCAAGCAATTGCAGATGCGAGAGCTCATGGTGATCTCAAGGAAAATGCTGAATATCATGCTGCAAAGGAGCAACAGGGTTTTGTTGAGTCTAAAATTCAAGAAATTGAACACGCATTGGCAAATGCACAAATTATTGACGTGAAAGATATTCCAGAAACCGGGAGAGTGGTATTTGGATCCACTGTAGATTTGTATGATGTTAATAATAAGAAATCTATTACCTACAAAATTGTTGGGAATTTAGAGTCTGATCCAGATCAGGGTTTTATATCAATTCAAACCCCTATAGCAATTGGTTTATTGGGAAAATATGAAGGCGATGAAGTCACTATTGCGACCCCATCGGGCGTAATCTCATTAGAAATTGAAAAAGTTAAGCATCTCTAGTTAGCTTATGCACGCTGATTCTTGGGCAATAAAAGCAAAGCAGCTTGGCCTAAGATCGCGTGCAGTTTTCAAACTAGAAGAGATACTTAAAAAAACTAAAGCCCTAAAAAAGGGCCCAAGTAATATTCTTGACATTGGATCAGCGCCGGGTGGCTGGTCGGAATTAATTAGATTGCTCTCTCCCTCATCTCAAATATTTGCCATTGACTTGCTGGAGATGGATTCAATCGAGGGTGTAACTTTTTTTCAGGAGGATATTATCAATATTGATCAAATAGAAGAAATTTCCTTGCTAAAAAAGAAGTTTGACCTTGTTATTTCTGATTTAGCCCCAAATTTAACAGGTATAAGAACGGTTGATGAAGAAAATATTTTTGATTTAAATATACTTACGCTTGAAATAGCTACCAATTACTTAAAACAAGGTAATACCTCTTTCATTATTAAAACTTTTCAAAACAGCCTTTTGAAAAAACTTCGATTAGAAATGGAAAAGTCTTTTCAATTAGTTCAAACTTACAAGCCAGCTGCTTCTAAAAGCAAGTCTGGAGAAATTTATCTTTATGGAGTGAACCGATTATGAATTCAGTTTTTAAAAATGCCTTAGTGTGGGTAATCCTCGGATCAGCTTTAATTTTTATTTTCAATAATATCGACAGTGCGACTTCTCCAAAACGTCAAATGGTTACTTATAGTCAGTTTAAGCAAGAGGCTTTATCCGATAACATCGCTTCCATTACATACAAAGGCGATCAAATGACGATCTTTGGTGAGCGTTTGGATGGAACTAAGTTTGAAACCCGTCATCCTATTTATAAGCGGGATGAAGCCTTAGATTCAGCAATTGATGAGCATGGGGTAGTTACTATTTTTGAAACGGTAGAGCAGCCCTCTATTTGGTCTCAGCTTCTTGTTGGCGCATTCCCTATTTTACTCCTTTTAGGGATCTTCTTTTTCTTTAGGAAGCAAATGCAAGACGGTATGTCTGGCAGAGGTGGACCCATGGCATTTGGAAAAAGTAAAGCAAAATTAATGGAGGGCGGAAAAGTTACGACCACTTTTGAAGATGTTGCCGGGTGCGAAGAGGCTAAACAAGATGTTCAAGAATTAGTAGATTTTCTTCGAGACCCCACAAAATTTCAAAAATTAGGAGGCAAGATACCACGGGGCGTACTAATGGTTGGTCCTCCAGGCACTGGAAAAACGCTCCTTGCTAGAGCTATTGCAGGAGAGGCTAAAGTTCCATTTTTTTCAATTTCTGGATCTGATTTTGTAGAAATGTTTGTTGGCGTTGGGGCTTCTCGTGTTAGAGATATGTTTGAACAAGCTCAGAAAAACTCACCTTGCATAATTTTCATAGACGAAATTGATGCTGTTGGACGCCATAGAGGAGCTGGTATGGGTGGCGGGCACGATGAAAGAGAGCAAACATTAAATCAATTGCTCGTAGAGATGGATGGGTTTGATGCGAATGAGGGTGTGATTGTGGTGGCGGCTACAAATAGACCAGATGTTCTAGACCCAGCTCTGCTTCGTCCCGGAAGATTTGATAGGCAAGTTGTAGTTGATTTACCTGATCTAAGAGGTAGGGAGCAAATTCTTAAGGTTCACATGAAAAAAGTACCTCTATCAAAAGATGTAGACGCGCTTGTGATCGCCAGAGGGACTCCAGGGTTTTCTGGTGCAGATTTAGCCAATCTCATTAATGAGGCCGCATTATTTGCTGCCAGATATGGTGATAAGAAGATCGATCAAAATCATTTAGATCTTGCGAAAGATAAAATTATGATGGGACCTGAGAGAAAGTCTATGATCATGACTGATGACCAGAAAAGAATTACTGCTTATCATGAATCAGGCCATGCAATTGTTGGCCGCATGATGCCAGAACATGACCCAGTTTATAAGGTAACGATAATCCCTCGCGGCAGAGCTTTAGGTGTCACTATGTTTTTGCCTGAAGAGGATCGTTATATGCAAAGCAAGCAATACCTTCACAGCAGAATTGCTACATTATTTGGAGGAAGAATCGCTGAAGAAATAATTAACGGCGAGGATGGCATTACAACTGGCGCATCAAATGATATTGCAGTTGCGACGAGTATTGCAACTAACATGGTTACAAAATGGGGTTTATCTGATTTAGGCCCACTAAAGTATGGTGAGGATGATTCCAGCCCATTTTTAGGTCGATCCGCATCTATGGCTCCCAAAGGAATTAGTGGCGACACTGCCAACCTTATAGATTTGGAAGTGAGAAAAATTATAGAGACTAATTATAAGAAAGCTCAAAAAATACTCAAAGAGAATGCAGATAAACTTCATACGATGGCAGAGACCTTGCTGACTTATGAAACAATTGATGTGGACCAAATTGATGACATCATGGCAGGCGCTAAACCACGAGCACCTAAGGACTGGGATGAGCCGAAGGCTCTACAAGCCAAGCGTTCGAAAAAAACTTCGATTAAGGGTCCTGCTGAAGAGTTATAATTCTAGTATGAATATTAAATTTGGCACTGATGGAATTAGAGGTCCTGTGGAATCTGAGATTACACCAGAAGTATGTCTTAGAATAGGTCATGCCGCAGGCATAGTTCTTAAAGAGATGGGATGGGGCACAGTTTTAATTGGAAAAGATACTCGCGTTTCTGGTTACATGCTTGAATCTGCTCTTCAAGCTGGATTTATAGCTGCTGGAGTCAACGTAAGATTGCTTGGTCCTCTTCCCACACCTGGAGTTGCTTACTTAACCAAATCTCTTAGAGGCCAGTTTGGTATTGTTATTAGCGCATCGCATAACGATTATCTTGATAATGGCATCAAACTTTTTACTGGCAATGGTGAGAAAATCTCAAAAGAGGTAGAACAAAAGATTGAAAAACTTCTCAAAGGAGATTTGAAGCCTGTACCTACAGCAGAGCTTGGTAAAGCCAGGAGATTTGATGAATCTGGCGCTAGATATATTGAATTCTGTAAATCTACAGTACCAGCTGAGCTATCTTTTGAGTCACTGAGGATAGTCCTCGATTGCGCTCATGGTGCTTGTTATAAAGTCAGCCCTTCTATTTTTGAGGAGCTTGGTGCCGAGGTTATAACCTTGGGTACAAGCCCGGATGGATTTAATATTAATCGTGATTGCGGCTCAACAAACCCAGCTAAAGTCCAAGAAGAGGTTATGAAGCAAAGAGCAGATTTTGGTGTTGCTTTAGATGGAGATGGAGACAGAGTAGTCATAATCGATCAAAATGGCACAGTCCTAGACGGCGATGACATTATGTATATTTTAGCATTTGCAAACCCAAATAGAACCGGGCCATGGTCTGGATTAATTGGGACTCAGATGAGTAATTTAGGTTTTGAAGAAGGTATTAGAAAACTTGGCTACCAGTTTAAACGCGCGGAAGTTGGAGATAAATATGTTAGCCAAATGTTAAGAAAAGAAGGCTGGTTTCTCGGTGGAGAGCCATCTGGCCACATTATCTGTCGAGATTTAGTTAGCACAGGCGATGGAACAATTGCAGCGCTTAAAGTTATTTCATCTTTATTGATGCTAGAAAAAAATCCAGCTGAGATTTTAAGCAACTACTCAAAAATGCCCCAGGTGAATATTAGTGTTGATGTTGTAAATAAAGATATCCTTTCTGATCCTAGCATCCTAAAATTTATTAAAGAAGTTGAATCTGACCTAACCGTTGGCAGGGTATTGGTCCGGCCATCAGGAACTGAGAGTAAAATTAGAGTGATGGTCGAATCCGATAGCGAATCAACTGCAAAAAAATATGCTGAAGATATTGCTGGCATGTTTGCTAGTTAGGGCATGAGCTTAAAACTTCTAGCAAACTGGAAACTTCATGGCTCCAAATCTTTTTATCAAAATTGGTTTGCAGCATTCAACCAAAGCTACCAAGGATCTCACCATGATTCGCTTGGCATTGCACCACCTGCAATCTATATAAGTGATATAGCTAGATATTCCAGTAATCCCGGTATTGCTATAGGCTCTCAAAATATAGATCAGTTCTCTTCTGGAGCTAGAACTGGCGAAATCGCATCAAGCATGGTTAAAGATGCCGGCGGCTTATTTTCAATTACAGGGCATTCTGAGCGAAGAATGTTCTTTAATGAATTAGATGGTGATATTGCTGCAAAACTTGATCTTGCAAGTTCAACCTCTCTGCTCCCAATTTTATGTGTGGGAGAGTCCAGGGAGGAGAGAGACCAAAATAAAACTGAGAAGGTGTTGGAGATGCAAGTAAGTAATGTCTTAAGGGCTTGCTCAACACTACACTCATTAACTATCGCCTATGAACCTGTGTGGGCGATTGGAACTGGGGTGATGCCTGAGCCTGAAGAAATTAATTCAATTCATGAAATGATTAAAGATGTAGTACAATCTCGTTTTCCCAACATTCATCTCCATGCTGTAATTTATGGTGGGAGCGTCAATTTAGAAAATTCTCAATCAATTTTTAAAGAAAAAGAGATTGATGGCGCATTAATAGGTGGGGCGTCACTGAATGGTGGGGAGTTTGCCTCAATAGCAAATATCTTTAATGATTTAAAAGGGTTATAAAAATATGATTATTACAACAATAAAAATCGCATGCATCATCTTAGCAATTATCCTAATTATTTTAGTGATCTTGCAGCAAGGCAAAGGCTCTGATTTAGGATCAGCTTTTGGCGGTGGATCTTCAAATTCAATGTTTGGAGCTGTAGGGCCATCAAATTTTCTTGGAAAGCTAACAGGTCTGATTGCTGCATTGTTTCTTGGTCTTAATTTAGCCCAAGCTGTGTTGTTAAAAAATGAAAATACAGAAATGCTTTTTAGTGACGAGGAAATTCAGGAAGCAAAAAAAGTAGTTGAAATACCTGTTGAGTAGATCAGTATCGCTTAAAAAGCTTAGCTGAATGCATACTCAGAAGAGTCATCGCCCCTAGTAATACTAATATCTCAGCATAAATATCAGCGAAGAAAAACGAAAATCCAAGCAATAAGCCTCCGCCAATCAAGCGTTTGGATTTCAGACCTCGGAATTTAACCTTGAGCACTGACCTGTCTTTAAGACGTGCATCATTGGATGGGCCGATAAATTTTAACCGAGATAAGCAGGCTAAAGAGAAACCGCTAAGAATTAATATTGCGTGATTTGTTGGATCTTCAAATAGAGCTATCAGATACATATTTGAGTTTAATATGCCTGCAAATACCAGGATAACTAAAACACAATGAAGGAAGCATACAAAAGAAACGGAGAATCCTGCTGTATTTAAGGCTAGAGATAAGTTCTTCATTGTTACATTATAACATAACAATCATTCAAATTATGATGGTGCCGAAAGCGGGACTTGAACCCGCACGAGCTTGCGCTCACTAACCCCTCAAGCTAGCGTGTCTACCAATTCCACCACTTCGGCAAAGAAAAAGGATTATAGCAAGATATTTTTTTAATGCTTAAATAAATTTAAATAGACTTGACCTTCAGTACATGCTTTCTATACACTCTGTTTCTCTGCGATGCGGGGTGGAGCAGTCTGGTAGCTCGTCGGGCTCATAACCCGAAGGTCGTTGGTTCAAATCCAGCCCCCGCTACCAGTTAGAGAAATACGTACTGGGGCATTAGCCCCTTTTTTATTTGTAAAGCAATGAGAATAGAAGAGATAGAAGATGCAATAAAGCCTGTGGTTGAAAGCCATGGATGTGAGCTATGGGGCATTGATTTATTAAGAGGGAAAAGAAGGCCTACGATTAGAGTCTATATAGATGCAATTGCTGGGGCTACAATTGAAGATTGCGAGAAAATTGCACAAGATCTTAATTATGAATTAGCCTTAAATGATTCATTGATTGATCAAGACTATGTATTGGAAGTATCAACGCCTGGTATAGATAGGAAGTTTTTTAATGCAAGTCAGCTCAGCTCATTTGTCGATGAAGAGTTTCACCTGAAGTTAAGAGAAGCGATGAATGGCAAGAAAAGCTTAATTGTAAAATTGCTGAATGTTAAAAATAATGAAATGATCGTTAAGTGCGATGAAGAGCAGTTAAGTTTAAATTTTTTAGATCTTGATTTATGTCGACTAAAACCGAATTTTGATGAACTTATGAGAGGAAATAAATAATGAAAAGTATTGAGATATTAGCAGTTGTTGAATCTGTTTCGAATGAAAAAGGAATTGATGAGGGGATTATATTTGGTGCATTGGAGACAGCCATTGCCACCGCTTCCCTTCGTCATTTTCACGAAGATGCAGAAATCACAGTATCAATTGATAGGGTATCTGGAGAATATTCAACCCACAGACATTGGGCTGTAGCAGAAGAAACCATTGAGGAGTTCCATAAAGAAACTCATATTACTGAAGCTGACTCCCAAATGAGCCTAGGAGATACTTATTCCATAGATGTAGATAATGTAGTGTTTGGAAGGATTGAGGCTCAAGCTGCCCGCCAAGTAATGATGCAAAAAGTTAGAGAAGCTGAGAGAGATAATATTGTTGCAATGTTTACCTCTCAAAATAACTCTCTGATGAATGGAACTGTGAAGCGAGTTACTCGAGACAATATTATTGTAGACATAGGAAATGGCATAGAGGCTATTCTTCCAAGAAGCCAATTGCTACCTGGAGAGATTTATAAAATTAAAGACCGCATGAGAGCAATTTTACAAATTCGGAAGATTGACGGCAGAGGCTCACAATTAATGCTGAGCAGAACTTGTCCAGAAATGGTTACGGAGCTCTTTAGAATTGAAGTTCCTGAAATTAATGAGGATATTATTGAAATTCGAGGCATCGCAAGAGATGCAGGCTCTAGATCAAAGATTACCGTCAAGACAAATGATGGCAGAATTGATCCTGTAGGTGCATGTGTTGGGATGAGAGGCTCAAGAGTCCAATCTGTTTCTGGTGAACTGGGCAACGAAAGAATAGATATTATTATCTACGATGATAATCCAGCGCAAATGGTAATCAATGCTCTTGCTCCAGCCAAAGTTGAATCTATTTTGATAGATGAGGATTCTAGATCTATGGAATTAGCAGTGAATGAAGAAAATTTAGCACTTGCCATTGGATCAAGAGGGCAAAATATTCGCCTGGCATCCCGTCTTGTTGGGTGGGAGCTAAATATTATTAGTAGCAATGAAGCCGAAGCAAAAGAAAGAGTTGTGGAAGCAGAGTTTCAAGCGAAGTTAATGGATAATCTTAGTATCAATGAAGCTGAAGCAGAGGCGCTGATCAGGGGAGGATTTTTAACTTTTGATGATATTGCTTATGCCGAAGACGACAAGTTACTCGCTGCTCTTGGATTAGAAGCAGTGAGGGTAGAAGAGATTAAAACAGCGGCTGCTGATGCCGCCTTACTTGAAGCAATGGGCGAGATCACCCAAGAAGAATCAAACCTAGAATCTTTAACTGAGCTAGGTTTCAGCGAAGAAGAAGTTGATATCCTGGTCTCCAAGTCATTGAAAAGCATGGATGATATTGCAGAGCTTGCTGTAGACGAATTGCAAGAGGTGCTTGAGATCACAGAAAAGAAAGCCGCAGAAATTATTATGAAGGCTAGAGAAAGTTGGTTTAAATAAAAAAAGGACAGTACATTGGCATTAACAGTTAAAGATTTCGCAAAAACTCTAAAGATTAAAGATGAAGCTCTATTAGAGCGAATGAAGGCTGCTGGCCTTTCTCATACCAAATCATCAGATGAGATAACTTCATCTGATAAATTGGCTTTTTTAAAATCTTTAAATAATCGTAAGCCTGGTTCCAGCCAAGCTATGACCTCATCATCTAGTAGTGGAGGGGTAACTGTGAAATCAAAAGGGACTGTATCTCAACCTACAGGCCCTGCATCCGTTCAGCCAGAAGGGATGACTGATAACATTGAAACTAAAAGACAGGCAGCCGCAGAGAACCTAAAAGAGCAACAGAAGAAACGTGAAGATCAGATTAAACAGGCAATTCTTTTAAAACAAGAGCAACAGCAAGAAGCTAAAAAAACTTCACAAAAATTCCAAGCCCCAAACCAATCTCAACCACGTGTAAATATTAAAGATCAGCTTTCAAGAGCAGCCAATGAGTATTCTCGAAGAGAAAAGAGCTTTAGCAAGGAAGATTCTGCGCATCAGTTTGCAAAGCCAGTTGAATTTATTCAGCGAGATATAGAAGTTCCAGAAATGATAAGGGTTGGCGAGCTCGCTAAACTCATGTTCATGAAAGGAGGAATGGTTGTTAAGACTTTAATGAGCTTAGGGGTTGCAGCAACCATCAATGATTCAATAGACCAAGAAACAGGCATCTTAGTTGCTGAAGAATTAGGGCATAACGGCATTCCCTTAAATAACTCCTCTGTAGAAGATGAAATTATTGGCAGCATTGAATATACAGATATTCCAAAATTAAGAGCGCCAGTAGTTACAGTAATGGGTCATGTTGATCATGGAAAAACAACGCTGCTTGATTTTATTCGCCAGACGAAAGTTGTTGATGGAGAGGCAGGAGGCATCACTCAGCATATTGGCGCCTATCAAGTGCCAGTAGGTAATTCTGTTATCACTTTCATTGATACACCTGGTCACGCAGCATTTTCATCCATGAGAGCAAGGGGAGCAAACACGACTGACGTGGTTATCCTAGTAGTTGCTGCAAATGATGGGGTTATGCCTCAGACAGAAGAGGCAATCAATCATGCGAAGGCTGCGGGTGTATCCATTGTTGTTGCAATCAATAAAATGGATTTACAAGGCGCAGACGTTGAGAGAATTAAGGGTGATTTAGCTGCCAAGGACCTAACGCCCGAAGATTGGGGTGGAAACATTCAAATGATTCCAGTTTCTGCTTTGACAGGAGATGGTGTAGATAAATTATTAGAGGCAGTAGTTCTGGAATCAGAGCTATTAGAGCTAAAAGCACATTACGAAGGACAAGCTCAAGGAGTAGTGATTGAATCAGAGCTTGATAAGTTTAGAGGGCCTGTGGCTACCTTATTGATTCAGAGTGGAACTTTAAAGCTAGGAGATATGGTTGTTTGTGGTGCAGCCATTGGAAAGGTAAAGACCATTATAGGATCTGATACCTCGAAGTTAAAAATTGCAGAGCCTTCCTTTGCTGTAGAAATTCTTGGCTTAAATAGCGTGCCTAATGCTGGCGAAAAATTTCAGGTAGTGAAGAATGATAAAGAGGCTCGTGAAATCGCAGCATTTAGAGCGAACAAGCTCAAGGATAGAAAAGTATTAAAACAAAGGAATGAGAGCGTTGGGAATATCTTTGAATCAATGGGTCAATCCAATAAAAAGATCTTGAACGTCATATTAAAATCTGACGTTGCAGGTACCTCTGAGGCTATTGTTGCTGCATTAAATGATATTGGTAATACTGTTGCCTCTATTAAGGTTGTTGCATCTGGAGTGGGAGGTATTTCTGAATCTGACGCTAATTTAGCTGTTGCAACTGAGTCCATGATCTTAGGCTTTAATGTAAGATCGGATAACGCTGTTAAAAAAATAGTAGAAAGCGAAGCCATTATTTTGTCCTATCACAGCATTATTTATGAGTTAATTGACGAGGTTAAAGCTAGGCTAAGCGGTTTACTAGATCCAATCATAAGAGAAGAAATTGTAGGAACAGCTGAAGTTCTAGAGGTATTTAATTCTCCAAAATTTGGTCAAGTAGCGGGTTGCATGGTCGTAGAGGGTTCAATTTTTAAAAGTAAACCAGTGCGTGTATTGAGAGATGACGTGGTTATTCATCAGGGTGAATTAGATTCCCTTCGACGATTCAAAGATGATGTGAGTGAAGTAAAGAATGGCACAGAGTGCGGGATTGGTATTAAGAATTACAAAGACATTAGACCAGGAGATAAAGTTGAAGTCTTTGATAGGAAAGAAGAAGCTCAAACTATCTGACGCAATGTCATCATCTAGAATTCCTAAAGTAGAAGATTTTTTAAAAAAAGAGATCTCTCAACTTATTTCTGCTCAAGTTCAAGATCAACGTTTTAAATTGCTTAATATTGTTGATGTTAAAGCTGCAGCTGATCTTGGGGTGGCAACTGTATACTTCACAATTATTAATGGTGACAAGTTGCAAGCTCCAGATAAAAAATCTCTAGATAAATTCGCATCTATGATTAGATCTAAACTCTCGCAGTTTATGAAAATTAGAAGAGTGCCCAAGTTGATCTTTAAATATGATGAAAGTTTAGAGAGATACAATAATATTGATTCTATTTTGAGCTCTTTAAGTGACTAATGGATTCATATTAATCCATAAAGACAGCGGCATAACCTCATCAAGGGTTGTCCAGACTGTAAAAAGAAAATTTCAATTCAAAAAAGTTGGCCATCTTGGAACCTTGGACCCAATGGCCACTGGGTTGCTAATATTGGCTATTAATCGGGCGACTAAATTCTCTTCTTTGTTACTAGAAAGCAATAAATCTTATGCAGCAGAGATCACATTGGGCGAACAAACTGATACCGATGATGCTGAAGGGGAGATGCTCCTCACTAAATTAGTCACCAGTTCTCATGATGAGATTCAGAAAGAGCTTTTATCTTTTTTAGGAAGTAGCTTGCAACAGCCACCGATTTACTCAGCATTAAAGGTGAAAGGGAAGCCTATGTATAAATATGCGCGTGAAGGGGTTGCAGTAGAAAAAGCACCTCGACCCATCATTATTAAAAGCATTGATAATATTGTGATTAATCTGCCAAAAGTTTCATTTGAGGTTAGCTGCTCTAAGGGCACCTACATTCGATCTATTGCCCGAGATTTAGGATCTCAACTTGGTTGCGGCGGCCATTTATCAGGCTTGGTTAGACTAACCCAGAAAGATTTCTCTTTGGCTGATGCTAAGACTGTCGATGAAATTAGCAATCGAGATATCATCCCGCTTGAAGACGCATTTAATCACCTGGACTCTATTCAAATTCCAGAAGATCAATTAAAAAATTTTATTAATGGCTCTGCTGTGAATATTTCAGCTCCCCAAGAAGGTTTGGTTAGAACTTATAACCCTTTGGGTGAATTTATTGCTCTAGGTAAGATGACTGCAAATGGCTTTAAGCATGAATACCTTGTTTAAAAGCCTAATTAGTAATAAGCTACAGCATCTCAAACTTTAGATATGCAAGGTTTGAGTATTTTTTAGAGCATATCCAAGGAGAAAAACATGGCTTTATTAAAAGAAGAAAAGAATAAAATTGTTAAAGAATTCCAGAACAGCGACGCTGACACTGGCTCACCAGAAGTGCAGATTGCCCTTTTGTCAGAGAATATCAATAAACTCCAATCCCATTTTAAAATTCATAAAAAAGATCATCACTCGAGAACAGGTCTAATCAGAATGGTTAATTTAAGAAGAAAGCTATTGGCTTATCTGAAAAGAAAAAATCTAGAAAGCTATCAAGCAATAATAAAATCTCTTAAGTTAAGAGGATAAATAAAGGAAAATCGTGGAAGACAATAAATTAAATACTCAGTCCGTAGAGTTTGAATACGGAAATAAGACTGTAAAAATAGAAACCGGTAAAATTGCTAGACAGGCAACATCCAGTATTATCGTGACTATTGATAACCTAGTTGTGTTAACAACAATGGTTGCCAGAAAAGAAGCAGATCCTAGAAAAGATTTTTTCCCTCTAGCAGTTTTTTACCAAGAAAAATTTTATGCAGCAGGTAAAATTCCTGGAGGATATTTTAAGAGAGAAGCTCGCCCAACTGAAGAAGAAACACTAACTTCAAGGCTTATAGATAGGCCAATTAGACCTTTGTTTCCTGAAGATTTTAAAAATGAAGTGCAAATATTTTGTACAGTTCTATCGGCTGATAAAAACATCAACCCAGATATCGCCTCATTAATTGGAGCCTCTGCCGCTCTTTCTATCTCAGGCGTCCCTTTTCAGGGTCCTCTTGGAGCAGCAAGAGTTGGATTTATTGATAGCAACTTTGTATTAAACCCATCTCCAGCAGAGCTAGAGAACTCTATGTTGGATATGGTGGTAGCAGGAACAGCCGATGCCGTCCTTATGGTCGAATCAGAAGCCAGTGAGCTTAGCGAAGACATTATGTTGGGCTCAGTACTTTTTGGGCATCAAGAAATGCAAAAAGTAATCAAAGCCTGCTCAGACTTAAGAGCTAAAGTTAATCCGACTCCTTGGGAGTTCTCAGAAGACACTGTGACTACTGATTTTACAACAAAGATTGCAGAATCTTTTACAGGTGACATTGCTGCTGCTTTTAAAATAGCAGATAAAGCTGAGCGTGGAGACGCAATTCATGCGATTAAAGATCAGATTATAGAAAAGTATGCTGCCGATCTTGATGATTTGGAAAAAGGCAAGCTTATGAATGCCTTTAAAGCAGTTGAAAAAGACGTAGTCAGAAAAAGTATTCTTTCCAATGAGCCTCGAATTGATGGCAGGGATCGTGATACGGTGAGACCAATTTTTGTAGAAACAGGTGTCCTTCCAAGCGCACATGGTTCTTCCTTGTTTACTCGAGGTGAAACGCAAGCGTTGGTAGTAGCAACCCTTGGATCCACCAGAGATGCTCAAAGAATTGAGAGCCTAAACGGAGAGCAACACAATCAATTTATGCTTCATTATAATTTTCCTGCATACAGTGTTGGCGAAATTGGCATGCCTCTTGGACCAAAAAGACGTGAAATTGGCCATGGCAACTTAGCCAAAAGAGCTATCAAGGCTGTTTTGCCTAACCCAGAAGAGTTTGGTTATACCTTGAGAGTCGTATCTGAAATTACTGAGTCTAATGGTTCTAGCTCCATGGCTTCTGTATGTGGTACCTCGCTATCACTCATGGATGCTGGCGTCCCAATCACAAATCCAGTTGCTGGAATTGCAATGGGCTTGATCAAGGAAGCCGATAACTTTGCAGTGCTAACTGATATTCTTGGTGATGAAGATCATCTCGGAGACATGGACTTTAAAGTTGCAGGAACAAAAGATGGCGTGACCGCCTTGCAAATGGACATTAAGGTTCAGGGCATTACTGCTGACATTATGGAGTCTGCATTAGAAAAGGCTAAAACTGCAAGATTGCATATTTTAGAAAAAATGAATGCTGTAATATCCGGACCTAAAGAATTATCTGATAACACCCCTGCGATGAAAAAAATTACAGTTCATCAAGATAAGATTAAAGAGATCATAGGTAAAGGCGGGGCTGTTATTAAAGCCATGCAAGCTGATACTGGCGCATCTATCGATGTTAACGATGATGGTGTCGTCACCATCTTTGGTGAAACACAATCAATCATGCTTGCTGCTTTAGAGATCATAGAAGGCATTATTGAAGATCCAGAGTTAAATAAGATATATGAAGGCAAGGTAGTTAAAATCGTAGACTTTGGCGCTTTTGTAAACATTCTTCCTGGCAAAGATGGTTTACTTCATGTCTCAGAGATCTCCGCTGAAAGGGTTGAGAATGTTTCAGATGTTCTCACGGAAGGTGACATCATCAAGGTTAAACTGATAGGTTTTGATCGCGGGAAGATGAAGCTTTCTAAAAAAGCAATCGAAGAATAATCATTCAAAATGATAAGTCATTTTATGGCTTATCATAATTTTATATAATGTCAAGAAATATAAAATTTTTCATTACCTAGTACTTGCATACAACATCTCATTTGTGATTTGATATGAGGGTTAACATCATATAAACCATAGGGGGAAATTATGGATAATGCATGGAGAATGATAAATGAACTAGTTGCAAATCTAACTAGCGTCATTACGGGAATCCTAGGACTTGGAATTGTTGGAAGCTTAGCTTTCGGTGATATGCTTGGACTAGATGTGATTGGCAACATTACTGCTTTAGTGGAAACACTAGCTAATGGTGGAGTTGTTGGACTGCTTGTTTTAGCAGTTTTAGTGAGTCTTCTTAAGTAAACTTAAGTAATAAATTAAGAAGGGCGTAAGCCCTTCTTAATTTTTTTTATAAATAAAATATGGACTTTAATTTAACCCTCAAAGGAATTCAAACATTTATCTGGAAAGTAAATGGTGTGCTAATACCATTAGTCTCTGTTTCACTGCTTCTAGGTATAATCTTTGGCCCCACAACTCCTTTTGTTGGAGACGTTTATACCAACGTTGCTGCAATAATCAAAATGCTTGGAGAAGATGGCTTACTTGCCCTTATCTCAGTAGTTATTATTCTTGCATACCTAAAGAAGTAAAAACTTTTTTAGGAAATTCTGGATGGCTCTCAACCTATAATTTCTTTAATCTCAATCAATGATGGTGGCTATGGGTGGAATTGAACCACCGACCCCAGCGTTATGAGTGCTGTGCTCTAACCATCTGAGCTACATAGCCAAACTTGGAAATGATAAAGAAGTCCAATTATAAGTCAAACATTAAATTTAAAATGAATAATATCTCCATCTCGGACTATATAGTCTTTACCCTCAAGTCTTAATTTTCCTTCTTTTTTAGCTCCAGCTTCTCCCCCACAAGAAATAAAATCAGAATAGGATATAACCTCCGCTTTTATAAAACCTCTTTCAAAATCACTATGAATGACTCCAGCTGCTTGAGGGGCTAACGCATTTTCATGAATGGTCCAAGCTCTAGATTCTTTCGGCCCAGAGGTAAAATAAGTCTCTAGATTTAATAGCTTATAACCGGCTAAAATAATTTTATTAAGGACTGGTTCATCCATACCAAGTAGCTCTAGATATTCGTGTTGCTCTTCCTCGTCAAGGTTAGCAAGCTCATGCTCTATTTTTACCACCGCAGGAATAATCCCTATTGAGTTTACAGTAGCGTATTCTTGAATGTCTTTAATTTTATTTTTTGATTCATCGTCTGATAAGTTTGCAATTAATAGCATGGGCTTAGTCGAAAGCAAATTTAAGCTATTAATAAAAGCAAGTTCTTCATTATTAAATGTATCTAACTTTGGTAGAGCTCCATTACTCATTAAATCTTTTAGGGAATTAATTACCATTTGATCTAATTTAGCTTGGGCATCACCAGACCTAATTAATTTTTCTAATTTTAGCAATCGTTTATCGAGGACTTCAATATCGGCAAAGATCAATTCTAAATTAATTGTCTCTAGATCACTCAATGGATCAACTGCACCTTCTACATGGACGACATTATCATCTTCAAAGCATCTCACAACATGAAGCAGGGCATTCATCTCTCGAATATTTGATAAAAATGCGTTGCCTAGGCCTTCACCTTTCGAGGCCCCTTTGACCAATCCTGCAATATCTACAAAACTCATAGTAGTTGGTATAACTTTTTCTGAATTTGCTATCTTATTAATTGCAATCAATCTTGTATCAGGGACATTTACGATACCCACATTAGGTTCTATAGTACAAAATGGAAAGTTTTCAGCAGGTATTGCTGATTTTGTTATAGCATTAAAAAGCGTAGATTTACCTACATTAGGCAATCCAAGAATTCCGCATTTAAAACCCATATTTATCCTGTGTGAAGTTGGAGCTGAACTTTTGCAATTTGCTTGTCTGCAAGTAACTCAATAATATTTAAAAATTCTAGATAACTATCATCTAATAGTTTTTTTTCATGAGGCTTGAATTTACCTAACACCCAATTAGTCACATCTTCTTTTTGTCCTGGATGACCTATGCCTATCCTGATTCGAAGAAAACTATTGCCCACTAAGCTGATAATACTTTTAAGCCCATTGTGGCCGCCGTGACCCCCTTCAACTTTAAGTTTTATTGTGCCCATAGGCAGATCTAAGTCATCATGCAAGATTACCGTATCTATAAGCTGTAGGTTTGTATTTTTGATTATCTTATAAATAGACTGACCAGACTCATTGACATATAAATTTGGATAGCCCCAAAGAATTTTCTCATCTGCTGAAACAGCAACAGAGGAATCTAACTTACTTTTTATCTTGAGATCAATGTTGTTTTGCAGACAATAGTTGATGACCCAGTCTTTTCCAATATTGTGCCGAGTATCATCATATTTCTGACCAGGATTTCCTAGGCCAAGAATACTTATATTAGGCATAGTTTAGTTGCAACTTAACTACTTTCTTCTGGGTTATCTGCAGAGCCCTCATCATCTTTAGCATCTGATGCTTCCTCTGTTGCCTCGCCTTCAGGTGCAATTTCAGCTTCGACTCTTGGGGCATTCACGGACACAACCATTTGATCGTGTGCTGCATCTAGACCTGGTATTTCAGCTCCTTCGGGTAGCTTTAATTCAGTTAAGCGAATAGCTTCATGTAACATTAGATTGGTAATATCTATCTCTATAGCTTCTGGAATATTTCCTGCTAAACAGGCTATTTCAATTTCTGACATAGCTTTTGCGATAACACCACCGTCAGTTTTAACGCCCTCACAATTGTCTTCACCAATAAATCTAAATGGCACTACAACTTTTAACTTAGTCTTTCCAGATACTCTCTGAAAGTCAGCATGCAAGAACTTTCCTTTCACTGGTTCCCTTTGAAGTTCTTTTAATACAACTTTTTCTTCTTGACCTTCAAGTTTAATCAGTAAGACCTGAGTATAGAAAAGTTCATTCTTTGAGGCCTTCGTTAACTCATTTAACTTCACTTTGATATTCTTAGATTCTTGCTCATTACCATAAATAATAGCTGGCACCATAGAGTCTTCTCGCCTAATTTCACGAGTTTTGTTAGTTCCAGTTCTAATTCTTAGATCTGCGTTTAATATAATTTCATTTGACATAAGTTGTACCTTTAAACTTTTTACAAGAACAGAGCGCTCAGCGACTCTTCATTGTTTAATCTTCTAATGCATTCAGCAATTGTTGGCGCAAGAGAAATGACGCGTATTTTACTGCATTTTTCTGCTTCTGTGGACAGTGGAATGGAATTGGTTACAACTAATTCATCAATGGAGGAATTTGTAATTCTTTCAATTGCTGACCCAGAAAGAACGGGGTGGGTGATATAAGCCTTCACTTTAGCTGCCCCAGCATCTTTTAAGGCTTGCGCAGCATTGCAAAGTGTTCCTGCAGTATCAATAATGTCATCTGGAACTATGCAGCATCTTCCTGCCACATCTCCAATAATGTTCATCACTTCTGATTCATTGGTTGTAGCCCTTCTTTTATCAATAATTGCAAGATCAGACTCATCTAAAAATTTTGCCAGGGCTCTGGCTCTTACTACACCACCAACATCAGGAGATACAACTAGAATTTTCTCATCAGATGAAGAGCGAGATTTAATATCGTCATGCATAATCTTCGTTGCATAAACATTATCAGCTGGCATATCAAAAAACCCTTGAATTGATTCTGAGTGCAGATCAACCGTTAAGACCCTATCAATACCTACTGTATTCATCATATCAGCAATCACTTTTGCGCTAATTGGTACTCGCGCAGATCTCACTCTTCTATCTTGGCGGGCATATCCATAGTAAGGAAGGATTGCAGTAATTTTAGATGCAGAAGACCTTTTAAGCGCATCTGTGATGAGCATTAGCTCCATTAAGTTAGTATTTGAGGGCGCGCATGTAGATTGAATGATATAGGCTTCGTGCCCTCTAACATTTTCAAGAATTTCTACTTTGATCTCACCGTCTGAAAATTTGCTTAATTCGATTTGGCCAAGCTTTAATCCAAGGATACTGACTATTTCAGACGCAAGCCTCTTTGAGGCTGAGCCAGCAAATATTCCTAGTGTTGGTTTATTAATCATAATTTTTAAATATGGCTGGGGTGGCTGGATTCGAACCAACGCATGACGGGATCAAAACCCGTTGCCTTACCGCTTGGCTACACCCCATTATGTTATGTATTCTAATAGTGGTGAACATTGTAATGGTTCACAAAAAAAGTGTCTCCATTTAGTTGGAATTTTTTTTAAAGTTTTTTCAATCTCAACATCTTCTTTATAGATGCAAAACATCGTTGAGCCAGTTCCTGAGAGTTTTATATCACTTGCGAGACTTAACTCTTTATAGATTTTATGTAGATCTGTATTTTTAGATAGGAAAAGAGGCAAGAAAGAGTTGTTATATCCTTGAAGATTCTGAGGAGAGTTTAAAACATCAAGCTCATCCCACTCAGCAAACATTTCTTTGGTTGAAGTGTGAATGTTGGGAGAGATAATTAGAAATTTTGAATTCATGCAGTGCACTTCTTCTAGCACCTCACCAATGCCGGTTGCAATAGCATTTTTTCCGAATATGAAGAAAGGAACATCTGCTCCTAGCTCCTTCCCTATAACCATCAACTCGGAAATTGAGAGGCTGAGATTGAAGAGCTTATTGATCCCAATTAACGCTGCTGCTGCATTCGAGCTTCCGCCCCCCAGGCCTCCACCAATTGGAATATTTTTAATTATATGTATTTCGCAATGTATATCCTGCTTAGTATATTTACTGAGAGACAGCATTGCTTGGTAAACAATATTATTTTCATTTTCAATATCAAGAGAGGAATTAGTGGTGATGGTGCTTTGTGGCTTATTAGCTTTTTTGATGGTTAGCTCATCAAACAAATTTATGAGCTGAAAGTGACTTTTAATTTCATGCATACCATCGGCTCTTTTTCCTAACACCTCAAGCATCAGATTTAATTTAGCTGGACATAACATATTGATGATTTGATTCATCTCTTCAGAAATCCAGAGACTTGCCAGGTATTTGAAGTGAGAGTAATTGAAATTTTATCTGGAGAAGCTAAGCATGAAGCTTTTAACGAAGCATTATTCCAATTTTGTTGCTGATTAGAGAGATTTAAGCATTGATAAAAGATTTTTATTATTTCTAACATCACCGCTCCTTGAATCTCCCTATCAAACTCCTTGGTGCCATAATTTGTTTGCATTTCTATAATTTTATTATTTTTTCGGTCTATTTTGGCCCTAAAGACATTGCCATAAAACGGTTTTTTAATCTGTATAATGTCATTATCCAAGTTGCTATGGAGCGAGAGGTTAAGAGCGATAGTCTCCTCTCCATTTTTAGCGAACAGCTTGCCAATCAAACTGCTCTCAGGTTGATATTGTGGAGTTGAAGCGCACGAGCAAACTAATAGGGCAATACAAAGATTTTTTGTTATGGAATTACAGCTATTTGGCATAAATCATAAAACTACAAAGCTTTCTGAAAGAGAGCTTTTTATTATAAATGAGTCAAATGAAGAAGAGTTTAAAAACTTTATATCGACTACTTTCAATGGCCAGATAGAATCGTTCTTTGCATTATCTACATGCAACAGAACAGAGATCTATTTTTATGCTCAAGAGCTAATGTCTGAAACGGTAATGAAGAAAACTGCAGAATTTCTTGGTTGCAGCCAATCAATAATCCAGGACTCTTATAAATTAGATGGGATCAAAGCTTTAGAGCATATGTGTTGCGTTGCAAGCGGCCTTGACTCACAAGTTCTGGGCGAGCAAGAAATCTTTGGTCAATTCAAAAAAGCTGTTCAATCCTTTGTAGATCTCCAGGTAGTGCATGGTACCTTTCAGCAAATCATTGACGAGGCTATCTCGATTGCCAAGGCAGCTAGGGCAGAAACTAGCATTGGAGTGAATCCCTTATCAGTATCTGGATTGGCACTAAAGATTGTTAAGGAAATTTTTGAGGAGCCACAGCAGCAACAAGTAACCGTCGTGGGAGCAGGTCAAATGGCTATCGGCGTCTTGGAACATTTTTATAGCAATGGCATTCAAAAAATTCATGCAATCAATCGAACCAATAAAACCTTGAATATCTCAGAATCCCTTCAGCTCCATACTTCAAATCTTAGTCAACTGGCAACAGCAATCATTACAACTGACATATTAGTTGCCTCTATTAGCACCCCGTTACCAATTATTGGCAAAGGCTTAATAGAGAATGCTTTTCGTCAACGAAAGAATAAACCCATGCTTTTAATAGACTTAGGCGTTCCAAGAAATATCGAGGATCAGGTTAGAGATATAGAAAATGCATACTTATTTAGCATCGAGGATATGGAGAAAGTTACACAAGAAAATTTAGGGGAAAGAACCAGCGAAGCGAAAAAAGCGCATACTTTGATTGTAAAAAAAGCAGCCCTAGTTGCAAGTAAAATAAGTATAAAAAATATTAGAAGCAAGGCATATCTTGCGCTTACTTCGATTGCAAAGAGTTTGAGTGATGAAAGTATTGAGCGCATTTCCCAATCACAGGATCCTTTGCAGGAAGTTCAGCAGATACATCAACTTTCTGATGATCAGCTACAATGCTTGTCAACGCAAACCCCGCATGCAATATTATCAATGATCAAGGAGATTAGAAGTGCTAAATAGCTCTATTGTTTTAAAATTAGAAAGCCTCTTAACCCGCTCTGGAGAGATCAATGATGCACTTTCACAAGAAGGCGCCACAGATGATATGGCTAAATTTACTCAACTGAATAAGGAGTATGCAGAAATTACACCTATCGTAAATCAATTTAAGTTGCTGCAAGGTCTTGAAGGAGAGCTTTCAGGAGCAAAGGAGCTCTTAAAATCAGGTGATTCGGAGCTCATAGAGCTTGCCAAAAGCGATATTTCTCTTAGCGAAGAAAAAATAGCACAATTAACAATAGATTTAAAATTGATGCTGCTTCCTAAAGACGAGGCTGATGAAGGAGCAGCCTATCTAGAAATCAGAGCAGGCGCAGGTGGAGACGAAGCCGCAATCTTTGCTGCTGACTTGTTTAGGATGTATTCAAGACTGTCTGAGCGACAAGGGTGGAAGCTAGAGGTGATCAATACTAAATACTCTGAACCTAGCGGTATAAAAGAGGCCGTTGTGAAGATTAATGGCCAAGGTGTTTTTAAGTTTTTAAAATTTGAATCTGGTGTCCACCGAGTGCAAAGGATTCCTGAAACTGAATCTCAGGGTAGAATTCATACCTCAACTGTAACAGTTGCCATCCTTCCCGAGGTTAATGAGGTACAAGATGTAGAAATTGAAAAGGGTGATTTGCGAGTTGATACTTACAGAGCCTCTGGACCAGGAGGGCAACATGTTAATAAAACAGATTCTGCTGTTCGCCTAACTCACATACCAACTGGTGTTGTTGTTGAGTGCCAAGACTTGCCATCGCAACATAAAAACAAGGCCAAAGCCATGGCCCTGTTAGTTGCAAAAATAAAACAAAATGAGATAGATGAGCGGCAGAGTTCCATTGCAAGCGAGAGAAAAATATTGGTTGGCACTGGAGATAGAAGTGAAAAGATAAGGACCTACAACTTTCCCCAAGGCCGCATCACTGATCATAGAATCAAGCTAACCCAACATAATTTAGCCCAAGTAATGGATGGAGATATGATTTCTATTTGCCAGGCATTAATTACAGAAAATCAACTGGAGCTCTTATCTAACCTAGAAAGCAGTATTTAATTGAGCGGCAGTCTTAAATTCTATTTTACTAAAGCTCGCAAGCTTAGCTCTCATAGTTCAGTCCTGCTGAGGGATTTTAAATTTTTTCTAAGCTCCCTCGATATATCAGCAACTATTATTGCCTTGGAAGATGACCTGCTTCTATCTGCCAAAGAGCAACAAAAAATAGAAGACTTCTTTGAGGGTTATCTACAAGGAATACCTTTAGATTATATTTTAAAAGAATCTTCATTTTTTAACCATACTTTCTTTGTTGACTCGAGAGTACTTATCCCAAGACCTGAAACAGAGCTCATGGTTGAGGCAGTTTTGAAATTGCCTTTGAGAAGCGCTGGTGCAATTGTTCTAGAGGTGGGCGTGGGGTCAGGGTGCATTTCAATTTCATTGGCGCTTAGTAGACCTTCATGGAAACTCATTGCTTCAGACATATCTTCAGAAGCATTAGAAGTAGCTCAAATAAATCTCAAGAAATTTAAAGTTTTCAATTTACAGCTTATTCATTCAAATTGGTTATCATTCGCTAAGCCAGATTCAATTGAGTTAATTGTTTCAAATCCACCATACATTCACCCAGATGATGATCATCTTAAAGGCCTCATACATGAACCCATATCAGCTCTAGTTACCCCTAATGGAATAGATAGCTTCAAGGAGATTGCGAAACAAGCAATGCTTGCACTAAAAGTAGGGGGGAGAATAATTTTTGAGCATGGGCACAAACAAAAAGATCAGGTCATGGCCGTTCTTCGCGAGGAAGGTTTTAGAAATATAACAGCAGATCAAGATCTTCAGGGCTTGAATAGGTTTGTTCTTGGAGAAAAATAAACAAATCTTTTGAGCGATCTATCCTATGCTCTTGCAGTGCACAATTTCAGCTTCCCTCGACTTCATATGATAAGATTTCATTTGAATATAGAAGGGCTTCGGTCTCTTTCTTGGCAGAGGATTGAAATAAATTGAATTTAGAATAGGGGGAATTATTCAATGAAAGGCAACATGATGAACTGGAATCTAACAATTCCACAGGCAATCTCTCATGCAGAGAAATATAACTTTGATGGCAAGTTAATTTCAAGAGAGGTAGATGGGTCTATTACTTCTACCACTTACGGTGCTTCTATTCAGAGATCAAAAAAGCTAGCTAATGCTCTTACAAAACTTGGTGTTAAGTTGCATGACAGGGTAGGGACAATTGCTTGGAACAACAGTAGGCATTTTGAGACTTACTTTGCGGTATCTGGCATGGGAGCTGTGCTTCACACAATGAATCCAAGGTACTCAGCCGAGCAATTAATTTATATATTGAATCATGCTGAGGATAAAGTATTAATTTTGGACCCCACATTTATTCCTTTGATTGAGTCTATTCAAGACCAGCTTCAATATGTAGAGGTGATGATTATTGCTTGCAACCAAGAGTCAATGCCAGCAAATACTTTGAAAAATACCCTTGCATTTGATGAGTTAATCCAAGATGAATCAAATAAATTTACCTGGCCAGCATTAGATGAAAATACTGCTGCATCTTTGTGTTACACCTCGGGCACTACAGGCAACCCAAAAGGAGTGCTGTATTCGCATAAATCCACAATTTTGCATGCTATTACCATTGCAGGATCCTTGGGATTTGATTCTTCTAGTTCAGTCTTGCCAGTGGTTCCAATGTTTCATGTCAATGCATGGGGAGTTCCTTATGCAGCGCTTATCAATGGATTTTCTTTGATTCTTCCTGGGCAAGCCCTTGATGGCGAATCACTTTTTGAGCTTATCGAACAAGAATCTGTTGATTCCTTGCTAGGTGTTCCAACAGTATGGCTTGGCTTGCTAAAATATCTAGAAGAGAAAGGCAAAAGACTAGACTCTGTGAATCAGGTCCTTGTAGGTGGCTCAGCTGCACCATATGCGATGATCAAGGCATTTGATAAGCAGCATGGAGCATTTCTAACTCATGGCTGGGGTATGACCGAAATGAGCCCGTTAGGCACTATTAACGCGCCGACCAAAAAAACTATGAGTCTGCCAACCGAAGAAAGGTATCAATTACAAACCAAACAAGGATACCCATTATTTGGCGTAGAGATTAAAACCGTAAATGATCAAGGTGAAGAGCTTCCTCGTGATGGCGAAACTAGCGGTGCGCTTAAAGTCAAAGGCCCATGGATCATGCATACATATTTTAAATCTGAAGAATCAGCCGTTGATAATGGAGGTTGGTTTGACACTGGCGACGTTGCAACCATTCATCCAGATGGCTGCATGCAAATAGTTGATAGAGCAAAAGATGTGATCAAAACTGGTGGAGAGTGGATTAGTTCCATAGACCTAGAAAATGCGATATTGAGTCATGAAAATGTTCTGGAGGCATGCGTTGTAGGCGTGCCGCATCCAAAATGGGATGAAAGGCCCTTGTTATTTTTAATAACAAAAGATGGTAATCCAATTGATCCGCAGGAAGTGAATGATTTTCTAATAGAAAAAGTAGTGAAATGGTGGTTGCCTGATGATATTATTTTTGTTGATGAGCTGCCGCATGGCGCAACTGGCAAGCTACTCAAAGTAGAGCTTAGAGAAAAATATAAAGATCATTTAATGGGGAAATAAGATGGCATTGACAATAGTGAAACCTGAAAATATTGCAGAATACATTGGTAAAGATTTAGGTACTACAGAGTGGTTTACCGTCGATCAAGACAGAATAAATAAATTTGCAGAAGCCACAGAAGATCACCAGTTCATTCATGTTGATCCTGAAAAAGCTACTCCAATATTTGGTTCAACTATAGCGCATGGATTCTTATCTCTCGCTTTAACAGCGGGTATTGGGCAAGACATTGCGCTGGTTGTGGAGGGTGCAAAAATGGGATTAAACTATGGCCTGGATAAAGTTAGATTTTTGAGCCCAGTTCCAGTGAATTCTCGCATTAGAATGAATTCCGTTGTGATGGACATCACTGAAAAAAACCCAGGACAATTTTTAGTAAAATCTGCAGTCACCATGGAGATTGAGGGCTTGGAGAAGCCAGCATTTATTGCTGAAACTCTTTCTATGTGGGTGCTTTAAGAAAGTTTCTTTTTTAGTAGCTCGTTGACGACTTGAGGGTTAGCCTTGCCTTGTGTTTCTTTCATTACTTGGCCGACAAAAAAACCAAACAATTTGTCTTTGCCATTCTTGTAGCCTTCCACTTGAGCAGGATTATTTTCAATAACAGCATTAATAATTTTTTCAATCTCATCATCATCTGAAATTTGCTGCAGGCCCTGAGAGTCTATAATTTCATCAGGAGTCTTTCCATTTAAATACATTTCTTCGAAAATAGACTTTGCAATTTTTCCGGAAATTGTTTGGTCATCGATACGATTTATTAGCATTGCTAGGTTTGCAGGGGTCAGTTTAGATTCATCAATTCCAATGAGATCCTTGTTTAAAAATGCACTAATTTCTCCTATGAGCCAGTTTGCTAGCAACGGGTAATTCTTTGCTTCCTTGGCTGAGGATTCAAAAAAATCAGCCATGGATTTAGAGGATGCTAGGATTTTGGAATCATAGCCCGTCAATCCAAATTCACTCTCAAACCGAAGCTCTTTGTCTTTAGGCAGCTCAGGAAAATTATCCCTGATATCCTGCATCTCCTTATCAGAGATAACGACCGGGAGCAGATCTGGTTCCGGGAAGTATCGATAATCATTCGCAAATTCTTTGGAGCGCATTGGTCGAGTTTCATCTTTTATGCTGTCATATAAGCGAGTTTCCTGAGTTACAGTTTCACCTTTTTCCAGTTGCTTTATCTGACGTTTGATTTCAAAGTTAATTGCTTTTTCTATAAATCTAAAAGAATTGATATTTTTAATCTCTGTTCTAGTGCCCAGCTTGAGATCTCCTACTTTTCTAATGGATACGTTGGCATCACATCGAAGAGATCCTTGTGACATATTGCCATCTGATACATCTAAAAATGTTACCAATCGATGTAAGGCTTTCATATAAGCTACTGCTTCTTTTGCATTAGAGATTTCAGGCTCAGAGACAATTTCAAGAAGAGGAGTGCCAGCTCTATTTAAATCAATTGCTGAGCAACCATCGAACTCATCGTGAATCGATTTACCAGCGTCTTCTTCTAAGTGTGCTCGGGTAATATTGATAGTTTTTTTATTTCCTTCATCGGTTTCAATATCAATTGTGCCGCCTAGCAGAATGGGCAAGTCCATTTGCGTGATCTGATAGCCTTTTGGCAAATCTGGATAAAAATAATTCTTACGATCAAATATGGAGGTTTGATTTATTTGAGATCCTACCGCCATGCCAAATCTAATAGCTTTGTAAAACGCTTCTTTATTTACTGAGGGTAAGACCCCAGGCAAGCCACAATCAATTAAATTGACATTTGTATTGGGACTTTGGCCAAAGGTAGTTGAGGCTCTTGAAAACAGCTTAGTTTTTGTTGAAAGTTGAACATGCGCTTCCAATCCTATAACAGTTTCCCAGGTCATTCAAAATCCTCCATAGTGGGTTTCATTAAGTGAAACTCAGAATTTTTTTGAAACAGGTGGGCAGCATTGAGGATCTGATCTTCCCGAAGAAAATTACCAATTAATTGCAGCCCAACGGGCAAAGAATTGACTGCGCCATGGGGTATTGAGATAGCTGGAAGACCGGCGAGGTTAGCGGAAATTGTAAAGAGATCCTCTAGGTAAAGCTCAACTGGGTTTTGGCTGCCCTTACTTCCAAAGCCAAACGCAGTGCTAGGGGAGGTGGGAGTCATAATCAGGTCAACTGAGTTAAAAGCATTCTCAAAATCATTCTTGATGAGTCTTCGTACTTGCTGAGCTTTTTTATAATATGCATCGTAATAGCCTGCTGATA
>DEOR01000040.1:38282-39595 GCA_002358345.1 Proteobacteria bacterium UBA3413 | reverse complement strand
ATAGCCAAAGCCATGAGCGCGCAAGGTGCTGAGCTTGCGTTTACCTACCAAAGCGAAAGGCTAAAAGGTAACGTAGAAAAAATAGCCAATGAACTAGGGTCTACCTTGCTGTTTGAGTGCGATGTTGCATCGGATGAGAGCATTGATGCTATGTACAAAGACCTATCAAATCACTGGAAGACTTTTGATGGTTTTGTTCATTCAATTGGTTTCGCTCCAGCCAATGAATTAGAGGGAAATTTTGTTGATGCCTCGACACGCGAGGGGTTTAGGATAGCTCATGATATTAGCTCCTACAGTTTTACCGCTATGGCCAAAGGGGCCAAGCCCATGCTTAATCCTAATTCGGCTTTATTAACCCTGACCTACTTAGGGTCTATGCAATCTCTTCCCAACTATAATGTCATGGGTCTGGCAAAAGCCAGTCTTGAAGCCAATACAAGATTTCTTGCTGCAGCTCTGGGGCCAGATGGCATTAGGGTGAATGCTATTTCGGCAGGACCCATTAAAACCCTTGCAGCCTCAGGGGTAAAAAACTTTAGAAAAATGTTAACCAACTATGCAAATAGAGCCCCTCTTCGTCGCGTTGTAACGACCCTTGAAGTTGGCAATGTTGCAGCGTTCTTGTGCTCAGATCTAGCAAGCGGCGTCACCGGTGAAATTACCTACGTGGATGGCGGTTTTAATACGGCTGCAATGTCTAGCGAAGAATACGCCGATTAGTTTGAAGTAAAGTTCTTCAAACGAACCTTTTGATTCTTCTTGAATGCCTGGTCAATAAAACCTGAGAATTGCTGACCTAGAACTTCACTATAAAAGCCTTGGTATTGTTCGACAGAGTCCCCTAAGTCCTCTGCACTAGGAACCACTTCATTTGAAGATTGCGCCCAGTAAGTATCGCCATTGAAAGCACTGCTGCTTACCAGCGAGCCCACAGAGGATTCAAACGTCTTGCTAATCACCTCGGATGGAAGCAGCGAAGAGAATCGTTTAACATTTTTGAATGTTTCTTTGCTCACACCTGTGAGCTCAGGCAATGCTATGGCGCCAGCAAGCATGGCTTCTGCATCGCTTGCAACACTAGCAATGATCTCATTGGCTTTTTGGGCTCTGACCTCTTGGATGGCCATCTCTGCCACGTCAACAAAAGGCTGGACTGCTGGTTCGAGCTTTTGAGTCAGCATCACAAAGGCATAGCTATCGTCGCCTTCAAAGATTTCTATCTTGTTGGGAAGAACCTTTGGATTAAATAAATCTGTGGATGAGTAGTTATTAAAATTGTCTAAAGCGATGCTTTCACTATCTTGCAATCC
>DEOR01000040.1:34438-38093 GCA_002358345.1 Proteobacteria bacterium UBA3413 | reverse complement strand
GCAAGCACCAATGATTCTAACTCCAAGAAGTCCTCTTGCATCAATGCCAAGGCTTCAGCCTCGACCAGATCTTCACGAAGCTGTTTTGACATATCTTCCAAGTTTTTAATCTCGGGTTTGAGTGTTTCAGTCAGCTTTAAAACATGGAATGAATCCTCAAGCTCAATCACATCACTCAGGTCGTTTAATGACATGCGACCAATTGCTATCTCAAACTCCTCAGGAAATGCGTCGCCAGCAGAAAGGCCGAGGTCGCCCAATGAGTCTTTGGAAGCCAAATCATCACTTGAAGCAATCACAGCATCCTCAAAAGTTACTGCCCCTGTTTGAATATCAGCCCGTATCTGCTCGATTCTATTTTTCGCCTCAGTCGTATTATCATAATTAGATTTCTCAATCATTATATGAGAGATGCGATTTTGTAGTTGCCCAGTCAAGTCATCTAGATAATCAGCATAGGCTTGTTCTATGTAGCCTGTCGGAACATTCACTTGCTGCTTGTATGCATCTAATGTTAGGACAATGTATGAGAAATCTCTTTTCTCTTGAGAAAGGAATAGAAACGGATTGGCGTCATAGAATGCCTGACCTTCTGTTAGCGAAGCTTTTTGGCTGTCAGCCAGAGCCCCTTTATCGATCTTAATAAAATTAATGTCTCGAGAAGTTTCAAGCATTGCGGCCATCGATAACATATCTTGCTCGATTGGAAAGGCTGCGACACCCATCGCTGAGACAAGTCTATCGAGTGACATGCTTTCTTGAACAAGACGGATATATTCTTCTGGTGAAAATCCATTGGCTCTGATGGTTGATTCAAACAAGGCTTGATCAAATCCCTGATCGCCCTGGAACATTGATAGGTTGATGATTTCTTGTTTCGCTGTTTTCTCAGAGGTGCTTAACCCCATTTTTTTTGCTTGAGACAATAAAGTCTTTTGGTTGATCACTTCATTTTTGATGAGGTTAACGGAAACCTCTTCGTCTAGGTCTTCCAAGGAAAACTCTTCGCCATAGATTGACTGCAATCTCTGTGAAACTTGGCTGGTTGCTAAGTTAATATCTAGTTGTGTCACAGTCTCTCCGTTCACTGTGCCGTAACTACTGAAAGTCGTGCCAAGAGATGTGGAGCCAAGAAATATAAAGGGGATCGCAAGAAGTATCGCAACCACTATGACTGTTTTTCCTGACAAGAATTTTCTAACTGACTCTAACATAACCAAACTACCCTTTTAAAAGCTAACAATGATACATAAAAAAAGGGTGCTTATGCACCCTTTTTTTAAAGACTATTAAATCTAAAGTTAATTAAGACTTCTTAACTTTATCTTTTAATCCTTTGCCAGCTTTAAAGCCTGGAACTTTTGAAGCAGCAATATGCATTGATGCGCCTGTTTGAGGGTTTCTTCCTTCTCTAGCAGCTCTATGTCTGACTGAAAAAGTTCCGAATCCTACAAGCGAAACTGAATCGCCTTTGCCCAAAGCATCACCAATTGACTCTAACACTGCATCAACAGCTCTGCCTGCTGAAGCTTTAGTCACGTCTGCTGCTGAAGCCACTGCGTCTACTAGATCTGATTTATTCATTTAATATTCCTCTAATTAATTATGTAACTTCCTCTATGAAAAGCTAATCTAAAGCAAATGTCAAGCTTTTCAACCTCTGCTTAATGGGGCTGAGAAGAGGATGAGCGAGAATTTGAAGGCTTAGTTTTTGTCATATTTTTTGTTACACGTTTTTTTCGCAAAGGCTTAGGCTCTGAAATAAGCGCATGAGAAATGACCTCGTCAATCCATCGCACAGGAATAATTTCTAAGGCATGGGTAATTTGAGAGGGAATTTCCCTGATATCTGCAGCATTTTCTGCAGGAATAATCACCCGCTTAATGCCTCCTCTTTTGGCAGCTAAAAGCTTTTCTTTTAACCCTCCAATTTTTAAGACTTGACCATGCAGAGTTATTTCGCCCGTCATGGCTGTGTCTGATCTAACAGGGATCCCAGTGAATACGCTGATCATGGCTGTGCACATTCCAACGCCCGCGCTCGGGCCATCTTTAGGCGTCGCCCCTTCAGGCACATGAATATGAACATCAAATTTTTCATAAAAATCTGCAGGTATTCCCAACTTCTCCGAGCGAGAGCGAACTACGGTTAAGGCTGCCTGAATAGATTCTTGCATCACATCACCCAGAGAACCTGTCTTAATGACCCTGCCCTTGCCTGGAACATAAGAAGTCTCAATCGTTAACAATTCTCCGCCAACCTCCGTCCATGCAAGCCCAGAAACTTTGCCTACAATATTCTCTATGTCTGCCTGCCCAAATGTAAATTTAGGCACGCCACAATATTTCTCAAGATTTTTTGGCGTTACGGTAATGGGAGAATTCTTTTTCTGCTGATCAGCCAGGACTCGTTCCTTTACAGATTTTCTAAAAATTTTTGCAATTTGGCGCTCTAGGCCCCTAACCCCCGCTTCGCGAGTGTAATGACGAACTAGATCTAAAATAGCTGCGTCTGTTACTTTTACTTCACTTGCATCGAGCCCATTTCTTTCTAGCTGTTTGGGGATCAGGTAGCGCTTAGCAATATTTAATTTTTCATCTTCAATGTATCCGGGAATCCTTATGATTTCCATCCGGTCCAATAAAGCCGAAGGAATATTTAAGGTGTTGGCAGTACAAACAAACATCACTTCAGATAAATCAAAATCTACCTCTAGGTAATGATCTGAAAACGAATTATTTTGCTCTGGATCCAACACCTCCAATAAAGCTGATGCTGGATCACCGCGATGATCCATGCCCATTTTATCGATCTCATCAAGCAAGAATAATGGATTTTTTGATTCTACCTTCGAGAGTTTTTGAATAATTTTTCCTGGCATTGATCCAATGTAGGTGCGTCGATGGCCGCGAATCTCTGATTCATCTCTAACGCCTCCCAGGGACATTCTTGCAAATTTTCTATTGGTGGCTCTTGCTATGGATTGTCCTAGAGAGGTTTTACCCACCCCTGGAGGCCCGACCAAACAAATCACAGGAGCTTTTAATTTTTTAACCCGCTGTTGCACCGCTAGGTATTCTAAAATTCTTTCCTTAACCTCATCTAAACCAAAATGATCTTCATTTAAAATATCTATAGCTGTTTTTAAATCAGACTTCACTTTGCTTCTTTTTTTCCATGGCACGTCAATCAAGCAGTCTAGATAGGATCTAATAACCGCAGCCTCTGCAGACATGGGAGACATCTGTTTAAATTTTGAAAATTCATTGTTGGCTTTTTTTAAGGCCTCTTTCGACATTCCAGCTTTAGTAATATCGCTCTCTAGCTGAGATAATTCATCAACCTCATCGTTAATATCGCCCAGTTCTTTCTGTGCGGCTTTAATCTGCTCATTCAGGTAATACTCTCGCTGCGATTTTTCCATCTGACCTTTAACCCTATTGCGAACTTTTTTATCTATGTCCATCACATCTAATTGGGACTCAATAAAGGCAATGAGAATCTCTGCTCTTAATTGAAAATCTGCAGTTTCTAAAATCTCTTGTTTTTGCTTGATATCCATAGGCAGATGACCAGCAATAGAATCAATGATTCTTGATAAATCATCCAATGCATTTATAGATGCAAGAACTTCAGGCGCAATTTTTTTTGTTA
>DEOR01000040.1:0-34250 GCA_002358345.1 Proteobacteria bacterium UBA3413 | reverse complement strand
AGGCTCGGGAATCAGGCTCACTCTTACTTTAGAATAATCCTTGTCGGATTCCAAAGACTCCATTGCAGCCCTGTGAGAGCCTTCCACCAAAACTTTGACCGTTCCGTCTGGAAGCTTGATCAGTTGAAGAATATTTGCAATGGTTGCCACTTTAAATAAATCATCGAATAGTGGCGAGTCAAAAGAGCTGTCTTTTTGCGCAGCAAGAATAATTTTTTTCTCGCCAGCCATGGCGGCGTTTAGCGCATTGATTGATTTGTTTCGGCCCACAAAGAGAGTCGACACGACCCCGGGGAAAATAACAACATCTCTGAGAGGAATTAAAGGAAGATCATATTTAATGTTAGCCATGTAAATATAATGAGGGAGAATTCTTTAAATTCAACCAGCAGATGAAGATTTTTTCTTAGAAGATTTAAAAACTTTAATAGGAGCTGTTGAATGAATAACTGAATTTTCATCCACAATCACTTTTTCTAAATCTGGATTCGGCAATTCAAACATGGTGTCCATCAAGAGCTCTTCCATAATGGATCTTAAGCCTCGAGCACCGGTCTTGCGTTTCAGAGCTTTTTTGGCAATCTCAATTAAGGCCTCGTTTCTAAAATCTAATTCAACCCCATCAATTTCGAAAAGATATTTGTATTGGCTCACCAATGCATTTTTTGGTTCCTGAAGAATTCTTACCAATGCTTCTTCGTCCAGCTCATGCAGGGTAGATATAACCGGGAGCCTGCCAACAAACTCTGGAATGAGTCCAAATTTGACTAAGTCCTCAGGCTCTAAGGTCGCAACAATAGAAGTCACTGTTGCTTGTGTATCTTTAACAGCTGCGCCAAACCCTATTCCTGATTTATCAGTTCTATGTTTAATAACTTCCTCTATGCCTGAAAATGCACCGCCACAGATAAATAAAATATTAGAAGTATCAATTTGGATAAATTCTTGCTGGGGATGCTTTCGCCCACCCTGAGGCGGAATGGATGCAACTGTCCCTTCAATTAATTTTAAAAGGGCTTGTTGCACGCCTTCGCCAGAAACATCTCGAGTAATCGAGGGGTTGTCTGACTTACGGGCAATCTTGTCAATCTCGTCAATGTAAACAATGCCTAGGGCCGCTTTATCTGGATCATAGTCACATTTTTGAAGAAGTTTTTGAATGATGTTTTCAACATCCTCACCAACATAACCCGCTTCAGTCAAGGTGGTAGCATCAGCGATCGTAAAGGGCACGTTTAAGACTCGCGCAAGCGTTTGTGCTAAAAGAGTTTTTCCGCTACCGGTTGGGCCGAGCAGCAACACATTACTTTTCTGAAGCTCGATCTCATCTTTTTTTGAATTAGAGCGTAGTCTCTTGTAATGATTGTAAACAGCCACGGCGAGTATTTTTTTAGCTTTCTCTTGGCCAATCACATACTCATCTAATTGATTAAAAATTTCTAAGGGAGATGGCAGCTCTTCTAAAGCTTCCACATCATCAGTTTTAACTTCCTCTTCAATGATGTCGTTGCAGAGGTCTACGCATTCATCGCAAATATAGACGCTAGGGCCGGCAATGAGTTTTCGAACATCTTCTTGGCCTTTGCCGCAAAAGGTGCAAATTAACTTGTTATCTTTATTTTCCATTAGTTTGAGGTCGCTTTTCTAAGATCTTATCTATTATGCCGTAGGTCACCGCCTCTTTAGCATTAAGAAAATTATCTCTATCAGTATCTTGCTCGACTTTTTTAAGTGTCTTGCCTGTATGTTTGGCTAAAATTTCATTGACTTTATGTTTCACAAGCAACATTTCTTTGGCGTGAATTTCAAAATCTGATGCTTGCCCTTGAAAGCCTCCGAGGGGTTGATGAATCATGATGCGCGAGTTGGTCAAAGCGAATCTTTTCCCTTCAGCGCCGCCTGCCAAGAGCAATGAGCCCATGCTTGCAGCTTGTCCAATGCATAGGGTTGAGACTTCCGGGGCTATGAATTGCATGGTGTCATAAATGGCGAGTCCAGAGGTGATCACTCCGCCCGGAGAGTTAATATAGATACTGATATCTTTCTCAGGATTCTCTGATTCTAAAAAAAGTAACTGAGCAACAACAAGATTGGAAATATAATCATCTATTGGGCCTGTTAGAAAAATGATTCTCTCTTTAAGCAGTCTAGAATAAATATCAAAAGCTCTCTCCCCTCTTGGAGTTTGCTCTACAACCATTGGTACTAAGCCTGAATTAATTGTTTCCATAGTTATTTATTTGCCAGTTCCGAAAATTTTATTACCTTTACCTTTGATTTGAGGTCAGATTCTAGTTTTTCAATGAGTAAGTTTTCTAAAATAACCATTTTGTACTGATCCAGTTGCTGTGGTTGGCTTTGAATCCATGTTTTGAATTGCTCAGCATCTTTGTATTTAGTGGCCTCTTCTTCTATAAATGTCTCTAAGTCGCTTTCTTGAACCTCTAGCTCATACTTTTTTAAGAGCGCGGAAAAGAGCAGGTCCAGGCGAACTCTTTTTTCTGCATTTTCTAAAAAGTCCTCTTGCGGAAATAAATCGTCCGCAGCATTCTCAGGCGTTTGCCCCATTCTCATCAGGGAGTCCTTGCGCATAAGGTCTGCTTGTTCATCCACAGTGGCTTTTGGAACCTTAAAATCATTGCTCTTTAAAAGAGTTTCATAGAGTGATTCTTTGGTCAGAGATTTTTCCTGCTGCCTAATCTCGCCCTTCATTCGCTTCAGAATCTCTGCTCTAAATCCTACTTCGTCCTCTACACCTTCCATTGCAAGGGTCTCAAATAACTCTTTGTTGATTTCTGCTTTATGCATCTCTTGGACTTCATGCAAGGTAATAAAAAATTCAGTTTCCTTTCCAGCTAAATCTTTTTTAAAGTAGTCTTCTGGAAAATGGGTTTTGAATGCAAAGCTATCGCCTGATGACTTGCCTAACAAGTGATCTTCAAAACCAGGGATCATAGATTTAGATCCAATTACCAATTTAAAATCTTTGGATTGATTGCCCTCAAAACCCTCGCCTTCAATCTTGCCTTCAAAATCGATGACAACCTGATCTTTTTCCTGGGCAGCTCTGTCAGCTTTGTGCCAATGGCAGTATCGCTCTGTAATATCGGTAATTGCCAAATCAACATCTGAGTCATCCAATGTGATTTCAGTTTTTTCGTAGCTTGTCCATCTAGAAAGTTTGGGCTTCACTTCTGGGAATACCTCAAACACAGCAGAATATGAGATAGGCTTTGTTGGATCTTCGCTTTCTATATTGATTGCTGGAGGAGATGCAGGTTTTAGCTCTTGAGTTCGCAATTCTAATGGGTAACTTTCTTGAATCAATTCATTTAAAACCTCGTAATGAATAGAGTTTCCATAACGTTGCTTTAAAACATCATTAGGAACATTGCCTTTGCGGAAGCCATCAAGCTTGGCGCTAGATTTAATTTTAGTAAGCTTGGTGTTGTACTTGGATTCATACTCCTCAACTGACACTGAAACAGTTAATTGGCGCTCTAAATCTTTCAGTTTTTTTAATTTGCTAGCCATATTATTATTGTATCCAAAGTATCCAAAATGGGGCGAGCGATGGGGTTCGAACCCACGGCCTCCGGATTCACAGTCCAGCGCTCTAACCAACTGAGCTACGCCCGCCAAGAAACGAAACATTATAGATGCAAAAAGCATATAATAATATTTTTTCAGGGGGTTATTTTGGTAAAAAAAGATTTTTTAACTAGCACAAATAGAATGTTTGATAAGGCTGTCCAATACACCAGCATTTCACCGGGTTTAGCCAAGAGAATTAAAATGTGTAATTCAACTTACACCATCAATTTTGGGGTGAAGGTCAGAGATGAAATTCATACCTTTACAGGTTGGAGATCAGTTCATTCGGAGCATTTTGAACCAGCAAAAGGCGGAATTAGATATGATATCGAATCGTCACAGGAAGAGGTCGAAGCCTTGGCTGCTCTCATGACTTATAAGTGCGCAATTATTGAGGTGCCTTTTGGTGGTTCAAAAGGAGCATTAAAAATCAATCCCAAGGACTGGACTAGAACTGAAGTTGAAAAAATTACTCGTCGCTTTGCTCAGGAGCTGATTAAAAGAGATCTCATTAATCCTGCTCAAAATGTTCCAGCTCCCGATGTTGGGACTGGCGCCCAAGAAATGTCATGGATTGCAGATGAATACCGAAGAGTGTTTCCTACAGATATTAATGCGCTTGCTTGCGTAACCGGCAAGCCCCCTGAAAAAGGTGGTTTGGTTGGTCGTTCTGAAGCGACAGGCCGAGGGGTCCAATACATTATTAGAGAATTTTTTAAACACAAAGAAGACTATGAATCTGCAGGTTTTAAAGGAGGCTTAAAAGGAAAAAAAATAGCAATCCAGGGTTTTGGTAATGTGGGCTATCATGCAGGAAAATTCTTGCACGAAGAGGATGGTTGCAAGATCGTTTGCATCATGGAGCACAACGGCGCTCTAACAAATCCTGAGGGCGTGAATGTTGAGGCTGCCAAAGCTTATTACATGCAAGAAGGAACGTTTGAGAACTGCCCAGGAGGATCTTTTGAAAAGGATAGCTCTAGTTTTCTGTGCATGGAGTGCGATATTTTAATTCCAGCGGCAAGAGAAAATGTGATTGACGAATCCAATGCTGAAAACATTCAAGCAAAACTTGTAGTTGAGGCCGCAAACGGCCCTATTACCTTTGAGGCTGATGAGATTCTCATCAAGAGAAATATTACAATTATCCCAGACATTATGGCCAACGCTGGTGGCGTTGCAGTGAGTTATTTTGAATGGGTTCGAAACCTCCGGCATATACGTTTTGGCAGGCTGGAAAAACGAAGGAATGCGTATCAATTTGATACCCTGATTACAGCAATCGAGACAATGACAGGGAAACAGATGCCAGAAAAATTTAAAGAGCAATTTCTTGAAGGCGTGAATGAAATTGATTTAGTTCGCTCAGGTCTTGATGACATGATTTGCGAGGCATACCAAAAAGTGAGATTGGCTAAAATAGAAAATGCTATTCCAGATCTCAGGACAGCAGCCTATAAAATTGCTCTAGAACGAATAGCTATCAGCTATGACTCCATTGGACTATAAAATATTGTTTACCTTGGAAAAATAACTATTTTGGGATCCAAGGGATTCCATAGCTCAAATTTTTCCATTGCAAGAAGAAATAATTCTGAAGACTCAAAATACCTTAGCAAGGCAATAACCTTTGTGAATGCCTGAGACTCGAACCACTCTGGATTTGCGATTTTACATTGCCTGATAAACGGCAGAATAGAAATATCCAGAAGGCTCACCTCAGCTCCGAAGATCCAGGGATCTGATTGAATCACACCATCAAGATTCATAAGAAGATTCAAACATTGAAGCCGATGATCATCTTCGGTCTCCTCAAATCGCGAGGCATACTTGTATCGATCCAGATGATACTTAAACTTAGTATCAAACAGCTCGATTAAATCATGAGATAATTTTTGCTCATCTTCTAAATACACATGAAATTTTGAAGAATCTTGCTGTAAAGCCCACTCAATAACTTCCATGCTTTCGTCTAGAATCCTATCTTGCAATTGCAAAACTGGAACCGTGCCTTTCGCCGAGATCTCAAGCATAGCTTCGGGCTTGTCACTTAATAAAATTTCTCTCAACTCACATTCCACAGAACAAAGAATGATTGCCATTCTGGCTCTCATGGCATAAGGGCATCGCCTAAAACTATAGAGTATAGGCACCATAAATTATTTAATCATCTGCGCTTAGAGCCGTGAGGTTTGTCATTTCTTTGTTTGGCTAAATCGATCTGTTTTTGGCGATCAGCATAGCGTTTTTTTTGCTCGGGGGTCTTGTGATCAAAGCAATTGGGGCAGCTAATGCCTGATTGATATTTAGTAGATAGCTGATCGCTTTCGGTGATGGGCATTCTGCAGCCATGGCACATATCGAATGATCCAACTTGTAGCTGATGATTCAGCGCCACCCTGTCATCAAAGACAAAGCATTCGCCCTCCCATAGAGACTCAGATTCATCAATTTTTTCTATGTAATTTAAAATGCCACCTTGGAGATGATGAATATTTTTAAAGCCTTTGGCCTTCATAAAAGAAGAGGCTTTTTCGCACCTAATGCCGCCAGTACAGAACATGGCAATCTTTTGGTCTTTGTTAATGTCTGAGCTTTCCAGTTGATCAACCCACGCAGGAAATTCTCTAAAGTTTGTTGTTTCTGGTTGAATAGAATTTTTGAAAGTTCCAATGGCGCACTCGTAAGTATTTCTGGTATCAATAACCAGCACATCATCTTGAGAAATAAATTGATTCCAGTCTTCTGGCTGAACATATTCCCCAACTAATTCTTGAGGGTTTGCTAAGTTGGTGCCCATGCTGACGATTTCTTTTTTAATTTTAACTTTTAGTCTTGGGAAAGGCGCTTTTGTAGAAACGGAAATTTTAAAATCTCTGAGGCTAAGTAAATTTAACTTGTCTAAGTAAATTTTAAAAGCTTTGATAGCATCTGGGCTGCCCGCAACAGTTCCATTAATGCCTTCATTGGCAAGTAAAACAGTGCCTTTTATTTTTTGGTTACCTAGGAAATTATAAAAAGATTCCTGGAGATGCTCTAAATTTGAAAGAGTAGAAAATTTATAAAAAGCCGCTACTTGAAATAAATTATTTTTCATTTTTTAATAAGCATTCAACTCAAAAGCCTCGGGGCATGGTCGATGCGAAAAAAGACTAAAGATAGAATTGCATTACTTTTTATCATGATCTTTGTATTTTACTATATGTTTAGTCCTTACCTATAAAGGAAAGGCTCACGTAGATTTATGAGCGTAATAGTGTAGCGAATCATGCTTGAGATCGCTGGGGCTTGAAATAGTTAAGGGTAATGAGGCTGGAGGTCATAATGGCGCGCCTGAAGAGATTCGAACTCCTGACCCACGGTTTAGAAAACCGTTGCTCTATCCAACTGAGCTACAGGCGCACAATGGTCGGGGTAGTAAGATTCGAACTTACGACCACTCGCTCCCAAAGCGAGTGCGCTACCAGACTGCGCTATACCCCGAGGGGTGAGATCTTAAAGTTTTAACCTTAAATAATCAATCTCCATTGCATAAATATTTAATGATGGGAAAATGTTGCCATGTCATCAAAAATTTTAGACGGTAAGGGACTTGCTCTAATTGCAGAGGAAGAAATTCAAAGACAGGTATCTGAGCTGAAAAATGAAGGCATTGTTCCCACTCTTGCCACTGTGCTTGTTGGAGTGGATCCAGCCTCAGCAACATACGTGAAGATGAAACAAAATGCATGCGCCCGCTTAGGCATGGAATCTATAGCTATTGAGCTTGGCAAAGAAACAACAACAGCAGAGCTCTTGGCAACAATCCATGAGTTAAATAATGACCCCAAAGTTCATGGGATCCTTTTGCAGCACCCTGTGCCCTCCCACATCAATGAGCGCGAATGTTTTGATGCAATTAGTGTGGCTAAAGACGTCGATGGAGTCACCTGCCTTGGGTTTGGTCAAATGACAATGGGTGAACCGGCCTATGGATCCTGCACTCCTGCAGGCATCATGAGGATGTTAGATTACTATGAAATTGATATCTCAGGAAAACATGCAGTTGTAGTTGGAAGAAGTCCCATCCTGGGCAAGCCCATGGCAATGATGCTGCTGAATAAAAATGCGACCGTAACTGTCTGCCATTCCAGAACAGAACATCTAGAGCTACACATTAAGAATGCAGATATTCTTGTTGGTGCAGTTGGAGTCCCACGCTTAATCAAAAAAGAATGGATTAAAGATGGCGCTGTGGTTATAGATGCGGGCTATCACCCAGCAGAGAAATGTGGCGATATTGAGCTGGACGGAATAGAGAATTTAGCGTCTGCACATACCCCTGTCCCAGGCGGAGTTGGGCCAATGACAATCAATACTCTAATACTAAATACACTATTAGCAGCACAAAAATTAGTTCCAAGTGGCTAGTCTACCGCTGATCGTCGGATATGGGGGCATCAATGCAGCTGGTCGCTCTATTTTTGATCTGGGATACAACAGAATCTTATTTGAAAAGATTGGTCTCTTAGAGCAGCAAGAGGTCTTGACCAGTCTTGGTCATCTAATGGGAACTTCTGATCAAGAAACCATTATTAATAAAACATTAATGAGAGAGATTGATCAAGATTTTTTTCAACTTAATAATTTTAGAAATCCTATACTACCGTCTTCTGCAGGTGGGCAACTGCCCTCAGGCTTTAATCCGGCGGACACATATAATGCTAGACAGCATCCTCGGAGCCTGGCCATGACTGTTTTTGGAGTATCTGACGCTCTGAAAAGTCTAGGCATGCCATGGGAAGAGATCATTCAAAGGGTGCCCAGAGAGAAAATTGGTTGTATTTCTGGCTGCGCAGTTGCTCAGGCTGATAAATATGGAATGGGCGGTATGTTCCAGTCAGCCCTCTCAGGGTCAAGGGTAACAAGCAAACACATGGCCATGTCATTAGGGGAGATGAGCGCAGATTTTGCTCACGCATATGTGCTAGGAAGCATGGGTATCACAGGAAACTTTGTCGGTGCTTGTGCTACTTTTCAATATAATTTAAAAGTTGGGATCTCAATGATTCAATCTGGAGAAGCCTTGATTTGTGTTGTTGGGGCAGCCGAATCTGGGATTGTGCCAGAAATTTACGAGGCCTTTGCCGCCACCAAGGGGTTGGCAGAAGATAGTAACCTGATGGCCCTTCAGGAAAGATTGGGCGAAGACTCTAGCACCCCCAACTACAGAAAAATTTGCAGACCTTTTGGTGAAAATATTGGCATGAGTCTTGGAGAATCTGCCCAGTTTGTTGTCCTCATGGCAGATGAGCTGGCTATAGAATTAGGATTAGAAATTCACGGCGCAGCACTCTCAAGCCACATTCATGCTGATGGGTTTAAGAAATCAATCTCTGGGCCAGGCGCGGGTAATTACTTAACAATGGGCAAAGCTCTTAAGCAAGTCCAGCAATACTTTGGCCAAGATGCTTTGAATAAAACATTTGTTCATGCGCATGGAACAAGCACCCCGCAAAATCGAGAAAGCGAATCACACATCATCTCTAGTTTAGCCAAGGCTATGAAGATTCGCGCTCTTCCAGTGACAGCAATTAAATCCTATCTTGGGCACTCTCTTGCTGCTGCAGGAGGCGATCAAATGATTAATGCTCTAGGTAGCTGGAATCATCTCAAGATTCCAGGCATTACCACAACCCCCGCTCTAGCAGAAAATGTCAGCTCAGATAATGTAAATTATTTACTGGACCATTTAGAGTTTGAGCAAGGCGCGTTTGATTTTGCTATTCTAAATGCCAAAGGTTTTGGAGGAAACAATGGAACGGCATTGGTTGCCTCCCCCCAAAAAACTCTGAACTTACTTCAAGTCAAGTATTCAAAAAAAGAATTACAAAAATACGAGCAAGCAAATGCTGGGATTAAGGCAGCTCTAGCATTAGAGAAAAAAATGATTCTTGAAGGCAGCACTAAATCTAGATACCTTTTTGGAGAAGGTGTTCTTGATGGCATGGTTGATTTTGAATTCAACGATCAGGCAATCATTAATAAAAAAACTGGAGAAAAATTCTCATTAGAGGCAACTTTGCCTTACAAAGAATTCTTATAAAAGCTAAAATATTAACTCATTAACCCTGGACAAATAAAATGGCAGAAAATATTTCCAATCTAGAGAATGCAGACGACTTTGATGAAATCATCACTCCGTCAGATGAGTTAATAAAATCTTTTGAGCACATGATCAAAGATATAGGGGAGGATCCAGCTCGGGATGGGCTGCTTGAGACTCCAAAAAGAGCAGCTGCAGCTTTTAAGTTTCTTAATCATGGATATAAAATGAGTTTGGACAAAGTAGTAAATAATGCTTTATTTGATTCTGATATCGAAGATATGGTGCTGGTAAGAGACATTGAGTTTTATTCTTTGTGTGAGCATCACATGCTTCCATTTAACGGAAGATGCCATGTTGCATACATTCCAAATGGTAAAGTTTTAGGCTTAAGCAAGATAGCTAGAATTGTGGATATGTTTGCCAGAAGGCTTCAAATCCAAGAAAGATTAACTCATCAAGTGGCTGAGGCAATTACAAAGACTACTGGGTGCAAGGGCTGCGCAGTGGTAGTCGAAGCTCAGCATATGTGTATGGTCATGCGAGGTGTACAAAAACAAAATTCTGTAATGAAAACATCTTCAATGCTTGGAGCGTTCAGAAATAACCCATCTACAAGAGCTGAGTTTCTTGCTCTGCTACCTAGTTAGTTAGTTAAGTCTGGTGATCTGAAGAGTCTAACTCCTCAGCATCTACTTCAATAACTTCTTCGGCATCAATAACCTCTGCCTCACTTGAGTCAGAACTATCTTCACCTCCTTTAAACGGCCAGGGTTTAGAATTAGTATTGAAGCTCAGAAAATCTAATGCGTCATTAAAGAAATCTTGCAGCCAATCATGGACCGACTTTAATTGCTCGTTGGTGTTAGAGGTAAATAGATAAAAGAGAAACTGTATAGCGATCAAAAATAATAGAATGCCCACCACAAAATTAATGGCTGCGCCATAAATTAACATGAAGAAAAAGCGTTGCCATTTCTTCAGATCTAACAGTTCATCTTTTTTAATCTCAGTCATAATTTAATCCTATTGTGTGAATTCTACATCAACTTCGTGCGGATGATCGAGCAAATCTTCAAGTAATTGCTCTGACTTCACTCCCTTGTAGAGAATGTTATACAGAGATTTAACTATGGGCATGCTGACCTGGCTTGTTTGCGCTTCCTGGTAAACTACCTCCAGAGTTCTAGCCCCTTCTGCCACCTGACCCACCAGCTCTTTGGCTTCAAGCAAACTGATATCTCTTGCAATGAGCTCGCCTAGCTGAAAGTTACGAGATAGCTTGGAAGTGCATGTGGCCATCAGATCACCCATTCCAGATAATCCAAGAAAGGTAATAGGATTGGCTCCCTTCGCAACTGCAAATCTACTCATTTCTGCCATGCTTCTGGTGATAATAAACCCAAGTGCATTTTCACCAACATTCTTTGCATGTGCAATGCCGCAACAGATTGCATAAATATTTTTTAGCGCTCCAGCTAACTCAACTCCCTGAATATCTGAACTTGAAAAAACTTTAAAGGTAGAGGAAGAGAGGATTAATTTAATGTTAGATGTTAACTCTGAGTTAGAAGATGCAATAACCGTACCTGCAATTTTTTGTTCAGCAATTTCTTTGGCTAAGTTAGGTCCGCTCAACGCACCTATCTGATTACCAATAATATGACCCAAATGATGCGAAATAATTTCTGTCATTGTTCTAAATGGATCAGGTTGGATCCCCTTGGTGCAAGATATGATTGAGACAGATGAGTGAATATAAGGCGCAAGACGAGCAATAATTTGCTCAAATATTAAACTCGGCGTTGCAACTAAGATATATTCTGCATTGCTAACAACAGACTCTAAATCCTCAGAAGCCGAAATATTATCTGAGAGTATGAGCTCTGGATGATAGGTGGCATTTGCGCCTTCAGAGTTAATGCGTAAAGCCTGGTCTGCATCCCTAACCCACAAACGAACCTCATGACCATTCGAGGCGGCAATATTAGCCAAAACAGTGCCAAAGCTCCCACCACCGAGAACTGCGACCTGTTTTGTATTAATCATTTATGCGAGATATTTATCTAGCTGTCGCAGATACTTTGAAGGATCTTTAGGGGTCCCGCCCTCTGCAATCACCGCATAATCAAACAAGAACTGAGAGAAGTTTGTAAACTCTTTACCTGACAGAGTGCCAAGTTTTTTAATCAGCTTGTGTTTTAGGTTCACTTCAAAGACGGGCTTGGAATCTCCAAAACTTTGACCTGAGGCCTCTAGTATTCTTTTCAACTGGGCACCAGGCTCATTTTTAGACAAAACTAAACAAACGGCGGAATCCACAAGACGAGAACTGGCAACAACATCTGAGACTTTTGCATCTAACGATGTTTTTAACTTATCAATAATTTCTTGTTTTTCTTTGGTTATCTTGGGCTTGTTCTCAGTTTCATCTAGTTCTTCTTTTGCAACATTGACCAGGGTTTTACCCTTGAACTGCATGAGTGTTGACATGAGCCATTCATCAATTCGATCGGTTAAAAGTAAAACCTCAGTGTCGTTAGCTTTAAGATGCTCTATGTGAGGCGAGTTAGCAGCTGCTTCATAAGAATCTGCAATGGAGTAATAAATTTTATCTTCGCCATCTTTGAGTCTACCAATATATTGATCTAAGGTTGTGTCTAGCTCGCGCGAGTCTGATAAAGAGCTCGCAAATAGAAAAAGTTCTGCAATAGATTCAGAGTTTTCATAATCTTCTGCTGGACCTTCTTTGATTACCAAACCGAATTGCTTCCAAAATTTTTGATAATCCTCGGGCTTGTCTTTTTGCATTTTCTTCAAAGAATCAAGCACTCTTTTTGTGAGGCCTTTTTTAATAGAATCTACGAGAGGATGATCTTGCAGAATCTCTCGCGAAACATTTAAAGGAAGATCGCTGGAATCGACAACGCCTTTCATAAACCTTAGGTACAAAGGAAGAAAATGCGCAGCATCATCCATGATAAAAACACGCTGTATAAATAATTTTATTCCTCGAGGAGTGTCCCGATTCCATAAATCATAGGGAGATTTTTCTGGAATAAACAACAAGCTTGTATACTCTTGCTTGCCCTCAACTTTATTGTGTATCCAAGCTAAAGGGTCATTGCTGTCATATGAAATAAATTTATAAAAATCTTTGTACTCTTGATCTTTGACAGAGCGCTTAGATTTTAACCATATTGCGTCAGAATCATTAATTGTTTCTGCCTCCCCTTCTTCTGGATTCAGAATCAAGGGAAAGTTAATGTATTGAGAGTATTTTTGTAATAGAAATTTAACGCGCATTAACTCTGAAAACTCTTTATTTTCTTCATTCAGGTAAACGGTAATAGTGGTGCCACGATCTTGCTTGGGAATAGAGGAGAGTTGATAGGTATCCTCACCAGAGCTTTCCCACAATACAGCCTCTTCAGCTTTAGCTGTTGCTCCACGGGAGTGCACAGAGACTTTGTCTGCAACCATAAACACAGAATAGAAACCGACGCCAAATTGACCGATAAGATTAGAATCTTTTTTCTTCTCCCCTGCCATCTCAGACAGAAATTGCGCTGTGCCTGATTTTGCTATGGTTCCAATGTTTTGAATAATCTCTTCTTCATTCATGCCAATACCGTTATCAGAAATAGTAATGGTATTATTCTGAGCATTAAGATGAATATTAATCTTTAAATCTGAGTCATCGCCAAGTAGTTTTGAGTTCTCGATCGATTGAAAGCGAATTTTATCAAGAGCGTCAGAGCCATTGGAGACCAGCTCTCGTAAAAAAATCTCTTTGTTGGAATACAGCGAATGAATCATTAGCTGTAGCAGTTGCTTAGTTTCTGTTTGAAATGACTTGGTTTTAGCTCTTGGCATAATTTTTATCCTCTTTGCTGCAATATGGAGTCTAATGAATGAAGTTCAAGGGTGGCGCAGTTTTTTTTTGATTCTGATTTACATTTTAGACTGCAAAATTTTATTTCTTCCCAGGCTCTTTCCCATTTTTTTCGCCATGTAAATTGCTTCTTACAGTAATAACAAATTTTTTTAGGAAGATTAATCTTGCGATGCTCTGCCACAAAAATCTAGCTGATATAAGTAAAAAATTGAATGCTGCTGAGCAAAAGAATAACCACAGTGCAGTAAACGCTCAAGCCGTGAGTGAAGGAAAATACCTTGTCCCATCCCCTGTCCTTTGCGGCATTGGTCAGCGGTATTGCCAGTAAGCCCAAGGCGCTATGAAATGTAATATTGACACCTAGCCACCAGTGCAAAGAAGTGTCCTGGAAAAATAGGACCAGCAAAGGGGGCAAGGATAAGCTGATTAATAAAAGATAATATCTAGGAAAAATAATGCGTAATAATTTTGACACGGAGTCTGGGTCTAGTGCTCGAAAAATAGCTGGTGTCGTGAGGGCTAAATGAGCAAAGATCACGCCAATAATTAAAGCATTAAAAAAAGAGAGTGTGATTAGGGTAGTCATGAAGTTATTATTATAATGCATTTATTATAATGCAATTATAATGAATGGCGATCCGGACGAGACTCGAACTCGCAACCTCCGCCGTGACAGGGCGGCGTTCTAACCAAATTGAACTACCGGACCGCGAACGCTTGAGAATGATAGCTTTTTTTAATTTTTCTGCAACATTTTTTTGATCAGCGATAAATTATTTCTTTGTCAAATATTTCTAATCTGAATGTGAAAAAAATTTTACTCTTGTGCTAAATATTTGATAAGCTAATTAAGTTCCTCATGTTGAGGGGCATTTAAATATAGGGGTATTGTATGAAATTATTGATGCTTTTGACTTCAGTAATGACAGTTCCTGCATTTGCAGCAGCCGGTGGAGACCTTGATCCTAACGACTACGTTGGTGTGTCTTTCTGGCTAGTTACAGCTGCTTTGCTAGCTGCAACTGTTTTCTTTTTCCTTGAAAGAGATAATGTTAGTGCAAAATGGAGAACTTCATTAACTGTATCTGGTTTGGTAACTGGTATTGCTCTTTGGCACTATCTCTACATGAGAGGTGTTTGGGTGGATACTGGGACATCGCCAACAGTATTTAGATACATTGACTGGTTACTAACTGTGCCATTGTTGATTGTTGAGTTCTATCTAATTTTAAGAGCTGTTACAGACGTTGCTGCTTCATTATTCTACAAGTTATTTGTGGGATCATTGGTCATGCTAGTGTTCGGCTACTTAGGTGAAGCTGGAATTATGGCTGCGTTACCTGCATTCATCATTGGATGTTTGGCTTGGTTCTACATGATCCATACCTTATGGTTTGGAGAGGGCGCACAAGCTAGAAATGCTTCAGGCAATGTTGCAGTTCAAACTGCTTACAACACTATGATGTGGATCATTATCGTGGGTTGGGCTGTTTATCCATTAGGATATTACTTTGGCTATTTAGCTGGCGGCGTAAATGAAGGTTCATTGAACTTGATTTACAACTTGGCTGACTTTATTAACAAAATCTTATTTGGTATTGTTATCTGGTCTGCTGCTGTGAGTGATTCAAATAAATAGTTTGAAGTAATTATAGAAATAAAAAAGCCCGGATTATCCGGGCTTTTTTTTGTTTGTTTGGTGGGTGATGACAGGCTCGAACTGCCGACCCTCTCGGTGTAAACGAGATGCTCTCCCAACTGAGCTAATCACCCATGGCTTAGAGAAGATGACCTTCTATCAGCGAAAGAATTATATAGGGAGTTTTCAAACAGAGCCAACTTTTTATTTCTACAGTTAGAGAAAAATTTCCTTCGATTACGATTCAAAGATAATGGTAATTATTTAACCCACGATAGAATAAATAACAATGAAGTGAAGCACTGCGGCTATAGAAACTAAGATATGAAAAAATTCATGATAACCAAAATATTGAGGGTTAATATCTGGAAACTTAAAACCATACCCAATGGCCCCAACGGTATAAACAGTCCCACCAGCAGCAGTTAAAGTAAAGTTGGTCATGCTCATGACTGAAAACATTACCGATAGATAGGGTATGGCCATGTATCCTGCAACCAAGTAAATGCCAGCTCTAACCAAGCGTGGTGTTTGAGTGAATAGCATTGTTTGCAAGATTCCGATTCCTGCAATAATCCATATTATAAAGAGTAGCTGAATCCCTGTGTCGCTAGGAAGAACAAGGAGACATATCGGAGTAAAGCTGCCCGCAATCATCACAAAGATTGCTGAATGATCTAGTTTTTGCATAAGTATTTGAACTCTAGCCTTCCACTCAACCCTGTGATACAAAGCGCTAAACCCAAACATCATGCAAACACCCAGCGAATAAACAATGGTGGCTGCCAATTCAACTGAATTGGTGCTGTTAGCAATCAAGGGAATGCATGCTCCCACTGAAATAAAGAACATCCATTCGTGAAAGTAACCCCTTAAAAGGGGCTTGGTAAATTTTCTATTATTCATAGAGCGCTTCAGTAGATTCCATGGCCTCTTCTCAATTTCATAAAATTTTGCTTAAGGCATCTCAATTTTTTGATTCACAATATGTTTAAGCAGAGGGCTTTGTGCAGATTTAATAAATGCTGCGTCAATTGCTGCATTTCGTTCTTGCACTACAGGGTGGTAGTTGGGATGAGTAAAAATATAAAACTCGCCGTCTTCAAGTGCTTCCACAACACGCCTTCCAACAATCGACACTTCAATTCCATTTTCTACCATTTGCTTGGTTGAATTCGCAAAACTACCTTCATCTGGTGCGTGGGTTGAGCCAGATTCGTATTTAGCTGGACGGTTTCTTTCAGATTCATGAATCCTAGTTTGGACAAAAGCAGGGCACAAGACGGACACATGTATGCCCTTCTCTTCTAATTCTCCTGCCCAGCTTTCTGACAAAGCCACCACAGCGGCTTTGGTCGCAGTGTAAGCTCCCAAATAAGGCACGCCACCCATGCCCGCCATCGAGGCTACATTCACAATCCATCCACCTTCTCCGTGCTGCTTGATCAGTGGAGTCATGACTTTGGCTCCATATACAACGCCCATCAAGTTGACATCTAGGGCCCATTGCCAGCCTTTTTGATCCTGTGTCTCAATCGGTCCTGTGTCTCCGCCAACACCAGCATTATTTACAACCATATGAATTTTTTTAAATCGAGCTATTGCCTGATTAGCAACTTCTTGCCACTGATCTTCTTGAGCTACATCGAGCGCAACTGTCAATACAGAAATGCCTGAATCTTGTAAAACTGAACCGGCTTTTTGAAGGTTTGCTTCATCAATGTCTGCGATAACAATATTCATCTTTTGATCGCCTAAGGCTTGAGCAATAGACAGGCCAATGCCTTCAGCTCCACCGCTAATCACAGCTGTTTTTCCTGCAAATTTGGACATGTTGATTCTTCTCCTTTCTAATGTGAGATTGCTCTAGCTTAGCTTAAAAGCAATACGTTAAGCTGATCTTCCATTTTCTTGTAATCCCAAAATGCTCGCAAGGACTCAATTTTATTGTTTGAATTGATGCGATAAATCACTATCATTTTAGTTTCTATTTTTACCTCGCCAATCAGGTTAACTATTTGCGCATAATTAGCGCATTCATCGCCACAAGGAATGGACTCAATAATGGTGAACTCAATATTTCCATTGGCAATAACAGTGTCATAAAACTGTTCGATCGCAGCAAGGCCTTTGTGGCCGTTGCCCTCTGGGTCTAATGGGCTTTTGCCTATTGGGTCCTGCACAAGGGCATTATTATCAAACAGCGCTAGCCAGTTCTTTTTATCTTTAGCTACAGCATAGTCTCGTGACAAAAAACTTAACTCTTGAGCTTTAGTTTGATAATCCATCTTCCTTCTCTTGTTTTTGCGGGTTAATTTCTAGTCTAGCAAAGTATATGCCCACTAAAGCTAGAATGACAAAGCCGAGCTGGGTAAAATTTAAATACTCAGCAAAGATCAAGGCTCCAAAAATTGTTGCAACTATTGGCTGCATGAGCAAACCCACCGAGCCGAAGGATGCAGTAATTTTTGGCATGCTGAAGGTGATAAAGAATTGCCCCCCCACTTGGCACAGTATTGCCATGGCAAACAAATTAATGATTTCCATCTTGCTGGCAGGAAGAAACTCTCTTGATTCAATCAAGGCAGGGATGAGTGAAAATAAGCATGTGAATAGGGTGGTATAAAAAATGATATTGATTGAACTTTCTCTCCCTAGTCTTGAAATAATCAACAGATAGGTTGCATACATCAATGCTGCCATTAATGCTAAAGCATCACCAAACAATGCGCCGTCTGTGTTAGTGGATGAAAAATAAGCCAAACCAAAGACTCCGACATAGGTGGACACAAACGACACCAAGAAGCGTCGGCTCACAGATTCTTTAAACAGAAAAATTCCAAGAATGACCACATATATTGGCGCAGTATTCACTATGATTGTGGAGTTTGCGATAGAGGTGTATTGAAGACTCCAGTGCCAGGCACTCATGTCTGTTGTGAAAGCGAAGGCAGCGATCATCGCAAAAAGTAAGCTCTTACCATTGCGTAATTTAAAAGCTTGCTGCTTGTTAAAATAAATATTGATGAGAGCTAAAAATGGTAAAGCAAGAAACATTCTGTAAAACAGAATCCATGATGGAGATAACTCACTCCACCTGACAAACAATGGGGCCAAACCTATTAATCCAGCGCCAAGCAACAGAATAAAAAAATTTTTCGCTGGGTTTAATTGTGAGGACATCAAGATATACTTCAGTTATGTGTGCAGATATTGTAAATCATGAAGACGAGGTTATCTCTGTTGGGCAACTCAATCAACAGGCCAAGCAATTACTTGAGAGTCAATTCCGAGGTATTTCAGTGCTGGGGGAGATTTCTAATTTAGCCCGGCCGTCTTCGGGACATATATATTTCACTTTAAAGGATGAGGAAGGAGCTATTAGGTGTGCCATGTTTCGCAATCAAAACTCCAGGCTAAATTTTGAACCTGAGAATGGAGACCAATGTATTCTAAAAGGACAAGTTAGTTTATATGCACCAAGGGGTGACTATCAACTAATTGTTAGCTCAATGCAGCCCGCTGGTGCAGGCAATTTAATGCAGCAATTTGACGAGCTAAAAAAGAAATTAGATGCAGAGGGATTATTTTCACAAGCCGTAAAGCTGTCCTTGCCAGCCCAGCCTAGACATATAGGTGTTATAACTTCAGAATCTACCGCTGCATTACAGGATATATTAACAACAATCAAAAGAAGAGCGCCTATTAGTCAGGTGACCCTGATCCCTGCAACGGTACAGGGAGATACAGCACCAAGAACGCTAATCGATGCTTTGCACCAAGCATTAGAGTTTAATAATGTAAATCCACTCAATCCTTTTGATGTAATTTTAATGTGCAGAGGTGGTGGATCCATTGAAGATTTATGGGCGTTTAATAATGAAAGCTTGGCAAGAGAGATGTTTGATTTTCCTATCCCTATTATTTCAGGTGTAGGTCATGAGATAGATTTTACCATTGCAGATTTTGTATCTGATCTGAGAGCTCCAACCCCTACTGCTGCTGCTGAGCTTGTCACTGAGTATTTTTTTCAGCTTGAAGGTCATCTTGATGATTTAAGCAATAAGCTTTTTCATAACTTTCAAGAGGCTTTAAAAGAAAAATCTCAAAAACTTTTATTTACTTCTCAGAGCTTAAAAAGCCCTATGACCCTTTTAAAGGAGCAATCTCAATCCTTAGATAATCTAGACATTCGTTTATCTCAGGTCATAGGGAATGTAATCACCTCAGCCAAACAAAATCTCAAGATGACTTCTAGCGCTCTTCATCAATCCAATGCCATGAGAACAGTGGAGAAGTTTCAGGGGATCCTGAATGCTCATCTGCAAAATATTCAACATCACATAAACAATGCATTAGTCAAAAAAATGTTTGCTATCAAAAACCTTTCTACTAATTTAACTGCTGTGAGCCCTTTGGCAGTCTTGGACAGAGGTTATGCAATCGTGACGGATGCGTCTGGAAAAGCCTTAACATCCTCAGATCATATTAAAGTTGGTGACACTATCTATGCGCGACTAGCCAAGGGAAAAATTATTTCTAATGTTACAAAAAAAGAGTAATAGTCGTTTCATCGCTCTTGGCGCTCTAGTCATTCTTATGAGCCATGCAAAGGCTGAGTCCATTGAAGGCAGGAGTGGTGAAATTATTGCTATTCCAGCATCTCAGCAGCTCAAAAAGGGCCAGTTTCTAATCAAGCAAGGATCTCAGGTCTTGCAATTGATAAGTTTGCCTTTTGTAAAAAGTGATCTGCTGATTACTAGGCATGCTAAAGATGTGCTGGTGAAGCACGTGAACTTTGGCGAATCCAGAATCACTATTGCCGATACTTCCAAGGTCAACCTAAGCCAAGAAGATCAAATGCGAGCAAATGCGGAGGCAGTTCAGATTAAAAAAGCTTTAAGCGCGTCAACCCAAAAAATAACACCCTCTTTTCAATTTATGCCCCCCGTACCAGGAATGATTACCTCGCCATTTGGAAAGCAAAGATTCATCAATGATGTCCCTGGATCTGCTCATCTTGCACTAGATTTAGCTGGCAGCGAAGGCACCTCAATCAACGCGCCATTAAAAGCAGTTGTTGTGTTGGTGGGAGACTTTTTTTACACAGGTCACACAGTAATTCTGGATCATGGGTATGGTCTCTTCTCATCCTATGCTCATATGAGTGAAACCAAATTACAAGTTGGTGACTTCTTAGAGCAATCAGAGTTAATTGGATTGGTTGGTTCCACCGGAAGAGTCACAGGGCCTCATTTGCATTGGACAGTTTATTTTGACGGCAACAAAGTAAACCCTGAGTCCTTGTTAAAAAAAGACTTTCTATCCTCCCTTTTTAAGGGAGTCATAAATTAAACTTAAACTCTTCTCGTCTTGTGGTTTTAAGCTAGTAAAAGCTATTTCACCACCCGGAGAAATAAAATAAGTTGCAGGCAAGGTTGTTGGGGTAGCTATTCCCCATAGACCTTTGGGGTGGGTAATCAGAGATGGGTATTTAATACCAAATTTTTTAATTTGAGGCCTAAGATCTTCTGCTGCTAAGCGATCAAAATTAAAAGCTAAAACAATGACCTCAGGATGCTTGCTAGCAAAACTATTTATTTCTGGGATTTCTTTAATGCACGGCGGGCACCAATCAGCCCAATAGTTCACTAAAATCCACTGGCCATGAAGATCAGATGAAAACATGGGTCGCGCATCAAAAATTTCAATATCTCCTTGTTCACAGGAAATACAAAAAAGACAAAGGAGATATAATGGTAATTTTAATTTCATGATTTATAGTAACGCAAATGAAAACCATTATGCATGAAAAATATCTCCTCATTCTCTTTTACTCAGGCACAGGCGCTGTAAAAAATCTAGCCCATGCCATAGCCGATGGCGCTGAAAAAGAAGGCTTGGCAGTTAAACTCAGAACCGTGCCAAAAGTTTCTGCAAACACGGAAGCCACAGAATCAAGCATTCCTGAATCAGGTGAGGTTTATTGCACCAAACAAGATTTAATTAATTGCTCTGGATTGGCTCTTGGCTCTCCCACTCGCTTTGGCTCAATGGCAGCGCCAATGAAATATTTTCTTGATTCTACTGGCGAGCTTTGGGCAAACAACGTGCTTGAAAATAAGCCTGCTTGCGTGTTCACCTCCACTGGCTCTATGCATGGGGGGCAGGAAATGACGCTCTTTAACCTCATGACCTATCTTCTGCATCATGGGATGATCTGCGTTGGTTCACCCTATTCTGTCAAAGCCTTGCATGAGACCAAATCTGGGGGCACGCCCTATGGACCATCTCATGTGACAAGCCTCAATAACTCCATTGAGCTGACCCCTCATGAATATGATATTGCCAGCGCTACTGGGCAAAGAATTGCAAAAATTATTAACTCACTTGAACCCCATGAATCTGCGTAAATTATTTATTAGTTTAAGTGGAGCGCTGCTTCTAACCCATGCAAGCAATAGCGTCATCATCGGGACGCCGTGGATCGGTATTGTCATTTGGTCATTCCCCTTAAGTATTTTTTTACTGCAAGCCTGGCTAAAACCAAGTGCTAGGGTTTATCAAATCTTTAGTTTTATTATTTTGCTTTACTTTATGACTACCTGCTTGATTGTCTTTGGGTTGCCTAATGCAAGCTTATTAAGCTGGCTTGAGCTCATCGAAATAGTTTGCGTTTTCTTTGTCGCTGTTTATGCTGCCAGAGAGCAACTTCGCAATGTAAAGCAAACTTGACAGACAAGTAAACTTTACAGTAAGATTGTTTTCATGGTAATTATGAATTATAAGAATGGCTAAAATTACACACAAAGGACTATGGCTAGACGTAGCATCGCTCAATCCATCGGATAAAAAAAATTATATTAAATGCTTGGCTTTTTCTCTTGTAGCCGGCATGTTGCTTGGCATTCACTTGTCACACATAGAGTTTCTTGGGGAGAACGCTTTAGAAACAGGCATTACTGAGCCCTGGTTATTGATATTAAGCATATCAGTGGTTGTCTTTTTTCTTATTGGGGCTTTTTATTATTATAAATTTTCTATAACTCAAGATGAATTATATAAAGGCTATGAAAATGCATGTTTTGCAGGAGGGTCTGTAGGCTTTGTTATTTTTGGATTAGGCTTATCTCTTCTCTCTCCTTACTTTGACTATCATCCAAATTTCTTTGAATTTTTCTTAGCTTTTGCTGCGGGCAATGGCATGGGTGCTTATATGTTTTATAGACAGCACATTGCATAAACTTGAAAAATAATCTTACAGCCCTCAGGCAAGAACAGAGCCTCAGTCAAGAAGAGCTTGCCTCTATCTTAGGGGTCAGTCGACAAACGATTAATTCAATTGAAACAGGGAAGTTTGATCCCTCCTTAAAATTGGTAATCAAGATCACTCGGTTTTTTAAGGCTGAGCTAGAATCAATTTTTATATTTGAGGAGAAAGCATGATAGCTCTTGCGGCAATTTTTATTTTAGGGATAGGGGCTGTTATAGGCGGGGGTGCGATAATATCTAAGTTCATTGTCATAGTGTTTGGTCTTTTGATAACCTTGCTTGCCATGAGTATTACCTTTTTAGCTTTAATTTTTTCGTTTTTTGTGATGATGCTCACATTTGCTGTGGTCATTGTTTCAGTCTTGGTCTCAGGTCTTTTGAGTTTATTAATTTTTTAATTTTGGAGAATCAGCATGAATGCACTTAAATCAATTTTTTCTTTGCTTGGCAGGTTTTTAGAGAGAGCTAGAACTGTCATGCTTAACTTGGGAACAGCCTTTGTGTTAATTGTTATTACGGTAGCTATTATAGGAGGCATCTCTTCTTTTGGCCCTGATAAAATAGAAACAGAGGGACGAGTTTTATTTCTTAACCCCGAAGGTGTAGTTGTAGACCAAGAAGTTTACTCCTCAGATTTTCCATTTAATTTTGCAGGAGATTCTTCTGCTGAGCAGATTCAAACTAGAGATCTCATAGCCTTAATAAGAGCGGCTGCTAAAGATGACAAGATTCCTGCAGTGTTGATTGATTTCTCATCCACTGGTTTTGCTGGGCCTACCACTGCGATCAATATTGCAAAAGAATTAAAAGCTCTACGCGAGTCAGGTAAAAGGGTGATTGCGTACAGTGACCGCCTATCTTCTGCTTCATACATGATGGCTTCTCAAGCATCAGAGGTATGGATGCATCCGGTTGGAAGCATCAGTGTGCAAGGAATTGGAGGCATGCGCCCTTATCAAAAAGAGTTGTTTGAAAATCTTAAGATTAACTTTCATAACTACTCACAGGGAGATTTTAAATCTGCAGTTGAAGGCAATACCAGAACTGATATGTCTGAAAATGATCGATTGCAAAGAACGGAGCTTCTCACTCCAATATGGGCAGAGATGAAATCTCTGATGGCTTCTGGCCGGGGAATCAAAGCATCGGATATTCAATATTTTGCTGACAATTATGTTGGATTTTTTGGTGAAGCCGCAATAGGAAATATAGCCTATGCCCAATCAAATAACATCATCGATGGTACCAAGTCCTTTCCTGAATTTCGCCAATACATGATAGAGAATTTTGGCATTGATGAAGAGGCTGACACCGAGACCTATAAAATTATCTCATATCAAGCATATGCGGATCAGATGAATGAAGAATTCTCTGAGAGTGAGAATGTTATTGCTCTAATCACTGCTGAAGGTGCAATTATGGAGGGAGATATTTCACAGGGTGTGGCTGGCTCTACTGGCATCGTGAAACAAATTCGCTCAGCTCATGAGAATAAAAAAACCAAGGCCATTGTTTTTAGAGTCAATAGCCCCGGCGGATCTATTATTGCCAGTGAGATGATGCGCGACGAGCTTTTTGTAGCAAAAGAAAAAGGCATACCGGTTATTGTCTCCATGGGAGATTATGCAGCTTCAGGTGGTGTCTATATAGCCACTCCCGCAGATTACATCTTTGCAGAGCCCACGACGATTACTGGCTCTATTGGTGTGGCGATCGCTCTTCCCACACTTGAAAATGCCATGGATTACATTGGGGTTAAGTTTGACGGCGTGGTGACATCAAAACATGGGGGTTGGGACCCAACCCAACCTATTGACGATGATTTGGATAAGATTTTTACAGGCTGGGGCGCGGATGCCTATGATCGCTTTGTAGGCTTTGTTGCCGAATCAAGGTCCAAGCCATATGAAGATATTAAGGCGATTGCTGGCGGCAGAGTATGGATCGCTACGAGCGCAAAGGAGCTTGGTCTAGTCGATGGCATTGGTGGTGTAGAAGATGCTATTGCCTATGCCGTTGAAATGGCAGCACTTGAAGATCATGTAGTTAAATACTATCAAAAAAAACTCACTCCGGAAGACCTGATACTGAAGGAAATTTTTAAAAATTTTAATATCAATATTCAAGAACCCGTTTCATTTACCATGCTGGAAGGCCTGACAGAGATTTACAAAACATTAGCTGGTATTAAAAACCCTCAAGTTCTTCTAACCTGCGAGCTTTGCTTGGTTGATATTGATTAAAGAGATAGAATTTCTTTCATAAGCGGGATGGTGATCTTTCTTTTAAGCTCACCAGCCCTCTGATCTAAAAACATTACTTTTTCTAACAGGATGGAAAAATCCCGGGCATGGTATTTAACCAAGAAATCAAGCTCTGATTGGCCGAGATTAATGTCTAACTTTTTGCATTTAAAGATCAAGGCTTCTATGAGATCTTGATCTTGGACTGCCTTTAAAGTCATGTGCTCCATGCGCTTCACCCTAGACAGAAGATCGGGCAACTTAAATAAATCATCCAATGACTTATTGCTGGTCACTGAAAAAATGAGACTGCACTGTGATTGATGGCACTCATTAATAAGATGAAAAAAAGCCTCTTCCCAGTTTGCATTATTTTCTATGCTCTGGATATCATCAATACAGACCGCGTCTAGTGACGCAAGATTTTGAACAATCTCCACGCCCATATCTAAAGCTTTTTTCATGGGTATAAATGCAAGTTTTTTTTGAGCTAAGCTCAGTTCATTGCAAATAGATTGAATAAGAAATGATTTGCCAGAGCCCTCTACCCCGTCAATGATTAATTCATGGCTGTTCTTATCATTCACAATCTGATCTAAACGTGTCAGCAGTGCAGCATTATCTTGGGTGCAGAAAAAATTTGAGAAAGAGGCTCTCTGATCAGCTTTGAATGGAAAAATGAGTTGCTGTGGATTATTCACGATGCAGTTTAGCGGTTAATTTAGACCATCCGGCTCCATATAGAGCGAGGCTGATAAAGGTAATACTTGCAACAATGATATCAATAGCAAGAGTCGTAATAGTGAGCCCAAAAATAATGTCGATAAATACAAATGCTAGGTAGGCAATATGAGAAAAAGTAGTGATCTTGCCAAATATATTCGGCGCAGGAGTATCGGTGTCGTAAACAGTCATGTGAAATGCAGCGCCAAGGATGATAATGAAATCTCGTAGAACAAAGATAATTAACACAAAGAGCGGGATGTATCCATTTATCCACAAAATAAAAATTGTGCCTATGAGCAAAACTTTATCTGCGATAGGATCTAAAATTTTTCCCAGATCAGTCTGCCAGCCCATCACCCGAGCAAGATAACCATCTAAACCATCCGTGGCAGCCGCTATGACAAAAATATACAACGCGAACAGAAAATTCTCATCACCAATGAACGAGAGCAACGGGTACATCAATAATATCCTAATGATTGATAATAGGTTTGGAATAAAAATAAAATATTTACTCATTCTAATTTAAGTACTCTAGATATAGAGTTTGTTCCTCTTGGTTTAATTGTTTGAACAGGAGCTTGCTGTTGCCTCTCAGCTCCTTTAATAGAGATGCTGTGGTTTGAAAGAGCTGTGCTTTATATTCAATCTGTGAGCGATCAAATGAATGAAAGGCTTTGGATTTAATGGCAAAAATTTTTGCCAACTCCTCTTCAACTACTAAAAAATCTTCAAACGAATCTAGGCCTTTGATTGATAAAAGAATCTCATCACCACTAGCTCCCGGCGCAAGAGGCTCAACAGCTATGAAGTTATCAAGGAAAAGCTGTAGCTCTTTTGTTAAAACACCAACAATTTCATCATCCTGCAACAAACTTGCAGAATTTAAATCTCCACCAACGAGCCATTGATTGATTCCAACCCTAGAGATTTCGATCGATAAAACAGCATCATTGTAAAATTTTTCAGCAATGTACTGCTTTGGGGATAGCAAGATATTGGTTTGCTGTAAGAAATTTTGATCTTCAAGGTCGAAGGATGGCAATTCTAAATAGACCCCTCTTTCCGATGCAAGGTCTTCCAAAGTAAACTGTAAATTACTTTGCAATTCGTCAGATGGATTGTTCACGTCTAAATAAAATGGCGCAGCCTCCCCCGTGTCAATTTTAATTAAAAAAAGAATGACAGGACGCGTATAACCAATCAATGGAATGCCAGCCTTTCTTAGCACTGGGAGAAGTGTTTCCCGATTAAATTCAACAAATAGAGTTTCTTGGCCATTCACTAGATTAAGAGCATAAGAGGAAACAAAATCTATCTTATTGAGCTTGGTATCTCCTATTTTCCATAGATCACTTGCGCTACGTGAGCCAGATAGCTTAGTGATCAATAGATTAAATGCCTTATTCAATCCATCATTAGTATTGGTATAATGAGCAGATGGAAGACTGACTTCAAATAAGCTAGGTAATTCTTTAGCATGGACCGAACCGATGATGCTAAAAACAAGCGCCGTAAAGAAGCAAAATTTATTAATCATAATTTTTAATTGTAAATGACTAACAAAGTAAAACCTAAAGATCCTTACGCAAAATCTGGTGTCAGCATAGATGCGGGAAATGATTTAGTAGAGTCTATTAAGGCGAGCGTTAATGCTACTCACGACAAGCGTGTCTTGGGGGGGATAGGGGGATTTGCAGGGCTTTTTCAGCTCGGAGGGAGTTACAAGAACCCAATCCTGGTTGGCTGCACTGATGGGGTTGGAACGAAGGTTTCCTTAAGTCAAGAACACCACACAACGAATACAATTGGGCAGGATTTAGTAGCCATGTGCGTAAATGACATGGTAACTTGCGGTGCTAAGCCTTTGTTTTTTCTAGACTATTTTGCAACTTCAAAACTAGAGCCCACCTCTGCGGCTAAGATTGTTAAAAGTATCGCGAAAGCATGCAAGGGATCGGATTGCGCCCTGCTTGGTGGTGAAACAGCAGAAATGCCTGGGCACTATGTGGGGAATAACTTTGATTTAGCTGGTTTTTCTGTCGGAGTCATCGAGAAATCTCAGCTCATTGACGGAAAGAAAATAAAAGCTGGGCAAGTCATCCTTGCGATAGAATCGAGCGGCCCTCATTCAAATGGCTATTCATTAATTCGATCTATTATTAAGAAGAAGAAGCCCCCTCAACCCATCATGAATGCTCTGTTAAAACCCACTCACCTTTACCCTCGAGCTATTTTGGAGTTAATTAAAAAAGTTAATGTCACAGGCATGGCTCACATCACTGGCGGTGGATTAACTGAAAATATTCCAAGGATTATTAAAAAAGGATTCAAAGCTCAAGTAGAGCTATCTGCGTGGAAGTTTCCAAAAGTTTTTCAATGGCTGCAAGACTCAGGAAAAATATCTAACACTGACATGTTAAGAATTTTTAATTGCGGCATAGGGATGATTTGCATTCTAGAGTCGAGGGATGTCAAAAAAGCTCAAATGTTACTAAAAAAACATAAGTTTAAATCTTTTACACTCGGTACCATTCAGAGATCTGACTCTCCATCCCAGATTGAATACATATAAGTTATGAAAAAAATTGTTGTTTTAATTTCAGGCAACGGCTCTAACTTAGAGGCGATTGCAAGAGCCTGTCAAAACAACAGTATCCCTGGGGCTATTGAATTAGTCATATCCAATCAGCCAGGGGTGAAAGGCCTTGAGCGTGCGCAAAAATACCACCTGATGACTCAAACCATTAGCCATGCTGACTTTCCTTCCCGAGAAGACTTTGACCAGGCCTTGGTCGAACAGGTGCTATCAATAGAGCCAGACTTAGTAGTTCTAGCTGGCTTTATGAGAATTCTCACCACAACCTTTACAGATGCTTTTGCTGGAAAATTAATCAATATTCACCCCTCTTTGCTTCCTGAATATCCAGGACTTAATACTCACAGGCAAGCTTTGGATAATGGAGATTTAATGCATGGGGTCACAGTGCATTTCGTGGATGGAGGTCTAGATAATGGACCTATTATTGCTCAAGGAGCATTAAAAATTGATCCATCTCAAACTGAAGCTAAGCTCATTCAGAGAATTCATAAAATCGAGCATGCGCTCTTTCCTAAGGTCATTGCTGAACTTTTAAAAGGCTTGATTTGTCTTAAGGATGAAGTCGTTCATTTTGAGACTGACAGTCACTTTGGTAAAAATAAGATGGAATTTTTTAATGTATAAATCTATTGGAGCGCTCTTGATGCTGATGGCTGTGAGCGCTAATGCTGCAGATCAAGTCATTCCTGACTACAAGGCTAACTATAAGTTTACAAACTCGAAGGTAAGCATGGAAGGTGTGCGAGAATTAAAGACATTTGCAGATGGCGCGAGATCTTTATCATTCAATGCAAAAATTCCTTTAGGGAAAATTGATATTACATCTGAGTTTCATGAAAATAAGAATTTTATTTCTACAGATCTTTACTCCATGACTGCAAACGTAACCTTTCTAAAGCAAGAGAGGATTTTAAAATTTGACCGCCTCAAAAATACCTTAAGTTCGACTGGAAAATTTAACTGGGTCGAAGATTTACCTGCAAGTTTGGAGATTTTTGACCCCTTAAATGCTCAGCTTCAAATCAGAAAAATGGTTGCGCAAGGTGCTCAACAATTCTCTCTTTTCTTGCCTGAGATGAAAACAGGCGAGATTAAATCTAATCAGTATTCACTGAAAGAGGATAGGGAATGCAAGATGGGAGATCAACCCTACCAATGCAAAGTTGTCGAGCGATACAGACCTCAAGAAGACAGAGTAACTACCTACTTTTTAGCGCCAGAACTTGGGTACATGATTGTTAGGATGGAGGATCGCGATGAAGATGGCGATACCCTGCTAGAACTTCAAAGCCTACTCTAAGTTTTAGGCAGCGTAACCCCGGTTTGACCTTGATATTTACCACCACGATCTTTGTAGCTAACGTCACAACTTTCATCTGATTCAAAAAAGATCATTTGCGCAACGCCTTCACCAGCGTAGATTTTTGCAGGCAGATTGGTTGTGTTTGAGAATTCCAGCGTTACATGCCCTTCCCACTCTGGCTCTAAAGGAGTTACGTTCACAATGATTCCGCACCTTGCATAGGTAGATTTACCAAGGCAGATAGTCAAAACATTTCTTGGGATGCGAAAATATTCAACGGTTCTAGCGAGAGCAAATGAATTGGGTGGAATAATGCAGACATCGGATTCAATGTCTACAAAGTTTTTATTATCAAAGCATTTGGGGTCAATGATGGTGGAATGAATATTGGTGAAGACCTTGAATTCACTTGCGCACCTTACGTCGTACCCAAAGCTGGAAACTCCATAGGAGATAAGCTTCTCTCCATCTTCATTCACGCGAATTTGGTTTTCAGAAAAAGGCTCAATCATTCCTTGATCCTTTGCCATTTTAGTTATCCACGCATCAGGTTTAATAGACATATTAAATTTCAATCCTCCCTTGAATTGCTCGAGCTATCGTATTCGCGTCGACGTACTCTAACTCGCCTCCTATAGGAATACCATAAGAGATCCTTGAAACTTTTACAGATTGTAGGTGATCTTTAAGAAAGGAAGCTGTTGCATCGCCCTCAACGGTTGAGCTGGTTGCCAGAATTACTTCTTCAATTTGTGCATGCTGAATGTGACGGAGTAAATCTGGTATACCTAGATCATCTGGAGAAATGCCATCAATTGGAGATAGTCGCCCCATCAATACAAAATATCTTCCCTTAAAGCCACCTGTTGATTCAATTGCCAAGACATCCGAGGGGCTTTCAACGACACATAAACTATAGGCATCTCTTGAGGAATCGCTGCAGATTCTACAAATAGACTCTGAAGTTAATTGTCTGCAAGTGTCACAGCGCTGAATGGTATTCAGGCATTCCTCTAAAGTCTTAGCCAAGTGTGCTGCTCCATCTTTATTTTTATCTAGTAAAAATAAAGCCATACGCTGGGCAGACTTTTTCCCAACCCCGGGAAGGATGGTTAGAGACTCAATTAATTCATATAGCAGGTCTTTGCTCATGTGCTTGCCTTGTTCACCGATTCGTCGATTATTTTGCCATCAAAGGATTTAAGAATATCTTTTAGCACAGGATTTTCTAGCAACGCGGCCTTGTCTTGATCAAGCTGCTGCTTAATTTCTTCGTCTTGTATCGCTGCAGGAGATAATAAAACATCACCGCTTTCAATCACCAGAGACATTTGGTCGCCCAGTCTTTTCGATAGAGCCTCTATAAACTCAGATTTTAGACCTTCTGTCGGATTAATTAGATCATCAGATTTCTTTAAAGTTAAAATTTTATTTTCAAAGTTAAGAAATTCAAACTCTGAAAAAACCTGCTTAACAAACATTGAGAGCTCCAAGGAGTTAAACATGGCATTCCATCCCTTTAGATCGAGGTGAGAAGGGGTCGGCTTCTCAATCTCTTGAGCTGACACTTCAACCTCATTGTCGAGAGATGGCTTTATAGTTGGCAAGGAGATTTTTTTGGGACTTTCTGGTGGCGCTAAGTGAGCTGATGGCTCAGAACTTATTTTAGGATTTTTTTTTTCTTCTGCCGAAGGCAACCCTTCGCTTACAGGCTGAAATGCAAGCATGCGTAATATGCATAATTCCAAAGCTTGTTTGGGATGAGGGTGAACATGAAATTTACTCAATGAATTTAATGCTATTTCATAATGTAGTTGAGTGATCTGAGGATCTAAAGCTTGGGCTAACTTTTGAACAGAAGCGCTGTCGCTATTGTGGAGTTGTTGTTGCAATGAAATCTTATGGATAACTGAAATAAGAATCTTCAGCACTTGCTCATATTCAACATTGAGTTCGGTAATTTTATGCAAAGCGTTATAGGCCCCATCACCATTCTTAGCTGCAATCTGCTCAAGTAGCTCAATAATGTATGATTGATCAATTGTGCCAAGAAGAGCTTTAACATCTTCTGAGGCCAAGGCACCATTGCCATGAGCTATTGCCTGATCTAATAGCGTCAAACCATCCCGGACTGACCCTTGAGCGGCATCTGATATCAGTGCAATGGACTCTTCATCGTAGCTAATAGACTCCATATCAAGCAAAGATTTAATATGCAGTTGAATTTGAGTCTCCGGAATAACCTTAAGATTTAGTTGCAAGCAACGTGATAAAACGGTCTTAGGAACCTTTTCAACTTCCGTGGTTGCCATTAAAAACATTACATGAGGTGGCGGCTCTTCGAGAGTCTTTAACAAAGCATTAAAGCTACTCTTAGAGAGCATGTGCACCTCATCAATTAGGTATATTTTAAAACGAGCATTGGCAGGCTTGTACTGCACTGACTCCAGTAACTCCCTCATATCATCAACACCAGTTCTAGAGGCGGCATCCACTTCTAGAAATTCCATATGTCGCCCAATTTTAATTTCCTCACAAGCTGTGCAACTGTTGCAAGGAGTGACCTGAGGAGAATCTGTCTGCATGCAATTTAAGCACTTGGCAAATACTCTAGCAATCGTGGTTTTTCCGACCCCTCGAGTGCCGCTAAAAATATATGCTTGATGAAGTTTATTTTGCAGAATGCTATTTTCTAGAGCCTTAAGAATATGCTCTTGCCCGACTACCTCGGCAAAGGAAGAGGGTCGGTATTTTCTAGCTAGAACCTGGTAAGACATAGGGTCAATTATACCATGTCAATTTATAAAACTTTGTCGATAATTGAGGCGGAAAACCCTCTCATAAATAGAAATTTTTTTTGCTTCATCTTGGATTGGTAATCCGTAGGTTTTTGGTCTTTGAATTTCTTTTTCAGCTCTTTTCGAGCATTTTCAAGCCAGGTCTCGTATGCCTCCAGGGCATTGGAGATAAATGTAGATTCTACGCGCTTGGCATTGAGCTCCATCTCAATTTTCTTTGGGCCAAAACCTTTTCTCGCTCTTGAATTGATGTACATCTCTGCAAAGCGCTCATCGTCTAGAATTTTGTTAATTTCAAGCTTATCAAGTGCCTCTTCGATCATTGGAGAGGTTTCTGGGTAACGTTTGGTAAGTTTCTCCATTAATTCATGGCGCGAATGCTCACGTCTTGAGACTAAATCTAAACCTTTGTTGTAAATAACCGTAAAAGCTTCTGAGCTCATTTCAAAGGCATCACTCGTGACTTACCTTTATTTTTGATTATTTTTACTCGTTGGCCCACATCAAAAGAGTAATCACCTTCCTCTTGAATAATGGAAACGGTTTCTCCAGAATCTAAGTCCAGCAATAGTTCAATGGCAGGTTTGCGAGTAGCAGCATCTCCAGCTTTGGCTCCAATAGCTGAACCTACCAAAGCACCAAGAACACCAGCTATATCAGACTCAGTATCAGAGTCAGTCACCGAAGATCCTGCTATCCCACCAATAATTGCTCCTGCGACTGCGCCTGTGTCCCCATCCCCAGATAAAATAACTCTATCCACCGAAACAACTGTTGCAAATACAACGGTCTGCATCCTTTGTGCAGAAGAGCGATCTACTACCTCTGGCTTTAAAGAATTGTATGAGCAACTGGTGACCAGTAGCGTAGAGATGATTAGGGTCGTGAAATATTTAGACTGATTCAACATGGTCTTTCTCCTGAATAAAGTTTTGTTTCAATTCTTCTGCGATTAGATAGTAGGTCTTGCCTGCATGAAATCCATCCAGCAATTTTACTGCATAAATCGCGTTGTTAAATTGAGATTTTTCTAATTTAATTTTTTGATTCTTTTTTAATCTAACTAAGTTTCTTGAGTCAACGGCTGAGAAATTATCCCAGTCCTGAAATTTTCTAGCTCGATAGGTGTGATAGGCATCACTAGAGAAAAAATATATCACTTGGCCATGGCTTCGAGATGCTAGGGATGAGCCATTGCGATCTAACTGCCACACACTCCCAATGGTAATTTCACCTTGATCTATCTCACTTTCTGCAAAGAGCGTGCTTGCACTGAAGCATGTAAGAGCAAGAAAAGTTAAGTATTTCACAATATTCATATTATTTTAGACAGATTAATTTAAAAAAAGTTTCTAAAAAGGCAGTGACATCCAAATGCCTGAGATACCCATAACCAAAATAGTCAGCCATGTTCCTAAAATACCAACCAATCTATAGGGCGTGCTCTCTCTTGAGATAGCTATTCCATAAGCATGCAAAATGCGACTGACAAAAAAAGTGGATCCAAGTAGATGAAGTTGCCATGAATCAATGTCCTGCATTTCCAGTAAGCCAAGCATAATGATAGCCAAGGGCGCGTATTCAATTAAATTACCAAATGCTCTAATAGATTGCAGCATCCCTGGTGCATCGCCCTCTCCAAGCATGGTATTAGTTTTCCCTCGAAGTAATCCAGTCTTAAAAGCCAAAGATACAGCTAACACTGATAGAAGGGATGCGTATAAAAGTGTGATTTCCATAATAGTATTTTTCTAATAGTTGAATGGAGGTTCTTTAAGTTTAACCCCATACTATTAAAGATGGGAGTATTTCTGAAAAAAAGACGGTGCATCGATTAGAATAGTCTGATGGATGCAATTGAAAACCTTTTATCACGCAACTCTCCGCGAGAACTCACGACCCCAATACCCTCAAAAGAAGACATGAGTGAAATCTATCAAGCAGCGCTGCGGGCACCAGATCATGCATGGCTGCGTCCCTCTCGATTTATTCAAGTCACTGGCAAAGGGCTCGATAAACTCTCCGAGCTTTATGCAAACTTTGCAGCAAAACATCTCAACGATGTAACGCCTTTGCAACTAGAAAAATAC
>DEOR01000041.1:21614-22427 GCA_002358345.1 Proteobacteria bacterium UBA3413 | reverse complement strand
ATGCGTTAGAGCTAGTAGATTTTCTTGATGTCAAAGTATTAATTTTGGGCCAAGATCCCTACCACCAATCTGGTCAAGCGAATGGATTAGCTTTTTCAGTTGATTCAGGTTCAGCTGTCCCGCCATCGTTAAAAAATATCTACATAGAGCTTGAATCAGACTTAGGATTTCGCGTTCCCAGTCATGGAGATTTAACTTCCTGGTCAAAGCAAGGAGTGCTACTTTTAAATTCTGTCTTAACTGTAGAGGAGGGTAGCGCTAATGCACATAAAAATTTAGGGTGGAGCATAGTTACTGACGCAATCATTTCATCACTCAGCAAGAAAGGCGGAATAGTATTTGTATTGTGGGGCAAGTTTGCACAGCAAAAAACTAATTTAATAGACGGCCAGGCGAATCACATATTATGCTCACCTCATCCTTCTCCGCTTTCCTCGTATCGTGGGTTTTTTGGCTCTAAGCCGTTCTCCAAAATTAACTCTATTTTGGCTCAATTAAATCAAGCGCCAATAAATTGGAGGATAGATTAAGCAAGATCCTAGAAAAGATCTTTGGCTCCCAGGCAAGAAGAAAAGAACTGCCCATTGCTTTCAAGAGTGGTGCCGATCACTGTGAAGGCACTCACATCATCCAGGCTTGAGTGAATAATTAGCTGAGTTTGTTTTTTTTGTTTTCCAAGGTACTCCATTCTGGCAATGATCTCTTGGCCTCTAAAGCAACCTTTTGAAAAACTTACCCGATGAATATTTTGGTTGAGTTCGTGAGGTCTAAATAATCCTTGATCTTTTGGCCCAATAAGATGATCACCAAGCA
>DEOR01000041.1:20901-21448 GCA_002358345.1 Proteobacteria bacterium UBA3413 | reverse complement strand
TCTCTATTGTTTGCTCTTCATGATGGCGAATCCAACCTATGACCTTTGTTTGGAAGGGCTCAATGGATACTTTAAAGAAAGGAGCAAACTTACTAATTTCTTTAATAAATATATCTTGGAACTCAATATCAATAATAATTAAGACTTTGTCATCATGAATTAAAATATCAAAATTGCACCAAACATAACCTTTTTCATCGCAAAGAGCAGAGGGTTGGCCGCGGCCAATAGACAGCATCTTGCAATCAGAGGTTACTTGCCCTTGTAATAATTGAATTACAGCGTCAAAATCTCCACTCACATGGAGCGCAGTGAGGCTGTCTAGTTGATGAGATCCAAATTTCAGATATTCAATATTTTTCAATTGCGAGACTCAAAGAGTTCTATAAAAGATAGTATATTAACCTACGATCATGAATACCCAAATCAATAAAACTAAATGGAAGTGCCGCAGGGGCCTAAGAGAGCTCGATCTATTATTTAGAAAGTTTAGTGGCGACCATCTAGAAACCCTCAGCAAAGAAGATTTTGACATGTTTAATAGTAT
>DEOR01000041.1:0-20647 GCA_002358345.1 Proteobacteria bacterium UBA3413 | reverse complement strand
ATGAATAATAACCATGGAGAAGGGATGATGGTAGAACAAATCAAAGCAGGCAATTCCAAGGCTTTTGAGGCCATGGTGATTCAGTATCAGCCAAAGCTTCTCTCCTCAATGATTGCCTATACTAAATCCTACGAACAGGCTGAAGAGATTTGTCAGAAAACATTTATTAGAGTCTGGCAAAAAATAGATTCTTTTCGAGGCGATAGCGCCTTGTTTACTTGGATTTATCGAATTGGAATTAACTTAGCCAAAAATGAATTTGCAAGTAGCTATTCTAGGAACTCCTCAAAAACAACTTCCCTGGATATATCAGAGCACGATATTTCAAGTCACATCTCCCCAGAAACAGATCTAATAGACAAAGAATCTGAATCAATTATTTTCAATTTTATTGAAACGCTTGATATCGAGCTTAAAACTGCCTTTACTCTTCGAGAGCTGGAGGGTCGATCGTACGAAGAAATATCTACCATTATGAAATGCCCCATTGGAACCGTGCGCTCTAGAATTTTTAGAGCACGACAGCTTATTTTGGAATTTATGAATCAGGAGAATATTATCAATGACTAAGGAAATGGAAAAAATATCAGCTTGGTATGATGGCGAGGTAACTCAACAAGAGTTTGATGCTAGCCTGAGCGACCTTAATGCCTCTGCTGATGCAAAAAAAACATTGCATCAATTTGCGCTGCTTTCAGAATTAATGCAGAGACAAAAGGCACCATCCTCAAATCTCTTTAACATACGAGATTATTTTCCTAGAAATAATCCATGGATATCGAATGCTCTGACTGTTGCGGCCACTGTCCTTGTAACAATTACTGTCTTGTATCAAATAGACACAGATCGATTTCGTGTAGACCAAGCGAATCAAATGCAGTTAGCTTTGGCTCTTTCAAGCGATGAAGCAAAGAGTCAGCTCATGAATGCAGATCAAAATGTGATGGATCATCTTATTCATATCATGGGGTCTAATGAGCCTCATGGACTGCAATATATTTCTCAGGATTGGATTCCAGTAGGCTTTAAACAATCAAAGGAAAATCCTAGTCAATACTCCAATGGACGCAATAATCTATTTTTTCATATTGAAAATAATGAACTCAACCTCACAAAGGTTAAGTACTTTCAAGCAAATAATAATTGGATTTATTTAATTCCTCTGCGGGGTGGTAGACTTCTCACGGCTTATGGGGATTTATCACCAGAAGTGGCTAGCAAGATGATTCAAACAATTAAGTAAAATATTAACATTAGGAAAATAGAATGAAATTTAAAAACTTTGCCCTTATCGCTCTTTTGGTTGGTGGATTTTCAGTTAATGTGGGTGCAGTGTCTGCATTGCCCAATAGCATTTCTGATCTAGTCGAGTCTGCTGCCCCAGCTGTGGTTAATATTACTTCTAGAAAAGAGGTCAAAATGCAGCAAAATCTCAGAGGCTTTGATGAGTTTGAAAGGTTCTTTGGAATCCCAAGAGGCTACCCACAGCCGCAAGAGCCTCAAACTAAAGAGGCATTTGCATATGGCTCAGGTTTTATTTTTCAAGACGGTTACCTGCTCACTAATTTTCATGTCATCGATGAAGCGGAAGAAATTACTGTTTCTTTAAATGATAGGCGAGAATTTTCAGCAGAAGTGGTGGGCATTGATCCCTTATCAGATCTCGCAGTTCTAAAGATTAAAGGTAAGAATTTGCCAAAAGTATCTATTGGTAACAGTGAGAGTTTAAAGGTAGGTGATTGGGTGGTTGCAATTGGCTCTCCTTTTTCTTTTGATTTTTCGGTGACAGCTGGAATTGTCAGCGCCAAGGGTAGGAGCATTCAAAATCAAAATATTGGAAATTATGTTCCCTTCATACAAACTGATGTTGCCATTAACCCAGGTAATTCAGGCGGCCCCTTATTTGATCTGGATGGGAAGGTTGTGGGAATTAATTCCCAGATTTATTCACGTAGCGGAGGCTATCAAGGTCTTGCATTTGCAATTCCAATTGATGTTGCGATGGAGGTTGCCAATCAAATTATAGAGAAAGGCAGCGTAGCCCGAGGCTATTTAGGCGTTCGAGTTGGCGAGGTTGATAATGATTTAGCGGAAGCCTTGAGCATGGATAAGCCCTATGGAGCCTTGATCACAGATGTTGAAAAGGGAGAGTCTGGCGCAGATGCTGGCTTGCTACCTGGTGATGTTATTTTAGAGTTCAATGGTCGTGAGATTAAATTTGGATCAGATTTACCTCATGTTGTTGGAAGAATTCAACCGAAATCTAAAGCTAACGCTAAGGTTATTCGTGATGGCGAAAAGATTACGCTAAAGTTTGTTCTCGGCGAGCTGCCTGCTGATCAAAGAACTTTTGTCCCCGCAAAGGCAGAAGTGTCATCTGATCCTCTTGGGCTCAAGATAGAGGATTTATCTGCAGAAAATTCTAAACCCACAGATCCCGAGGAAGGTGTGCTGGTTCTGCGTGTTAATAATGGCTCCCCTGCAGATGGAAAAATTACTAAAGGCGATATCATTACAGAGGTTATTGCTAAGGGTAAGCGCCATGAGATAGTAGACTCTGTTACGTTCGAAACCTTGATCTCTGAGTTTGTATCGGGTGATAAGCTTGCCATTGTTGGCAGAAGAAATGGCAACCGCTTTTTTGTCGCTGTAACGGTCAATTAATTCCACCTGAAAGCATAAGAAAAGCTGATAACCCATCAGCTTTTCTTATAGAATACTCATGCATTATGCATAACATTAAAAATATCAGAAACTTCTCGATTATTGCTCATATCGACCATGGCAAATCTACCCTGTCTGATAGATTAATAGAGGTATGTGGCGGACTTTCCCAGCGAGAAATGTCAGAGCAAATTCTTGATTCAATGGACATTGAAAGGGAGAGAGGGATTACTATTAAAGCCCAAGCTGTCACGCTGGATTATCATAAAGATGGAGAGGTGTACCAGTTAAATTTTATTGACACCCCTGGGCATGTAGATTTTTCATACGAGGTATCGCGATCTCTTTCAGCATGCGAAGGCGCCTTACTGGTCGTAGATGGATCGCAGGGTGTTGAAGCTCAAACTCTAGCAAATTGCTACACAGCGGTTGATCAGAATTTAGAAGTTCTGGCGGTGATTAATAAAATTGATTTACCTCAATCAGAGCCAGACAGAGTGAAGCAAGAAATAGAAGATATGATCGGCATTGATGCCTCAAATGCACCACTCGTTAGCGCAAAAACAGGCGAGGGGATCAGAGAGCTTTTGGATCTTTTGGTTGACAGAATACCACCCCCCAAGGGAGACCCTGATGCACATTTTGAAGCCTTAATTATCGATTCTTGGTTTGATGCTTATCTGGGAGTTGTGTCGTTAATCAAGGTCATTAATGGATCACTCAAGCAAGGCCAAAAAATTAAAGTGTATTCAACGCAGCAATCTTATCTTGCTGATCAGATTGGTATTTTCACCCCCAAAAAACTTTCCAAAAAAGAGTTGGGAGTCGGGCAGGTTGGCTATATGGTTGCGGGCATCAAAAATATTTTAGGGGCACCTGTTGGTGACACCATCATCGACTCTAAGAATAATTCATCTAAGCCGCTGCCTGGGTTTAAAAAAGTCCCGCCAAAAGTATTTGCCTCACTGTTCACGGTTGACTCTGATGATTACGAAAAATTTAGGGATGCCTTATCAAAACTTGTGCTAAATGACTCAGCGTTAGTTTATGATCCTGAAGTCTCAGATGCTCTGGGCTTTGGCTTTAGGTGTGGTTTTTTAGGCACCTTGCATTTAGAAGTTGTGCGCGAGAGATTGGAAAGAGAATACGATCTAAATTTAATCTCCACAGCGCCTTCTGTTCAATATCAAGTGGTGAAAACAGATGGAGAAGTGATTGACTGCGATAGTCCCTCTCAACTTCCATCTTTAAACCATGTCTCAGAAATTCGTGAGCCATATGTGTTGGCGACCATCCTTACCCCTAAAGACTATGTGGGCAATGTCATTACTCTTTGCACTCAAAAACGAGGAACCCAAAAAGATATGACATACTTTGGAAATCAGGTCTCCATAGTGTTTGAGATGCCTCTGGCCGAAGTGATCATTGATTTTTTTGATCGATTGAAATCAACAACCAAAGGCTATGCGTCGATTGAATATAATATTATTAATTTCCAAGCGTCTAACCTGGTAAAAATAGACGTCTTGTTAAACAACGATGTGGTGGATGCCCTCTCTATAATTATTCACAAAGATTTTGCGATGGTGCGAGGGCGCGATGTTGCAAAAAATTTACAAAAACTCATTCCTAGGCAAATGTTTGATATCCCCATTCAAGTGGCCGTTGGATCAAAGATTATTGCACGTGAAACCGTAAAAGCTTTAAGAAAAAATGTCACAGCCAAATGTTATGGTGGGGATATTAGTCGCAAAAAGAAATTATTAGAAAAGCAAAAAGAAGGTAAGAAAAAGATGAAGCAATTTGGTAGGGTTTCTATTCCACAAGAAGCATTCTTAAATTTCTTTAACGCAGGAGAAAAATAATGTTTAGTGATCCAATATTTATCATCGCTTTGCTTTCAGTGTCTACCTTGATTGGTTTCTGGATATACAAAGTCCTGACAGATACCCTGTCAGATCAAATGCAACAAACTCTTTACACGCTAGGTTTTCTATCAGCCTTGCTGGGTATTTATAGAATTTTTGTCAATGCTGGAGATTTAGGAGTGGTGCTATTGCTTGGATCAATCATTTGTCTGATTATCCTTATAGCAGGGTTTGTTATGAAAAATGACTTGCTCACCACCACTGGAAAAGGATGGTTTTTACCAGTCTTCTTTATTTTTATTCTTAGAACCTTTATGTATGAGCCCTATCAAATACCGTCAGGATCAATGATTCCAGGTCTGCAGGTAGGAGATTTTATTCTTGTTAACAAACACAGCTATGGCTTAAAAGTCAATAGAATTGGTCGGCCTTTTGCGCTAGCCTCTGATCCAGAATATGGAGATGTGGTAGTTTTTATCCCGCCTCATGTGAATGTTCCTTACATTAAACGTTTAATTGGAAAACCAGGCGACACCATTCGATATGTTAATAAAAAATTGTATATAAATGGCAGCCCAATCGATCAAGAGCTGATCTCTCTTAATGGCACGGAGACCTTGTTGCAGGAAACCTTTCTGGACTTCAAAAGAACTATTAGGCTTCAGGGTGGCAGCGCCTCTTACCCAGAAGAGTTCTCTGTCCCGGCTGATCAATACTTTGTCATGGGCGATAATCGCGATAATTCTAGTGATTCGAGATATTGGGGTTTTGTTCCAAGAGAGAACTTCATGGGTACGGGTGAATTAATTTGGATGACCTGGGAGTGCTGGACCTGCCTTCCAACTTTCAGCAGAACAGGGTTTATTGATTAACTGTGATGAATAACCCAATTCAGATTAGCGGGACATACACTGAATTAGCGAGCTTCAAGCAAGCGCTCATCCATAAGAGTGTCTCAAGAACGCAGAACAATGAGCGGCTCGAATTTCTTGGTGATGCAGTACTTGAGATAGTCATATCAGAATATCTTTTTCACAATTTCCCTGATTCAAATGAGGGGGTTTTAACTCAAATGCGAGCTTCCCTGGTGAACACCCAATCTCTCTCTGAAATTTTTTTGCAATTAGATTGTAAAAATCAACTTCAGGTTTCCAGAGGCACAGAGAACCTTGACGACACCCATAAACATTCAATCTATGCGGGGACCCTTGAGGCCTGTGTTGGCGCTGTATTCATAGAGCTTGGCTCTAAAGAAGCCAAACGCTTTATATTAAATATTTTTTCTCACAAATTGTCACTACTAAGTGTGACCGACGAGTTCAAGGATGCTAAATCTTTGTTGCAAGAATTATTGCAGGCAATGAATCATGATCTCCCTCAATACCAGGTCACCCCCAATCAAGATGGAACACATTTTTATTGTGAGGTGAGCGTATTGGGAACAGTGTTTTCTGCATCCGCTGATATTAAAAAAGAAGCAGAGCAAAAAGCTGCTAAATTAGCTCTTCATAGCTTGGAAAAATCATGAATAAAAAATTCTGCGGTTATATTTCTATTGTAGGCAAACCCAATGTAGGCAAATCAACGTTGATTAATACTATATTGGATAAAAAGATATCTATTACCTCAAGAAAATCGCAAACCACTCGAAATAACATCTTAGGCGTGAAAACGGATCAAGATCATCAGATGATCTTCTTGGACACTCCGGGCATTCATCTCCAAGCAAACAAAACACTCAACAAAGTTTTAAACCATTCTGCGCTCAGCGTCATAGAGGATTCTGACTTAGTATTATTTTTAATCCAGCGCACTTCTCTTCGAGATCAAGACCGAGACGTCCTGCAAAAAATTATTGATACCAAGGTCAACGCCATTTGCGTGTTTAATAAAGTTGACCAGGTTCAAAATAAAAATGAATTACTGCCGATTATCCAGGAAATTGATGCCCAATATTCATTCATGGATTATGTGCCCATCTCGGCATTAAAAAATGAAGGAATTGATGATCTGTTAGTTTGTATTAAAAATGCTCTTCCAGAAAACAATCATCTTTATCCTGCTGAAAGCGAAGAAAAAGAAATGCCTGATAATTTCTTTATTAGCGAGCTTGTAAGAGAGAAGATTATTAGATCCCTAGGAGATGAGTTGCCTCATGAGACTTACGTGGTGGTTGAAACCAAAGCCATGGAAGAGAAAATGCTTTCCATTGGGGTGATTATTTATGTTGCTCGAGATAGCCAGAAAAGCATTGTTATAGGTCATCAGGGCTCAAACCTTAAAAGAATTGGGCAGCAAACACGCCTAGAGCTTGAAAAAATGCTTAATAAAAAGGTGATGCTTAAAACGTTTGTCAAGGTCAATAAGAATTGGAATAACGATGCTCAGTATTTAAGCAGCCTTGGTGTCGGCAGCAATCATGACACCACATAGCTGGGAGCCTTGCTTTCTTCTCCACTCTAGATCTTTTGGTGACACTTCGATCATTGCAGATGTGTTCACAGAGTCTTCTGGAAAAGTATCCATAGTCGCCAAGGGTGCAAAAAATCCAAGGTCTAAGTTTTTTGGTCATTTACTCCCTTTCTCTGCTCTCAAAATTATGGTGACTGGAAAATCAGACATGAAAACTCTGACGCAAATTGACTCTAACTATTTATCACAATCCGCAAAAGGCCCTCACGATTTATACACCTATCTTTACGTGAATGAGTTGATGATCAGGCTCCTTCCCAAGGGTTTGGCTAATCTTGAGCTGTATCAACTCTATAGCAACTTTGTAGACCTTGCGCGCTTAGATGCCATTGATGAGTCAGCTTTGCGAATCTTTGAATTAGACCTACTGGATATTCTTGGGTATGGCATTAACTTTGATACTGACATGAACGAGAATTCAGAATTCAGAGATTCTGTGATCTATTCATACAAACCAGAGCGAGGATTTTACCCCTCAAATGATAATCTTGGTTTTACGGCAGATGAAATTTTTTTAATCAAGAATCGTGAGGTTCAAGACATTGATAAGTTAAAATTAAAGCAGCTATCGCAGGTTGCGATTACAGCCTGCCTAGATGGGAGAGAGTTGAGTAGCAGAGAATTCTTTAAAAAAATTAAAATATGATTTTTGGTATTGGCACAGACATAGTAGATCTAGAGCGAATTAAAGCAATGAAGGCACCGCTGGCATTCGCTAAAAAAATTCTTGGTCCCGATGAGCTGCCACACTTTATAGCATTGAGGGAGGGACAGAGACTGGCTTATTTAGGAAAACAATTTGCAGCAAAAGAAGCAATAGTTAAAGCCTTTGGCACTGGGTTTCGCGCACCTCTTTTCCCTCAAACAATTCAGATTTTACGTGATCATTCAGGAAAACCAGAGGTAGTATACTCAAAAGAGGCTAAATCTTATGCGGAGAGCTTGGGCATCAACAAATCCCATGTTAGTCTGTGCGATGAAAGAAACCACCTAATAGCATTTGCAATATTGGAAGGATGAATAAACTATTACTTATCGGCCCTCCAGGGGCTGGAAAAGGCACTCAAGCTGACTTAATCTGCAGATCCTTAAACATTCCTAAAATTAGCACAGGCGACATGTTGCGTGCCGCCATAGCTTCAGGCAATGCCTTGGGCCAAAAGGTTAGCAGTGTCATGAAGTCGGGAGGCCTGGTGTCTGATGAAATTATCATTGAGCTTATTTCAGACAGAATTGCCCAGTCCGACTGTGATGCAGGATTCCTATTTGATGGCTGCATTAGAACGGCAGGGCAGGCTGACTTGTGTGTGCAACATAACATTGAATTTAGCCATGTGATAGAGATCAATGTTGAGGACGAGATCATTGTCAATCGAATGTCGGGTCGACGAGTTCACCCAGGATCAGGCAGGAATTATCATGTGGATTACCAGCCCCCAATTACCGATGGGCTGGATGATGTGACCGGCGAGCCCCTCATTCAAAGAGAAGATGATTTACCTGAGACGGTGAAACGTCGATTGAATATTTATCACGAAGAAACCCAGCCTCTTGTTGAATACTATCAAGCTGTATCAACCCAAAGTGGATTACATTATGTCAGGGTAGACGGCTCTATGGAGGTTCAGAGAGTCTTTGAGGAAATCAATAAACATTTCTAGCTCATGAAAATTCTGGCCCTTGATATAAGCGGGACTTACTCTTCCATAGCGCTTTTAAGCGGTGACGAGGTCAATACTTTCACCCAAACGCACGAGAGAAAGCATCGGCCTGAATGGGGCGAGCTTTTCTCATGCATTGATTTTGATACCACCAAGGACTTTGACTCGTTGGACGCCTTAGCATTTGCTCAGGGCCCTGGCTCATACACTGCCTTGCGAATTACAGCATCATTTTTAAAGCCCATAGCCGTTGTTAAAAATTTACCACTAATCCCTATCTCTAATTTAAAAGCTTTAGCCTATGAGGCAGCCCAATGGATCGATGAGGATGAGGCTGAGATTCTAGTCACCTTACAGGCTGATCTGAATGAGAGCTATTTCGGAGCCTTTACTAAGTCACCGACTGGCATTGAGAGCATGGGCCAAGAATCAGTCATGAGCTTTGCAGCATTGGATGCTTATCTATCTAATAGCTCCTCTTATTTTATTGGCTCGGGTTGGCCTAAGATCATAGACCAACACTCGCAATACCTTTCTTTGGCGCAAGCAGGAGCAGAATCAGTCGCGGCATTGGCCAAGCTTGAATTAGCAACAGGGAAAAGGTTTGATCCTGAATTAGCTAATCCTGTCTACCTCAAGACGCCCGAGTATCAGAAAAAATGATCACTGATTTTTTATTAGCCTTGCTCTTAGCCTGCATTCAAGGCTTAACAGAGTTTTTACCGGTTTCTAGCTCAGCTCATTTGCTCTTTCCATCATTGCTATTCGGAGCCAAGGATTTTGGGTTAGTTTTTGATATTGCTGTGCATGGGGGCACCTTGGCTGCCGTTATTGTTTATTTTAAAAATGACTTAATGCGTTTGGCTCAAGCATGGTGGCCTTGGGCAAATCATCGCAACCAGAAAGACTTTAATCTTGGATTGAATTTAATTGTCGCCACCATGCCCATAGTTCTAATGGGGTTCATCTTCTCTGATCTCATAGCAGAAAGAAGCGCCAGCATTGAATCTATTGCTTGGGCCAATCTAATTTTTGCAGGCTTATTATGGCTTGCCTTTAAATTCTCCCCTCAAACAAAAAATCTTCTGGGCTTAACAGTCCTGGCTGCTGTTGTTATTGGATGCCTTCAAGCCTTAGCGATTTTTCCTGGCGCCTCAAGATCCGGCATGGCTATAACAGGGGGCTTGTTGATAGGTCTAAATTTAAAGGACTCGTCGAAATTTGCTTTTTTATTAAGCATTCCAACAATTCTAGGCGCTTTAATTTTAATGGTACTCAAGGATTCTTTGGTCCTGACTGTAGATGACCTCATGATCTTGCTGACTGGTTTTATGGGGTCTGCTGTTATTGCCTTTCTCAGTATTAAAGTCTTCTTGCAATTCGTGGAGAGAATAGGAATGACGCCCTTTGTAATATATAGATTGCTGTTGGGGCTGGCATTACTGCTTTTATGATCAGAAGTTTTTTCTATGCCTCACAGACCCATAAACTCATTGCCGAAGAACTGGCTAGCTCAATTGGGCTAGAGGCCGCACTCAGTCGCGAGGACTGTCACGAGGCTCACTTGGAACTAAGCGATGCTGGTTTATTTTTTTTTCATCCTGATGCTAGGGCATCTAATAAATTTCATATCGATTTTCATTCTGGCTCTAGTGGCTGGCGTCTCAAAAGAGCCGACCATGAGAAACTTATTAAAAAAGCTTTGGGTAAATCAGACAAGCCTCTAAGGATTTTGGACTGCACCGCAGGATTATTGCAGGACACTTTATTATTTTTAAGCCTAGGCCATCAAGTCACGGCAGTTGAGCAAAGCAAACTACTTTTTTTATTGCTACAAGATGCTTTAAGGAGAAGCAGAGCTTCCCATGGAAGCCTTCTTGAAAATCTTACTTTGATACAAGGCAATGCATGCATGTTTATAAAAGAGGCAGATAACTTTGATGTCGTTTATTTTGATCCTATGTACCCCACGTCCAAGAAAACTGCGTTGGGCTCAGGTCAGCTAGACTATCTTGCTAAGGTCTTGGAAATAGAGGGATTTCGCAATGAGCCTCAAGAAGATTTTGAAGTCTTGCGACTAATGCCAGTTAAAAAAATGATTGTTAAAAGACCGATTAAAGCCAAAGCTTTTGCTGAAGGCATTAATTATAAGGTTCCCGGGAAAACCACTAGGTTTGATGTTTATATTTAGCTCGCTTGACTGTAATTTTTGAAAGAAATATCTGCCCAGGCTAGCTTCTTGTTTGGCCATTACCAGAGACAATGTATTTAAAACTAGTCAACTGATCTATTCCGACGGGTCCTCTGGCATGAAATTTACCAGTTGCAATCCCTATTTCACCACCCAGCCCAAACTCACCTCCATCGGCAAATTGTGTCGAGGCATTGATCATCAATATGGCGCTATCAATCGAAGAGGTGAATTGATTTTGAGCCTCTTTATTATCACTGACAATACATTCTGTATGCCCCGTTCCATATTTATTAATATGCTCAACAGCATCTCCAATGCTATTAACAAGCTTGATGCTTACAATAGGCGCTAGATATTCAGTTGACCAATCTTCCTCGATCGCAGGAATAACCCTTGCATCTAATAGCTGGGCTTTATCACATCCTCGAACCTCGCAACCTAAAGAGCTTAATTTTTGAATTAACAAGGGGCCAAATATATCTGCAATGTCGTGATGTATTAAAATAGTTTCAGCCGCACCACAAACGCCTGTTCGCCTCATTTTTGAATTAATACATATCTCTAGAGCCTTTGCCTGGTCGGCACGATTATCTATATACACATGACAGATGCCTTCGAGATGACCAAAAACAGGTACTTTTGCTGACCTCTCAACCTCTGCGACTAAACTTTTGCCACCTCTTGGCACTATCACATCTATCGCGCCATTTAGACCTTCAAGCATGTAGGTCGCTGCTTCCCTTTGCTTTGAAGAGACTAGTTGAATGCAATCTTCAGGCAGCTTAGCTTTCACTAATGCTGATCTCAGGGCAGCGACAATAGCTAAAGCTGATCTTAGACCATCTTTGCCACTTCTTAAAATTACCGCATTTCCTGATTTAAGGCATAAACCGCCAGCATCACTTGCAACATTGGGACGACTCTCAAAAATCAACCCAATGACTCCCAGAGGAGTAGAAACCCTCGAGATATTTAAGCCATTCGGCCGATCCCAGTTTGCTAGGATTTTTCCGACAGGATCAGCAAAAAGCTTTATTTCTTCTAATGTTTTACACATGCTATCTAAGCGCTCTTTATTAAGGGTCAGACGATCAATAAAAGCATTATCTTTCCCATTGTCTTTTGCCTTAGTAATATCTTGACCATTAGCCTTGAGTATCAAGTCTTTTTGAGCGTTAATTTCTTCAATCGCAAAATCAAAGAAACCATTTTTTTGTTGGGAGGACGAGGTATTTAAAATAGACGCAGCATTTTTAGCCTTTTGACCCATCTCATAGAGTTGCTGCTTAAGGTCCATATTCATTTTTTTACAAACCAAGTGGCTCTTGCTTTAGCGTTCAAACCTGTAATTGGTTTCTTTTTATTGCCAGAGGTGATGACCATGTCACATTTATTTTTGAAGCATATTTCAGCAGCCTCAATCTTAGAGATCATACCTCCTTTACCCATGCCGCTTGCCTGGCCACCCATTTTTTTAATTTTGGCGTTAATCTTAGTGACTTCTCTGATTAAGCCTGAGGCGTTATTATTTTGTATGTCAGCTTCTGATGCATACAGACCATCAACACTTGAAAGTATTACCAATAAGTCTGCTTGGAAGAGATTTGAAATTTTTGCAGCCAGTAGATCGTTATCTCCAAATTTTATCTCATCTGTTGCCGTAGTATCATTTTCGTTAATGATTGGAAGGCATCCCACATCTAGAAGCTTTGAGAGAGTTTGTTTAGCGTTATTTGCAGAGATTTTTAATTCGGTTTCCCTGGGCGTTAACAACATCTGACCAACATGAATATTATGTTTATTGAGGTGCTTTTTCCATGCGATCATCAGTTCAATTTGCCCATGGGCTGCCAGGGCTTGAGACTCAGCAAGGGTTAGATTTTTTGGTAGAGCAATATTTTTTCGCCCTAGCGCAATAGCTCCTGATGAAACAATGAGCACTTCTTTATTTTTGTTTCTTAGCCATGCAATATCCTTGACCAAATTAGCTAAAAATACATGATCAATTTTACCCTTAGGATTGACTAAGACCGCTGAACCAATTTTGACAACAATTCGATTATAAGAATTTAAGTTATGCATCTAGAGAGACTGTAATGGATATTATGAATTTCACAAAAGTTATTCTTTATCAATTTATATCTTGGTTAAATGTTGGTGCCCCATACCTGAGTCGAACAGGTACTCCCGAAGGAACGCGATTTTGAATCGCGCGCGTCTACCAATTCCGCCAATGGGGCTAGATTCGCATTGTAGCTGAGAAGAACATCTTTTAGAATGATCCCCTTGCATGAAAACTGAAAAATTTAACTACGACCTTCCCGAGCACTTAATTGCGCAATACCCATCTAAAAACCGTGTTGAATCAAGACTGCTTGCCTGTATTAATGAGGCTGAACACAGACAATTTAAAAATATTGCATCCTATATGGAGAAGGGCGATTTACTGGTAGTGAATCAAACGTCCGTTATTCCAGCCAGGCTCCATGGAGAAAAAAGTACAGGCGGAAAAGTCGAAATTTTTCTTGAAAGATTTTTATCTCATCACCAAACTCTGGTGCAAATTAAATCTTCCAGATCACCCAAAGAGCAGACCCAATTAAATTTTTGTTTTGATAGTAAGAATTTCTCTGCGGTTGTTACTGGACGCCAGGATAATTTTTTTATATTAGAGTGGGCTTCAGACCCCCATGAGATTTTTGAATCATTCGGTGAGATACCTTTACCACCATACATGCATCGTTCTGCAGAGAAAATTGATGAAGAGAGATACGAAACTGTTTATGCTGACACTCAGCGAAAGGAGTCGGTGGCTGCACCCACAGCAGGTATGCATTTTGATGCCCAATTACTCGATGAGATTAAAAGCAAGGGCGTGACCCTGGGCTATTTAAATCTTCAGGTCGGAGCAGGGACTTTTCAGCCTGTAAAAACTGAGCTCATCACAGAGCATCAAATTCACAAAGAATTAATTGAAGTCGATGCCCGACTCATTGATCAGATAAAACAAACCAAGGCTCGCGGAGGCAGAGTCATAGCTGTGGGAACAACCTCTGTTAGAGCTTTAGAGACAGCTTGTCAGCAAGGCTTGCAACCTTTTGTAGGTGAGACCCAGCTATTTATTTATCCCGGCTATAAGTTTAAAGTGGTGGACCTAATGATTACCAATTTCCATTTACCTAAATCCTCCCTGCTAATGTTGGTCGCTGCATTCATTGGGTATGAAAAAATGATTGACCTCTATCAGCTAGCGATCGAGAAAGAGTATCGGTTTTTGTCTTATGGTGATGCCATGCTGCTGAAAAAAAATGAAATTTAAAGTTTCTGCAACCGAAGGGTTTGCCAGGAGGAGTGAGCTGCAATTCGCCAGGGGCTCGATTCAAACGCCAGCTTTTATGCCTGTGGGAACCAATGGAACCGTTAAAGCTTTAGAGGTAGATAACATCTTAGATTCAGGCGCAGAGATTATTCTTGGTAACACCTACCACTTAATGATGCGCCCTGGAGATGAGCTGATTAAGAAGTTAGGCGGATTACATAAATTCTCGAATTGGGATAAACCGATATTAACCGACTCTGGTGGCTTTCAAGTCTGGAGCCTTGGTGATTTAGCTAAGTTGACAGAGGAAGGCATCAGTTTTCAGTCACCCTATGATGGAACAAAACATTTCATGAGCCCCGAGGATTCCATGAGAATTCAGGCTAATTTGGGCTCGGACATTGTCATGGTCCTTGACGAGTGCACCCCTTATCCATCCGAGCATCAGGTTGCTAGAAAATCTATGGAGCTTTCTATGAGGTGGGCTCAAAGATCCAGGGATGCTCATCAATCAGATTCGGCCTTGTTCGGGATTGTTCAAGGCGGCATGCACGAGGACTTAAGACTGGAATCTCTATCAGGTCTGCTCAACATTGGTTTTGATGGGATTGCTGTCGGCGGCCTAAGTGTTGGAGAGCCGAAGGAAGACAAGACCAGAATTTTAAAACATTTAGCCCCGCATCTCCCCGCAGATAAGCCTCATTATTTAATGGGCGTTGGCAAACCTGAAGATATTGTCGAGGCTGTTTTTTATGGAATTGATATGTTTGATTGCGTGTTACCAACCCGCAATGCTCGCAACGGTCAGTTGATTACATCTTACGGGGTTCTTAATATCAGAAATGCGCCAAGCAAGACCAGCGCAGATCCCATCGATCCTGATTGCGGCTGCAAAGTATGCAAGCATTACTCTCAGGCTTATTTAAACCATCTTGATAAAACCAATGAAATGCTTGGGTCCATCCTAAACAGTTTCCATAACATTTATTACTATCAGTCGCTGATGAGAGATATTCGTAACTCTATTGCATCAGATTCATTCGCTAAGTTTATAAAAGACTTTTATAATAAGCGTCATTTACAAGTACCACCGCATCTAATCTAGGGAGATTTTATGAACGAACCACAAACTCAATTACCTTGGTATCTACCAGATCCAGTTTTAGTATTCTTTATCGGGTTTTTAGCGCTCATGTATTTTATGACGATCCGACCGCAGCAAAAGCGTATGAAAGTTTTGCAGACGATGATGGATGAGTTAGAGAAGGGCGATGAGGTTGTAGCGGCTGGAGGAATTATAGGCCGCATTAAAGAAATTAAAGGGCCTTATGTCTCTATTGAGGTGAGTGAGAATATTACCTTCAAGCTTCAAAAAACAGCCATTACCAATACTCTACCTAAAGGCACCATTGCCTCAATAGACTAAGAGCTTTGATGAATAGATTCTCCATAGGGACCCACGCTTTTATTTTAATGGTGTTAGCCATTGGGGTGATCTATTCTTTACCAAATCTGTATCCAGCTAAACCCGCGATTCAGATTGCTTACACCGATTCAGGCAAATCAGCCGATCAAAGTCTTCTAGATCAAGTGAGCGAGATTCTTATATCAAAAGCCATTACCGCAGAATCAGTGGGATTGAAGGACAATAACATTGTTGCTAAATTTTCATCCTTTGATGCGCAGCTGGCAGCTAAATCTGCCTTACAAAGAGTGTTATTGGATCGAGCGGTCGTTGCACTCAATCTAGAGCCTTCGACCCCCCAGTGGTTAAGAAGCATTGGAGGAGGCCCCCTAAAGCTTGGATTAGATTTATCTGGCGGCGTGCATTTTTTACTTGAGGTTGATATCGAGAGCGCCCTGGATAATCGACTAGATTCATTGCTTAATCAGTACAGAAAAAAATTTAGAGATGATCGCATTAGCGTTGAGAGCTCTCAAAAGAATGACAAGGAGTTGATCTTTGAGTTTCTCAGTGACGAGGATTACAGCAAAGCCTTGAAAATATTTGGCGATGACAATATCACCTCGGTTGGCACTGCCCTCTATGACCTCCAGCCCAGCTCCATTAGGAATAGGGTGTCACTTGCTTACTCGCAATCAGCCATCAAGGAAATTAGAGATTATGCCGTAGGCCAGAACTTAATGACTTTGCGCAATAGGGTGAATGAACTTGGTGTCTCTGAGCCCATTGTCCAACGTCAAGGCAGCAGTAGAATTGTGGTTGAGCTTCCAGGGGTCCAGGACACAACAGCAGCGAAAAAAATTATAGGGAAAACGGCTAATTTAGAGTTTAGGCTTGAAGCCGCATCCACGACCTCGAGTTTGCGCAAGGAAGAGTTTGATTATCAGGACGAAAGAATGGGCTCGGCTTATTTAGAAAAAAATGTCATTGTGGCTGGTGATAGAGTGACCAATGCCAGCTCTGGATTTGATGAGAGCGGCTTTGCTCAAGTAAATATTTCTCTTGATATGCAGGGTGGGCGAGCCATGCAAAAAGCGACCAGTGGAAATATTGGAAGAAAGCTTGGCGTGTTATTTGTAGAGCAAAAAAATAAATCAATCCTCACCCTTGATGAAAACGGTCAAGAGGTCATAGAGCAAACCTCCTACATTGAAAAAAGCATTATTAGCCTGGCAACCGTGCAAGCAGTGCTTGGGACCAGCTTTAGAATCACGGGCGTTGGCTCGCCCCAGGAAGCGAGCGAATTAGCGTTGCTTCTTCGAGCAGGTGCCTTGGCTGCTCCAATGAAATTTGTTGAAGAGCGCACAGTTGGGCCTAGCCTTGGAAAAGAAAATATTGAGCTTGGTATTCGCTCTATTATTATTGGCCTGCTATCGGTGATTGCCTTCATGCTCTTCTATTACCGCTGGTTTGGCCTAGCGGCAAACATTGCTTTGTTTGCAAACGTGGTTCTCATCACAGGCTTTATGTCTTTGTTGGGCGCAACCCTGACACTGCCAGGCATTGCAGGCATTGTCTTGACTATCGGCATGGCCGTTGATGCCAACGTTCTGATCTTCTCTCGTATCAGAGAAGAGCTCGCAGAAGGCAAGGATCCTCAAACAGCAATTCAGGAGGGCTTCTCGCGAGCCTTTGTGACTATTTTTGATGCCAATGTGACAACCTTGATTGCCTCAGTCGTTCTTTATGCTATTGGAACAGGACCCATTAAAGGTTTTGCTATCACGCTGTCTATTGGGATTATTACCTCTATGTTTACCGCGATTATCGGTACCAGGGCAATCATTAACCTCATGTATGGCAACAAGAATATTCAGGAGCTCAGAATATGATAAATCTTAATATTCCTTTTATGAGCTACCGAAACATAGCCACTATGACTTCGCTTGCATTGCTGGCCCTGTCCATTCTATCTTTGGGCTTTAGAGGACTAAACCTAGGGCTAGATTTTAGTGGCGGAACTCTAATTGAAGTGACTTACTCTGAGGCAGTAGACTTAGGTGAGATCAGAGATCTGATGACCAATAACGGCTTTGATGATTTCCAGGTTGTGAACTTTGGCTCAGATACAGACGTGCTAATTAAAGTTGCGGACAAGGATGGCAGCAGCCAACTGGGCGACACCATCTTCACATTCCTTCAGGCAGATGATCCTTCAATGGAACTGCAAAGAATTGAATTTGTCGGACCTCAGGTTGGCTCTGAACTTAGAGACCAAGGCGGTCTAGGGATGCTTGTGGCACTTGGCATGATTTTGCTTTATGTTGCCTTTAGATTTCAATACAAATTTGCCCTGGGTGCGGTGACAGCTCTGGCGCATGATGTGGTGATTATTCTTGGGCTTTTCTCATTGTTCGCGTGGGATTTTGATCTTACTGTGCTGGCGGCACTGCTTGCAGTGATCGGCTATTCGCTGAATGACACCATCGTTGTCTCTGATAGAATCAGAGAAAATTTTAGAGGCGAGAGGGGCTTTGAGCCTGAAGAGATTATTAATCGCTCCATCAATCAAACGCTGTCCAGAACTTTGATTACCTCTTTTACTACTTTATTGGTTTTATTGGCCTTGTATTTCTTTGGTGGAGATATGATCAGGGGTTTTAGTGAGGCGTTAATTATTGGTGTCTTGGTAGGAACCTATTCATCTATTTATGTTGTAGCCAATATGCTGCTGGGTCTTTCAATCACACAAGATGATCTGGCCATACCAGAGGCAGAAGGCGTTGAATTTGATGAGATGCCTTAGGCTTCTTTAACTTTAAAGTTTGGCTGAATGGCCTCTAACATTGCCTTAAAACATTTAGGCGAAGCGCAAAGATAATGATCGGAGTCAGTGACCTCAGGATTGCCTAGAAAATTACTAGTCAGAGCTCCAGATTCTTGCGCGATCAGCAATCCCGCCGCTATATCCCAAATAGACAAGCCATTTGCCCAAAAGCCATCCAGGCGTCCTGCGGCAACATAAGCCAAATCCAAGGCCGAGCACCCAGATCTTCTGATGGTCAAACCATGTTTATACAAAGCCCTAAAAGCTGCAATGTTATCAAATGAGTAGTTCTGGGATTCATTAATATGAGATGTGTTGCCCAGAAGAGCATCTTTGATACCTGCTCTTTTGCTGACTCTAATGCGTTCACCATTAAGCTCTGCACCTTTTCCTCGCGAGGCACTAAACTCCTCTCTTCGAGTGGGATCAATGATCACAGCATGTTGAGTCTGACCGTTGACCACGCAGGCTAGAGAAATACAGTATTGCGGGTAGCCATGAATAAAATTGGTAGTGCCATCAATCGGATCTAAGACCCAGGTTGTGTCAGAATTATTAACTTCGTGCCCTGATTCTTCGCCCAGAAAATTGTCTTCAGGATAGTATTTCTTAATTTCATCAAAGACGATCTCTTCAACCTTGCGATCAACTTCAGTTACATAATCAGTCGGACCTTTTTTCATGACATCGAGAACATGAACTTTCTTAACCGCAAATTCGAGCTCTGCAGCTCCAATGTTTGCAGCGATAAGGGCGACGTTTAATAAAGCAGGCTTTGACATGTCGCATATTGTACTGGAAATGATGATAATAGTTCCATGAATCCCATTAATCAGTTCGTACAAATTGTCTTGGTCGAAACTTCCCATCCAGGCAATATTGGCTCGGTGGCAAGAGCCATGAAAAATATGGGCTTAAGTAACCTTGCGCTCATCAATCCTAAGAAGTTTCCAGACCCTGAGGCCACGGCGCTGGCTGGAAATGCTGGAGATGTTTTGGATGGCGCCAGGATATTTAACTCCATTGATGAAGCGGTTAAAAATTCAAAAGTAATCTTTGCAACCTCAGCTCGAGAGAGGACCATTGAATGGCCCGTGGCCACGGCCAGAGACGCGGCTCAAGAAATTAATCAGTTGGCCGCCGAAGGCCTTGAGGTCTCAATCTTATTTGGACGAGAGGATAGGGGGCTGACAAATGAAGAACTGCAATTATCAAATAAACACTTAATTATCCCAGCAGACCCTGATTACCCTGTTTTAAATATTGCCATGTCCACTCAAGTGGTGTGCTATGAGCTCTATCAAGCCTCTCAAAAAGAACCTATAGGCCCATGGCAAGATTTTCCTGAATACACGTCCGAGGAGCTCACCCATCTAATTGAGCACTTCAATGAGACTGTTTACAACCTTAAATTAGTTGACCCCAATAACCCAAAACAGATCCTTACCAGGATGGAAAGAATGTTTAGGCGACTCTACCCAGATCAAATGGAAGGTAATTTTTTAAGAGGATTTTTTAAGGAAATTAATAATCAGATTAAATGAGAATTTAGTCTTTTAATATAGAGTTTTAGCTTTTATAATTGCCGCAATCTAGTCCCGTTCGTCTAGAGGCCTAGGACACCGGGTTTTCATCTCGGCAACAGGGGTTCGACTCCCCTACGGGATGCCAATTTCTTGTGAAGCCCTATAAATAGGGCTTCTCAGGGCATCTACCATCCACAGCAGTGTAATTAAATCAAGCTTAAGCTAGTTTCTTACCTGTAATAAATACAAATTCTCAACTTTCTCTCTAGCCCAGGGAGTATTCCGTAAAAACTTCAAGGAAGATTTAATAGAAGGGTTGCTTTTAAAGCAGTTGATATCGATGTGTTTAGCAAGTCCATCCCAGCCATAATAATCAACAAGGCTAGTGACAGCAGTCTCTAAAGTGATGCCATGTAATGGATTATTAGCCTGTTTTTTAGTCATGAAGCACTATATCATCGACCCCCCTATGGGCTGTCAATTTCTTTTGGAGTCCTATAGATATTCCATTGCATGGTTTTTTGAAGCAATAAAAAAAGGAGGCCAAAAGACCTCCTTTTTAAGATCTTAAATTTAAAAATCTATTTGTAATCTCTCATTGATTGACCAATGTATGAGCGTGCATTCGAGCATGAAAAACCTTTCAGATTGTTGCTCGCTTCGCTTCCTTCAATTTTGTCATAGTACAATTCAGCATTAGTGCCTCTTTCT
>DEOR01000042.1:1944-8051 GCA_002358345.1 Proteobacteria bacterium UBA3413 | reverse complement strand
AATAGAGTGAGCTACAAATTCTACAGCGCTCTCATCAACTCTAAAGCCCGCTTAACTTACAAGCAGGTTGAAGGGCATATCAAGAGCTCTGAATTACTGAAAGACGAAGAGGTGGTAGATTCAATTCATGCTCTGGAGCAATTAACTACAGCGAGACTAAAAATCAGACAACAAAGGCATGCCCTTGAGATCAACCCGAAAGAAGCCATTTTAGAGCTGGCAACTAATAAGGAAGTAAAAAATATTATTATCAAAAGGCCTTTAAGAGCACACAAGCTAGTGGAAGAATCCATGTTGCTAGCAAATGAATGTTCGGCGGAATTCATGCAAGAACGCTTTGGATTTGGTGTCTTTAGAATCCATGAAGACCCAGATCCAAGTAAGCTGGAAGTATTAAAAAAATATTTTCAAATGCCTGCTCAAATTGCTAAGCAGTCCTCGCCTCTTGAAATAATCAATTATTGCTTAAAGCAAGCGCATGAAAAGCAAGATGATAGTGGTCAGATTTTAGTGCTCCAGACCCTAGCCAGAGCAGAATACTCCACGAATAATTTAGGTCATTTTGGATTGCAGCTTAAGCAATACTCTCACTTCACTTCACCTATTCGAAGATACCCAGATCTACTGACACATAGGATGATCAACAAATCCCTCGCGCACAAAAAAGGCGGCTATAACCAATCTCAACTTCAGGATATGTGCGAGGACTCATCGGTGCTTGAAAGAAGAGCTGAGAAAGCTTCGCGTCAGGTTGAGCAGGTATTAATTTGCTCCTTCTTAAAAGATAAAATTGGTTCCGAGGTAGATGGCGTGGTAACAGGTGTCACTGATTTTGGTTTATTTGTGAACCTTGAAGATTATTTTATCTCTGGCTTGCTTCATGTTTCAGATCTTCCCGGGGATCGATATCACCTCATCCAGGGTGCTAATATTCTAAAAGGTAAACGAACAGGAAAAAGCTTTAAGCTTGGGCAGAAAATTAAAGTTAAGATTATGGCTATTGCTCCTTTAGATAGAAAAATTAATCTAGTTATTGCTGATGGAAAATGACAACAAGCTAAATCATCGTTCGGGCTTTCATACTATTGAGATGCTGCTAAAGCTCACACCAGAAAACATTAAGCAAATTTTTATCCCTGCCAATCGAAGCGATGAGAGGATCCAGCAGTTAATTCTGATGGCTGAAAAAGCGTCTGTATCTGTTGAAAAGAAAAAAAATCTTAGTCAACACCCGGAAGCTATTCTTAAAAAAGAAGAGACTTTAGATTTAAGTGATTTAAAAAAATATGAAGAAGGCATTCAACACCAGAATCCAACATTTCTTGTCATTGATAATGTGATTGACCCTAGAAACCTAGGAGCCTGCATTCGCTCTGCAGCAGCAAGCAATATTGCTGGCGTCATTATCAATAAACATCATTGCTCTCCTCTAACACCTCTTGTAAGACAGGTCTCCGCTGGAGGCACAGAGGCAATTAAAATCTTCACTGTGACTAATTTAATAAACTGCATCAAGCATTTTGAAAAGCTTGGTTACTTAATTCTGGGTACGAGCGAACACGCTGACTCGCTTCATACAGACTTAGATTTAAATCAACCCATTCTTACTATTATGGGCTCTGAGGAAGAAGGAATGAGAGAAAAAACAATTGAGAAATGCTCTGCAGTATGCACTTTATCTAAAAATGAAACCTTGAATAGCCTCAATGTATCTGTTGCCACTGGCATCATATTATTTGAGATCACAAGGCAAAAATCTCAATGAATTTAATCTATAATTACTAAATACTTAGAGAGATTAATGCTGCATCAAAGAACAATTAAAAACCCTATTAAAGCTGTCGGTGTTGGGCTGCACAGTGGGAAAGAGATGAATTTAGAGTTGCTTCCAGCTCCTATAAATGCTGGTATTACCTTTATTCGTACAGATTTAGAGCCTGAGATAGAGATTCCCGCAATCTTTGAGTATGTGGGAGATACAACGCTTTCCACAACTCTTTTTAAAGAGGGCTATAGGATTGGAACAATTGAGCACCTGCTTTCAGCTATTGCTGGTCTTGGGATTGATAACTGTGTCATCAGAGTCGACGGCCCTGAAATTCCTATCATGGACGGAAGTGCCAGCCCATTTGTATTTTTAATCCAAGCAGCAGGCCTTGAAATACAGGATGAGCTAAAAAAATTTATTAGGGTGAAGAAAGAGGTGAGAGTTGAAAGGGGCGATACTTTCGCTGCTATCAAGCCTTTTGATGGCTTCAAGGTCTCCTTCGAGATTAATTTCGATAATCCAACTATAAGCCAGCATGCTCAAAAAGCATCAATAGATTTCTCCTCTACCTCCTTTGTTAAAGAGGTCTGCAGAGCCAGAACCTTTGGATCAATAAAGGACATGGATCATCTCCAGTCACAGGGTTTGGCACTAGGTGCAAATGTGGATAACGCAATTGCGATTGGAGAGCACGGGATAATTAATGATGAAGGGTTGCGATTTGATGATGAGTTTGTGAAACACAAAATACTGGATGCCATTGGTGACCTATACCTGCTAGGACATAATTTAATTGGTCAATTCTCTGGATACAAGTCAGGTCATTCTTTGAATAATGAACTTCTCAGAAAAATTCTTGCATCTGAGGATGCATGGGAGGTCGTAACCTTTGAAGATTCATCAATCGCCCCGATATCTTATGTGCGAGCTCCTTTTGGTGATGCAGAGTAAGTGCAAAAAAACTAAACAATTTAGAAAATGTCTTTTTTAACAAAAATATTTGGTAGCAGTAATCAACGTGCATTAAAAAGAATGCAGGTGCTTGTTGATCAGATCAATTTACTGGAAGTAGAATATAGCAACCTCAATGACGCTGAGTTTGTGTTGCTGAGAGCCCGTCTGAAAGGCTCTTATCAAAACGATGTCGGCCAATTGCTACCTCATGCCTTTGCAGCAGTTAGAGAGGCGAGTATCCGAGCGACAGGCATGAGACACTTTGACTCTCAGATGTTAGGCGGGATTGCTCTTGCTGAAGGAAATATTGCTGAAATGAAAACGGGTGAGGGCAAAACTCTTGTCGCCACTCTGCCTGCTTTTCTCAATGCCATTCAAGACAAAAAAGTTATCCTGGTAACGGTCAACGACTATCTTGCGCAAAGGGATGCAGAGTGGATGAGGCCCGTATATGAATTTCTTGGCCTCACTGTAGGGGTTATTCATTCCAATCAAAACATTGATGAGAAAAAATTAGCCTATAAATCCGATGTCATTTATGCCACAAACGGAGAGCTCGGCTTTGATTATTTAAGAGATAACATGGCCCTGCGCGATGAGGATAAGTCTCAATGTTCTTTAGATTTTGCAATCATTGATGAAGTGGATTCTATTTTGATTGATGAGGCTAGAACTCCCCTAATTATCTCGGGGCCATCCAATGAGTCTGCTGACTACTACCTGCAAATTAAAAAAATTATCCCAAAACTAAAGCAGCAAATCCGAGAGGGCACCGAAGAAGAGCCACTATCAACAGAAGAGATTGGTCATTACATGATCGATGAAAAAACTCGATCAGTGGAATTAACTGATGAAGGCTACATTGAGGTTGAGCATTACTTGGAGGACCTGGGGTTACTCCAATCAGAGGATAGCCTCTACTCAGTAAGTAATATTAAAATTATGCGTTACGTAACTGCAACTCTAAAAGCTGCCTACCTATTTAAAAAGAATGTTCATTACCTGGTTAGGAATCAAGAGGTTCTATTAATTGATGAGCATACAGGGAGAACCATGTCAGGCAGGAGAATGAGCGAAGGCATTCACCAGGCTCTTGAGTGCAAAGAAAATGTTCCGATACAACGAGAATCCCAGACACTCGCCTCTACAACCTATCAGAATTTTTTTAGACTATTTGATCAGCTGTCAGGGATGACCGGTACCGCAGACACAGAAGCAGCTGAGTTTGCCGAAATATATGGATTGAATGTCTCGATTATTCCAACCAATCAGCCTATGGCAAGGGTGGATAATGAGGATTTAGTATTTTTAACCAAAGAGGCGAAATTTAAAGCCTTGGTGGAAGAGATTCAGTTACTGAGAGCGAAAGAAGCTCCTATTCTTGTTGGAACGGCTTCCGTGGAATCTTCAGAAATAGTCTCAGAATTACTGACTAGCAAAAATATAGAGCATCAAGTATTAAATGCCAAGCACCATGAAAAGGAGGCTGAAATTATTGCTAACGCAGGCAGGTCCGGCGTTGTGACCATTGCTACAAACATGGCGGGACGAGGTACAGATATAGTGCTCGGTGGCAAGCAAGATGAAGAAGATGTAGATTGGGTGCAACGCCATAAGAAAGTTTTAGATGCTGGGGGGCTTCACATTCTTGGTACCGAGAGACATGAATCCAGGCGAATTGATAACCAGTTACGAGGTAGATCTGGGCGACAGGGAGATCCTGGTTACTCAAAATTCTTTTTATCACTCGAAGATGATCTTTTACGATTATTCATCTCTGATAGCAGGCGAGCATTATTTGAGAGGATTGGAATGGGCGATGATCACATTGAACACAAGATGCTATCTCGTGGCATTGAGAATGCTCAAAAAAGAATTGAGAGCAGGAATTTTGATATCAGAAAAAATCTTCTGGAGTATGACGATGTTGCAAATGATCAAAGGCAAGCTATCTATTCCTTGAGAAATCAATTACTCGAAGAAGATAATATTTCTGAGGCAATCGGCGAGCTCATTAAAGAAGAGATGTTGGCTCTAACGGGAGATTTTATTCCACTAGAATCGGTAGAAAGCCAATGGCGAATTGCAGAGTTAGAAAAGCATTTAAAAGAGCACTATTTAATAGAAGAAAATCTAGAGCAAGCAATAGCTAAAAATACCAAGCTAACCCCTGAGCGAATCGCTGAGCTAATAGCTAGTCAAGCAGCTACTAGATACAAAGAAAAATATAAAAAGATTGAGAAGAATGTTGCTCAGCTTGAAAAACAAGTCATGTTACAAGTGTTGGATGTACATTGGAAAGATCATTTGGCTGAGATGGACCACTTAAGACAAAGCGTCGGGCTCAGGGCTTATGCGCAAAAGAATCCAAAAAATGAGTATAAGCGAGAAGCATTTGAGATGTTTGAGTCTATGCTTGATGAGATTAATAGTGAAGCTATCAAGATTCTTTTTAGGTTGGAGTTAGCTAGCGAAGAAGAGTTGAGAGAGCTGGAAGAGCGATCTGTAGAAGCGCAGAAAAATAAAGAGATGAAGCTACAGCAAGCTCAACCAGAATTAATTATTGGCAGAGATGATGTGCCGTCATCAAAGCAACCCTCAAATCCGGCCACTGTATTACGAGAAGAACCAAAGCTGGGACGCAACGACCCCTGCCACTGCGGGTCAGGAAAAAAGTATAAGCAGTGTCACGGTAAAGGCTAATAATCTAGCTAAATTATTCTTCGTAAAAATCCTCAGAATTCAAAGGCCTGCTAATTAACTTTTCTTCATTAGCCCAAGTTCCCAAATCAATTAATTTACACCTCTCTGAGCAAAAAGGTCTAAATAGATTCGTTTTAGCTAAATCAGCTGGGGCCTTACATTGAGGGCATTCTTTAATCATTGGCACAAATTCCTAAATAAAATGTATGTAAGTCTTTAACTTTTGATTCCAAAGAGGCTAGCGAACCAGTATTCGGCAAAATATCATTAGCAATAGATAATCGTTCCTCGCGTGAACACTGGGTAGACATAATTTTTTGAATTAATTCCTTGGGGTTGCTGTCCCGAAGGGAGGCGCGCTCGATCTGTGTCGACTCATCACAATCTACTACCAGAATTCTATCGTAAGATTTCATGCTTTGTGATTCATAAATAAGGGGGACCATCACTATTGTGTAAATGGATTGAGATAACATAATTCTCGATACCATCAATTCACGAACTAGCGGGTGAATAATAGATTCGAGTAGTTGTTTTTTGTCTGGGTTGTTAAACACCTCAATGCGTAACTTAGAGCGATCGATAAAGTTAGATTGATCAAGAATACTTGGGCCGAAATGATGGAGAACCTCATTATAGCCATGTGTATTAAACTCAAGCACTTCCTTGGCGAGGTCATCTG
>DEOR01000042.1:386-1745 GCA_002358345.1 Proteobacteria bacterium UBA3413 | reverse complement strand
AATCATTGCTGGGGATCTGTGTTAACAGAGACCGGAACATTGTGGGACCAAGAACTTTCCTCAATTCTTGAAGAAATAAACCACTTATCATTAACCTTAAGATAGGTATCTTGATACCACATGCCCAAGAAAAAGACTTGACTGTCCTTGGTCTGCATAGGGTTAAAGCACATGACTTTTCCGGTGGCGGTATTCCCGTTAATTGTAAGAGAGATATTCGAAATAAAGTGTTGGTAGTTGGGAAAAAAGTCCAGAGCTGTTTCCAGGAAAGCAATAATCTCTGCAAGCGAACCAGCTATCCCTCCTACTGCTGTGTAGTCAATCTGAGCATCTGGTGTAAAAAGATTATTTAGTTGTTTAAAATCTCGAGAGTCTATCGCGGTTGCGTAATCAGTCACTAGCTTTTCAAGTTCAAGCCTGTCTGATATTTCAGTAATGTCCATATGTTATTTTAATACAAAAAAAAGGCCCTTAGATAAATCTAAGAGCCTTTTTAAAGAAAAAAGCCTGACGATTTCCTACTCTCACACAAGGAGACCTTGCACTACCATTGGCGTTAGTCCGTTTCACTTCTGAGTTCGAGATGGGATCAGGTGGTGCCAAACTGCTATTGTCATCAGGCAAACTGGTATGTAATTCTTTTCACTACAAATTTTTTATTATGTTATTCCTGAACAATGAACCTTTCTTAAGGTTACATGATCAAGCCTCACGAGTTATTAGTACAAGTTAGCTCAACGCCTTACAACGCTTACACACCTTGCCTATCAACGTCATAGTCTATGACGACTCTTTAGTAGACCGAAGTCTATGGGAGATCTAATCTTGGGAGAGGCTTCCCGCTTAGATGCTTTCAGCGGTTATCCCTTCCGAACATAGCTACCCGGCAATGCCACTGGCGTGACAACCGGAACACCAGAGGTTCGTTCAATCCGGTCCTCTCGTACTAGGATCAACTTCCCTCAAATCTCCAACGCCCACAGCAGATAGGGACCGAACTGTCTCACGACGTTCTAAACCCAGCTCGCGTACCACTTTAAATGGCGAACAGCCATACCCTTGGGACCTGCTCCAGCCCCAGGATGTGATGAGCCGACATCGAGGTGCCAAACACCCCCGTCGATATGAACTCTTGGGGGGTATCAGCCTGTTATCCCCGGCGTACCTTTTATCCGTTGAGCGATGGCCCTTCCATTCAGAACCACCGGATCACTAAGACCTAGTTTCCTACCTGCTCGACCCGTCAGTCTCGCAGTCAAGCATCCTTATGCCTTTATACTATCTGCATGATGTCCGACCATGCTTAGGATACCTTCGTACTCCTCCGTTACTCTTTGGGAGGAGACCGCCCCAGTCAAA
>DEOR01000042.1:0-196 GCA_002358345.1 Proteobacteria bacterium UBA3413 | reverse complement strand
ACCGCCCCAGTCAAACTACCCAGCACACACTGTCCTCGATCCAGATAATGGACCTGAGTTAGAGCCTCAACTTTACAAGGGTGGTATTTCAAGGACGACTCCACTAAGACTAGCGTCTCAGCTTCAAAGTCTCCCACCTATCCTACACAAATAAAGTCAAAGTCCAGTGTGAACCTATAGTAAAGGTGCACGGGGT
>DEOR01000053.1:4494-4771 GCA_002358345.1 Proteobacteria bacterium UBA3413 | reverse complement strand
AGTGCCAGCAAAGATAGTGCCTAGATAACTTTTAATTCCTAAGAACGTATTTCTCTGCTTAAAAGTTCCATCATCTCCCCTAGCCTTGCCATCAACTAGATCAAAACCATATTCGATTTGATATATGACCTTAGCGCCTGATTTATTGAGCTCAAATAGATCACCTTTTATGCCAATCTTTGATTCATTATTTTCTAATTCAAAATTTTCTTTTTTTACGGCGTTAGAAATGTGCTTAGAATCAATAGCAATTCTGCCATACAAACTAGCATCAGAG
>DEOR01000053.1:0-4307 GCA_002358345.1 Proteobacteria bacterium UBA3413 | reverse complement strand
TAACAAAGCTACAAATTCTTTGTATCATTTAAACGTTAAATATAATTCTCAGCAAGATATAAAAGAGCACTGTAAATGCCGCACCAGCTGGAATAGTAACTAACCAAGAGGCAATAATTCTCTTAATGGATCTAAAGTCTAGATGCTCTGCTCCTTTTGCAAGACCAACCCCGATAACCCCGCCGACTAAAGTGTGAGTCGTGGAGATTGGAAATCCAAGATAGGTAGCTGCCACAACAGTCGATGCTGTAGCCATTTCAGCTGAAAATCCAAGGCTGGGGGTTAAGGCCGTAATTTTCGAACCGACCGTCTTGATAACTCTAGAGCCAAGGGTTGCAAGACCAAATACAATGCCTATACCTCCAACCAATAAGACCCAGGGACTGATAGCTGCTTTGGAGCCAATAACTCCAGTATCAAGCACGCTAACGATTGCGGCCAATGGACCAATCGCATTCGCCACATCATTTGATCCATGGGCAAAAGCCATGGCGCTAGCTGAAACAATCATCAGCAAACCAAATGCAAATTCAATTCCACCGTCTTGCATAATTCTCTCTTGATTTCTTCTTAAAAAAAACGCTGTGGCAAGACCAACCACAAAACTAAATACAAAGATAAATAAATACATCTCGTTGTCTGACCATTCAACGCCAACATGTTTCAGCCCTTTTCTTACTGTAACAAGCGAAATCACAACAGCAACAAAGAAACTGTAAAAAGGAATGAAAGTAATGGCAGCTTTTTCAGGGTTGGACCGATCAAGAATTAATTTTTTTGCTGACATGTAAAGGCCAAAAGCCAGGATGGCAGAGAACAAAGGCGATGTAACCCAGCTCATAGCAATATTGCCAACCTTGCCCCAGGAGACAGCATCAACGCCTTTTGTTATAAGAACAAAGCCTATAATGGAGCCAACAATAGAATGGGTGGTAGACACTGGCCAGCCTCGCATACTTGCAATGGATAACCAAGTGCCGCCAGCAAGAAGTGCGGACATCATACCAATAATAAAAATATTAATATCGTTGGCATAGAGGTTGGGGTCAACAATGCCTTTGCGAATGGTGGAGGTAACTTCTCCGCCTGCCAAGAAAGCTCCAAGGAACTCAAAAATGGCCGCTATAATTATTGCTTGTTTAATAGTAATGGCTTTACTGCCAACGGACGTGCCCATGGAATTTGCTACATCATTAGCGCCTATTCCAAAGGCCATAAAAAAGCCAATAAAACTTGCAATTAAAAGTATGAAAAACGGATCAAGAAATAAAGCTTCTATATACACATTAAAAAATAGTAGTTATTTGATGTCTATTAAATCTTATTAATGCATATATAGAGAAACATTACTGCAACAATTATGTGAAGCAATTGAATGAAAAAGTAGGTAATTAGAGGGTTCTATCTAGCCTAGATTAGTTACGTTTTTTATTGGAAAGCACCAACCCTAAGTTATTTTATGCGGAATATATAATGGCGGCTAAGAGGAAACATAGGGAGAAAAAACCAAAGATTTGCATGTCATATGCTTCTGTTTTTTTAGGGATCAAGCCCTGGCTTAGTAATAATTGTTTTATGCTCATTTAATAATTCTTAAAATATAGTTTCTTTTATGACACTTATTTGTCACATGAAAGACACAATATACTAAACTATAAAAAAAAGCTATATCTAATTGTTATTTTTAGAACAAATGTCGATAATAAGAGAATGATCCTACCAGCTAAACAGCAGCGCAGCTTAGATAGAATTAATAAAATTCTTGATACAGCGGAATTAATATTAGAGCATGAGCCCCTGTCCGCTCTGAGTATTGCAAAAATCTCAGTAGAAGCCGGGCTAAAGCGCACATCAACTTATAAATTCTTTGAAACAACTGATGATATTAAGCTGACTCTGATTCAAAGATATGTTGAGACATGTAACGAGGTTCTGAGTGTGGATCTGCAAACACACGTAGGAGCTGATTATTCTCGATGTCTAAAAAATTGTGTTAACAGCATTATTGGATTCTTTAAAGCAAGACCTGGGGCCCAGAAATTGATTTTAGAGAACACTGTCAGTCCGGCTGTCACAAGCTCTGACTTACACAAAATTGCTGCAACTATTTTAAAGCATGTGGAAGGCTCAATAGGGCTGCCTAACATGTTTAATAAGACGGGGGTTTTCCTTGTTATTACTCAGATTATATTCTCTATTCTGTCTCTCAATGCCAAGGAAGATAATGAATTGACTGAGGTGGGGTTAAACGAAGCTGTGCGCGCGAGCAACGCTTATCTTTTAAGCTGTCTAGCAACGCCCGCCTAAGGTTTGCCTGCAAAAATGACCTTTAGCATCCTCTCTTCGATCTCTAAATTTAATGATGAAGCGGCTCTGAAAACAGTCTCTTGAATTAACCATTGACCCTCAGCCTTTTGATAGAGATCTCGATAACTGCCTTGCAAAGTTGTAATCGTCTCATTGCTCAAATTTATTAAATGGTAGGTAAGAGACCAGTCTCCAGACGCCCTCTCAGAATCTAAAATTTTAATGATGGGGTTGTGCGCATGATGGGACTCAAGCATGAAGTCATGGCATGCAACCTCCTTAAACACCTGTGCTAAATCCTCTGGGTTAGTAAAAATACCAACCGGCCCGTAATCTATCAAGCAAGAAGATGAAACAAAGCTTGAGATAATAACGGGGACATCCTTAGAGTCACAAGCGTTCAGGTAGGAATGTTTTAAGTTTTGTATCGCAAGCGTATCTTCTAGCACCTGCACCCTGCTCTCTAAATTATCTGTCATAAGCCCATAATATCCTTTTAAGCAAAATCTATAAGAAATTGTCATAAATTAAACTGCTTAGCAACTATAATATCAATCAAACCAATGACTTACTAAGAAATGTAAGTTAATTATTAAGACCTATGCTTATATCATTTAATCAAAAAGAATATCAAAAACTTAACGAGAAATCTTATCAGCTTGAAAAGCGTAGATTGCAAATTGAACTCCTGAAGCTCCAAGAAGATGTCATCAAGAATGCACGTAGAATCTGCATAGTATTTGAGGGGCGAGACACTGCTGGAAAAAGCTCAACATTTAAGTTCTTCTCTGAATACCTCATTCCTAAAAATTTTAAATATGTCAATCTTGGCATTCCTACCAAATGGGAATCCACGCACTGGTTTCAAAGATGGTCAAAAATACTTCCCGAAAAAGGTGAGATCGCATTTTTAGATAGATCTTGGTACACCCGTGCTTTAACCGAGCCCGTGATGGGGTATTGTAATGAAAAACAATACAGGGATTTTATGGGCAAAGTGATTCCTTGGGAGGAAGCATTGCAAAAAGAAGGCATAGAAATTATTAAATTCTACTTTTCACTATCTCAAGATCAGCAGCAAAGGCGCATGAAGGCCAGAAAGCAATCTGAACTCAAGTACTGGAAACTCTCACCAAATGATGAGCGCATAGTTACTAAGTGGGATGCTTTTACCCTTTACAAGGATCAAATGTTTGGGCTCACATCCCCAGAGTTTTCCCCCTGGATCAAAATTAATGCAAACAATAAAATGATTGCAAGACTGACCGCCCTTAGATTTTTGCTCAACCAGACCTCGTATGAAAATAAAAAATTACTCAAGCCTTTGACCTGGTCACGAAAAATTAATAACTACAAGGTGCTGTTAGAAGGCGTTGAGTTTAATAATTTAAATTATGATCAATACATGGTTTTGACAAAGTACATGGATGATGAGTATGAGTAAATGAAGATTGCATCGATTGACATAGGGACCAATGCTATTAAATATAAGATTTTTAGCACCACCCCTGCGTCCATTAAATTCGTTCAGGGCATGAGGTCTCCTATCAGACTAGGGAGTGAGGTTTTTGAGGAAGGACAGCTCAGCAAGATCAAGCTGAATCAAGTAATAGAAACCATTCAAGGCTACGAGGAAATATTTAAGAGTAACGATATTACGCACTATGAAATCATCGCGACCTCTGCGTTCAGAGACACGACAAATTCTGAAGAGGCGAGAAGATATATTGAGACCGCTATTCATCACCCATTGCGCATCATATCTGGTTTAGAGGAAGCAAAGCTCATCGGCTTTCACCCTCAAGCCAGCGCTGGCAAAACTAAATTATTTGTTGATTTGGGTGGAGGCAGTACAGAGTTTTACTTCAGGCAGAGGGAGGAAATTGAGATACGCTCATTTCAACTTGGTGCTGTGAGAAACATGCTTAAAAAAGATGAAATCGAAGAGTGGAAAAGATTAGAGGCCTGGCTGCTCTCAATCAAACCTGTGAGAAAATTAA
>DEOR01000016.1 GCA_002358345.1 Proteobacteria bacterium UBA3413 | reverse complement strand
TATTAATTATTGGGACATATCAAATTTTTACAATTCTTTTTAAGAGTTCAGATACAATAAATTTAAATAGGAGATGATATGAATATTTCAAATTACTTAGATGGTATAGCCAAACCCTTGCAAGGGCTGGCCCCGTGGATTTTAAGATTGGTGTTAGGCACCTCATTTATTTTGCATGGGCTGGGTAAATTTCCCTTGCCACCAGAGAAGATGGTGACTTGGTTTGAAAGCATGGGTATTGCTGCTCCAGAGATTGTAGCGAGTCTTGTGGCGATGGGCGAGGTTGCCGCAGGAGCCGCTGTTATTTTAGGTGGATTTCTAGGTGCTACAGGCCATTTGCTAACTAGATTGGGTGGTGGCGCGGTCTTAGTAATTATGACAGGTGCATTTTACTTGGCCCATTCTGATTGGTTTATTACAGAAAAATTATTTATGAGTGAGCAAATTTTTTTACTAGCCCTAGGGTTGTATTTTGCTATCAAGGGAAATCATTAAATAATCTCTTGTCTTTGTAAATGAGAATGATTATCATTAGCATTCTCAAGTAGAATCTATAGCTCCTTGAGTCATATTCAAGGAGATTGTCATGGCCATCCAGTCTGTAAAAATTGCACAGCAAGTAAATTTACTATTGCTTTTATTGCTGTTGGGAATATTTTCTGTTGCTTCAAGCGCTTTTGCCTTAGAGCAAATAGAATCTGTAACCATCATAGGCTCCAAAGTTGCTGCGACAGAGGTCCCTGGATCAGCATCCTTTCTTTCAAACGAAGATCTTGCAAAAACTATAGATACGGATATTCATAAAATTTTATCTTTAGTCCCTGGTGTATTTTTCAGAGCAGAAGATGGTCATGGTCTGCGCCCTAATATTTCTATTAGAGGCACTTCCATGGATCGCTCTGCCAAGATTACTTTAATGGAAGATGGCATCTTAATTGCCCCGGCTCCATATACCTCTGCAGCAGCATACTATTTTCCAACGCCAGGACGCATGAATGCCGTAGAGGTTCTTAAGGGACCTGCAGCTATCTCTCAGGGACCAAGCACTGTAGGCGGAGCTATTAATTTAGTCAGTACGCCCATCCCAGAATTACCATCCGGAAAAATTGTACAAGAATTTGGCGATAATAATATGTCAAGAACCCATGCTTTCTATGGAGGCACGTCTGGTAACCTGGGAGCATTAATTGAGACCCATGAACATTCATCTGATGGGTTTGATTCGATTGCTGGAATGAATAGAGATACAGGTTTCAATAAGTCTGATCTCATGGCCAAGCTTCGTTATTCCTGGGGAGATCATGAAGTTACTTTAAAAATAATAGAAGCAGATGAGACGTCAGAGCAAACATATGTTGGCTTGTCTCAATTAAGCTTTCAGAGAGATCCCAGAAAAAGATATGGAATGAGTCAGTATGATGAGATGGCAAATGAAGCAAACCAAAAAGCTCTTATTTATAAGAGTCGTATTGGCATTCTAGATATTATTGCAACAAGTTGGACAAATGATTATCACAGAGATTGGTTTAAAGTCGATAAGGCTAATACTCTAAAAGCGCATGGTATTGCAGATGGTGTAGATGATGTTATTGCAGCCGCTAATCTTGGAAGCAAGGATGCGCAAGAGATTTTAGACGGTATAAAAGCAGTGCAGGTTCAATTGAAACATAATAATAGATACTACCGCAATGAAGGCATGCAGCTCCAAGCCTCTGCTAATTTCTCTCATCATGAGATTACATTTGGCTTAAGAGATATGAAGGATGCTGAAAGTCGATATCAATGGTATGAGTGCTTTGATCAGACATCGGCCAGCAAAAACTCAGCTTTATATGCATGTGGGTCAGGATACTCTGGAACTAATAATAGATTGAGAGAAACAATGGCCACCTCTTTTTTTATCCAAGATACTTTAACGCTCGGCAAGGTTGCCATTACAGTTGGCCAGCGATCTGAGGAGTATCGTCAAGTAGAAAATAGATGGCTAGATGGTATGGCATCAAGAAATATTCAAGATAGCAACTATAGTAATAAAAAATCTAGAGGGGATTACCGCACCTCTGGCTTAGGAATAACTTATAGCGCTAACAATAATCTAAAACTTATAGCAGGTTTTCACGAAGGCATGTCACCTGTATTTAATGGCGATGCGGAAGAAGCAGATAACCTTGAGCTGGGCTTTAGATACAACAATAATCTTACTGCGCTAGAGATCATCTATTTTTCTAGCGACTATCAAAATTTAGTGGGAACCTGCTCAAATTCAAGCGGAGGAAATTGCGAAGCTGGAGCAAGCTTTAGTGGTGGTGAGGTTGATGTGTCTGGTTTAGAGATGACATCCTCATGGGTGTTCGAAGGTAATAATATTAGCTACCCCATTTCAATTGCCTTTACATCAACCAAAGCCACTTTTAACAATAGTTTTAGCAATGATGATTACTGGGGAACAGTTATGACAGGCGATGATGTTCCTTATATACCAAGCTCAGTTCTTGCTATCCAAGCAGGAGTTATTACCGAATCTGGGTGGAGCGGATATCTGAGGTTGTTAGATCATGGGGGGGCTTGTTCCTCAGCTGCTTGTGGTACCCACGAAAGAATTGGGCCTTATAACTTTTTAGACCTTACCTTGAGAAAGGCTTTCAATAATAATTTCGATGTGTATGGAGTCATTGAAAATATCATGAACAATGAAGATATAGCCTCAAGAGCACCTAAAAATGGCGCGAGATCTCAAAAGCCGAAAACATTTAAAATTGGTTTTAGCTATAACTTTTAAGCCTTTTTTGTAACATAGTTGTTTATAAAACTATTTCTTGTACAATTATTTCCTCGTGTGGGGCTATAGCTCAGCTGGGAGAGCACCTGCTTTGCAAGCAGGGGGTCCGCGGTTCGATCCCGCGTAGCTCCACCA
>DEOR01000055.1 GCA_002358345.1 Proteobacteria bacterium UBA3413 | reverse complement strand
TGTTGATTTGCATAGCTATTTAGTTAAAAATTTACTGCAGCATCCTGAGCAACATGAGGCCTTAATGGCAGATAGTAATCTCGTTCAAGGAGCTATCTCAGAAACTCTTAGATACGAATCTTCTGGCAAAACAGGCTTGGCAAGGTATGCCGCAGAAGATATAGAGATACAAGGTTACCAAGTGAAGAAAGGACAGATGGTTCAGTTAATAACAAGTACAGCTGGGATGGACCCACTTATTTATGATGATCCAGAAAAATTTAATATTCAACGCGATCATGATAAAAGTATTTCTTTTGGGCAAGGCCCTCACTACTGTATTGGAGTGACTCTGGTTCGCTCGCAAACAGAAGTCATGCTGCAAGAGCTTTTCAAACGTTTCCCGAATTTAACTTTGGGTAATGAGGTTGTATATGACTACCAGCATCACAATGCCAGAAGGATGGATGTGATGATGGTTGATACTAATATCAATTAAGTTTTTTGGATTATTGCTATGAGAGTGTTCGAAGAGCGAGGGATTACGCATCTCGATTTACATGGGGTCAGACATCAAGAGGCTCCATCTGAAATCTTAAATTTTACCTATCAGTACCAAGATCTTCTTCCACTAATTATTATTTGTGGAAACAGCAACAAGATGATTGAAGTTGCGTCTTTATGCCTTGAAAGTGCCAACATTAAATTTTCATCCCCTAGGTTTGGATTGCTTAGAATTGAGGTGATCAGTTAACGCGGTGTTTTGCAAGCATATCAATTATTAATATCACTTTAAATTAAAAGTGCAAAAACCTCATTTTTTTGCAATAATCTTTCAATTAATTAATATTTATTTAATAGGGGATTATAATGAATAAATTTAAACTAGTATTTCTAGCAATTCCGCTATCTTTTCTTTTGAATTTAAATCTTGCTGCGCAGTCTTCCGGCATGCTTGAAGAAGTTGTGGTTACAGCTCAAAAGAAAGAAGAAAAACTCCAAGACACTCCAATTGCAATAACAGCAATTACGGAATCTACTATTGATGATCTTGATATAGCTAATGTGGTTGATCTTGCGGGCATGGCCCCAAACGTTCATATTATAAACACACCATCAAATAATACAGCAGCAACCATAGCAATTAGAGGCGGCACAACTATCAATCCAGCGATCACTTGGGAGCCCACTGTTGGTATGTACCTTGATGGGGTATATCTTGGAAAAGGACAAGGCTCTATTTTTGATACCGTTGACTTGGAAAGAGTTGAAATTTTAAGGGGTCCGCAAGGCACTCTTTATGGGCGCAATACTTTGGGCGGAGCCATCAATCTCATCTCTAAGAAACCTTCTGGTTCAGGCACTTCAGCTAAAATGACAGTAGGTAACTACAGCTTAAATCAGTTTCAGTTTATATCAGACTCCAGAGTCGGTGATAATAGTTACTTTAAGTTTGTTCTTAATACAAAAAATAGAGGAGGTTACGTCAGCAATGCGGACTCTCCTTATCAAGCGGCACAGGGAGTTGTTCCAAATCAAGTTTCAAGCCATTCAGAATTAGATACTATTGATTCAAGAGGTTACAAGTTCACATATTTGTATGAAGGAGAGAATACTAGCCTCACAGTCTCGCATGATAAAAATGATCAGAAAAATGTTCCTCCTTTTGCTCAGCTCACTAATACTATTCCAAATTGGAGCACTGCTTTTGGCGTAGGAGCATCTGCATTAACAGGTGGTTTGAAGCTATGGCCTATTGAACTCTTCGCAAATGGCGAAAGACAAAGTATTGCCCATAATGATACTCTCACCCAAGAACTCTCTGTAGTAAGAGGTACCAGCATTACATATACAAGAGATACCAGCTTAGGTATTGTGAAAGCCATTTGGGCCAACAGAACAACAGACTGGAGCGACCGTCTTGATTTGGATGGTGGACCTTTCCCAATTGCTGATACATCTCGCATAACAAACTATGATGCTGAAACTCTTGAACTTCAGCTATCAGGTTCTACAGATAAAGTGGAATATGTTCTTGGATACTACGCACTCAAAGACAATGCCTTTACAGCAAACCCTCAATCATTCTTTGGTGGCGGGGTTGTTATTACTCAGAATTACTCTGGTAGCGGCGACTCCACAGCACTATTTGGACAGCTCACCATTGCAGTTGCAGAGAACTGGGACGTAACAGTGGGCGCAAGATCAACAGAAGAAGATAAGGCTGGCTTTAAGGAGTATGTAGGCATTTTGTCTGCTTCAGGAAAAGGAAGTTTTGATGATACAACAGGTACTTTCATCATCTCCCATGATTACAGCGAGAACACCAACTTATACTTTAAAGTTGCAGATGGCTTTAAGGCTGGGGGGTTTAATGCAGAAAGCTCTAACCCCTATGAGGCTGCAACACCTTATGCTCCTGAGACCATCTCATCTACTGAACTTGGTTTAAAGGGAAGATATTTCGATAATCGTATGATGCTAAACGTTGCATATTTTGATAATGAGCATGAAGACATGCAGATCTCTTACTTTACTGCAAATGCTGCGGCTGCCTCTGAAGTTATCAATAACTCAGCAGATATTTCTGGTCTTGAGATTGAAACAACAACGCTCATTAACGACTCTACTAGACTGATGGTTAATCTCAGTACCCTCGATTCTAAATTCACTGGAAACAAAGTGGCAAGCGATGGTTACAAGCTTGAGCAAGTCCCTTACTCACCAGAAACGACTCTTTACATCTCGCTGGATAAAGATTATGGAAATTACAGAATGCGTTTAGATCACAGCAGGATTTCAGAGCATCCGACATTCCCATATAATTCCAAGGACCCAAGAGCTGCTTTAACAACACTTGATTCCAGGGGAACTACTGATTTTAGATTGCTCACAGAGCCTATGGAGAATCTTCAGCTCAACTTCTGGATTAAAAATCTTACAGATAAGCACCATAGAATGAGCTCCATTCCATTTGGACCTGGATTTGGACAGCTAACACTGTCTTATTTTAATGCTCCCAGAACTATAGGAATGGATTTGCATTATAAATTCTAGTATTGGAATATAATAAAAGCCTTAGTATTTACTAGGGCTTTTTTTTGCCTAACTGGCCTACAAGAAAACTTATGGAACAAAATTGGGAAGATATACTTCAGCTTGACAGCCAGCTGACTGAAGAGGAGCGAATGATCCGCGATAACGTGCGTGATTATGCTCAAAAATCTCTTATGCCTAGAATACTAGAGGCAAATAGAAACGAAGTCTTTCATCCTGAGATATACAAAGAGATGGGTGAGCTAGGAATCTTAGGAGCCACCATCAAGGGTTATGGTTGCGCTGGAGTAGGGTACGTGTCTTACGGATTAATAACTAGGGAGATAGAGCGAGTTGATTCTAGCTACCGATCAGCTTTCAGTGTTCAATCTTCTTTGGCGATGTATGCAATTTATAAATTTGGCTCTGAAGCTCAAAAAGAAGAGTTATTACCAAAGATGGCCTCAGGAGATCTTATAGGTTGTTTTGGTCTAACCGAGCCAGACGCAGGGTCTGATCCAAGCAGCATGCTATCGAAGGCCAAGAAGGTCGACGGTGGTTATAGACTCAATGGCTCAAAAACATGGATTACCAACGCTCCAGTTGCAGACATCTTTGTTATTTGGGCAAAAGATGAGCAAGGTGTGCTTAGAGGCTTTATAACTAAAAAAGATTTTGCAGGCCTAGAGACGAAGGTGCTCCAAGGCAAATTTGCGCTCAGAGCATCAATTACAGGTCAGATCTTTATGTCGGATGTCTTTATACCTGATGAGTATGTGTTGCCTTTGGCTCAAAGCTTTCGAGGACCTTTTTCTTGTTTGAATATTGCTCGATATGGCATTGCTTGGGGCGCACTTGGAGCAGCAGAATTTTGTTGGCATGCTGCTAGGCAATATACCTTGGATAGAAAGCAATTTGGATCACCGTTGGCTGCTAAGCAATTAGTGCAAAAGAAATTGGCGGACATGCAAACAGAAATTACGCTAGGACTACAAGCAGCGTTGCGTGTTGGTCGGTTGATTGATGAGGATCAGATGATCCCTGAAATGATTTCTTTAATTAAGCGTAATAACTGCGGCAAAGCACTTGATGTAGCAAGAATGGCCCGCGATATGCACGGCGGCAATGGCGTCATTGATGAATACCATGTTGTGCGTCATTCCATGAATTTAGAAGCTGTAAATACTTACGAGGGAACCCATGATATTCATGCTTTAATTCTAGGGAATCTTCAGACAAATATTCCAGCATTTGAATAACCTTAAAATCAATGACTCAAGAAAAATACACAATTAAGCAAGCAATAACAGCCAAGCGTATTATTAAATACTTTGCTAAATTTCAAGCAAGAGTCTTTTTACTAAGCAATGGAAAGCTCTGGAACAAATGGCCTGGCGGCTTTCCTATTATGGTTGTTAGAACCAAGGGAGCCAAAACTAATAAAATTAGAAACATCCCCCTGATCCATGTTCATGTTGATGGATTACCGGTCTTGGTAGCCTCTCTTGGCGGCATGCCAAAAAACCCAAGCTGGTATTATAATATTAAAGCGCACCCAGAATTAAAGATCTCAACCATCCATGATTCAGGGAACTATATTGCCGAAGAGGTGTCTAAAGAAAAAAAAGAAGAGCTTTGGCCCATAATTTGTTCTATTTATCCTGATTATGCAACCTATCAAAATAACACCGCAAGAGAGATTCCAGTCTTTCTCTGTATAAAAATATGAGTATTATTGCTGTAGAAGGCGTGACAAAGCACTATGCCCTAGGCACTCAGACTGTTGAGGCCCTCAGAGGCATTACCTTTGAGATCCAAAAAGGCGAATTCATTGCTATTATGGGTCCTTCTGGCTCTGGCAAGTCGACGCTCATGAATATCATTGGTTGTCTTGACAGCCCAACCCATGGAACTTATTTTCTTAATAATCAGGAGGTCAGCACCCTAGAGGGCGATGAGCTTGCAGGCATAAGAAACAAAGAGATTGGATTTGTATTTCAGAATTTTCATTTATTGGCACGAAATACTGCTCTTGATAATGTAATGTTACCGTTAAAATATGCTGGTGTTGAAAAAGCCGAGCAACTTGCTAGAGCTAAAGCTGCTTTATCTCAAGTTGGCCTAGAAGATAGAATGGACCATCAGCCCTCAGAGCTATCAGGCGGACAGCAACAAAGAGTTGCTATTGCAAGAGCGCTTGTGAATAATCCCTCTATTCTTTTTGCAGATGAGCCTACCGGAAATCTTGACAGTCAGACAGGACATGATGTTATGCAGCTTTTTCATAACCTCCATGCTGCAGGACAAACTATTATTTTAATAACCCATGAGAATGAGGTTGCTGAAGAGGCTCAGCGCACCATTTTCATTAAAGACGGTCTGATAGAATCAGACTCAACAAAGGAAGTAGCATGAATCAGTTTTTAATTAAATCATTCACTATAGTTTTATCTATTATTTTTTTAGCTAGCTGTGGCGGCGATAAAAAAGAGGAAGAATTTAAGTTTTACACTCTTAAAGAAGCTGGTGCCCAGCAACTAGAATTAACAGTTGAGGCCTCAGGAACTGTTGAGGCAATCTCGTCAATTGAAATTAAATCTAAAGCCTCTGGTCAGGTACTATTTTTAGGGGCTGAGATTGGAGATTTTGTCGAAAAGGGAATTGTTTTAGCCAGAATTGACCAGAGAACCCCAACCAATACTTTAGCGCAAGCGAATGCAGACTTAGAGGTTGCGAAGGTTAGGCTAACGAATGCAAAAAACCAGTTTAATCGCTCAAAGAGGCTTCATGATGAAGGAAATATTTCTGATAAAGCTTTTGAAGATGTTCAAGAGGCCTCTTCATCAGCACAAGCTCAGCTAGTTCGGGCTGAGGTATTTTTAGAGAATGCGAGAATTGCCCTGGATGATACAAGTGTTAGATCTCCAATAGCTGGAACAGTTATCAGCAGGCTTGCTGAAGTAGGTCAGGTAATAACGTCCCCAACTTCTGCAGTTGGTGGTGGCACTCTGCTTATGGAGATGGCTGATCTTAATAAAGTGAGAGTCAGAGCCTTAATTGATGAAATAGATATTGGTAAAATTAGCATCGGTCAAGAAGCTACCCTTAAAGTCTCAGCTTACAGAGACAAAAGGTTTACAGGAGTAGTCTCTAAAATTGAACCTATGTCTCAAGTTGATCAAAACGTCACCACTTTTCCAGTGCTCATTGATATAGAGAATAAAGATAATCTTTTATTGATCGGCATGAACACTGATGTTGAGATAGAGATTTTAAATGAGGAAGTAGCCTTGGCCTTACCAGCAGGATCATTGCGAACACGTAAAGACATTGCATCTGTAGCTCCTTTACTAGGGATCACAAAAAAAGATTTAAACAATTTTTTAACTGAAAAAGTTGCTGGAGAGAACTTCAATACTTTTATTGTTTTAAAACAAACAAAGAAAGGCGCTATTCCAGCCTGGATCAAGGTTGGCAAAACAGATCTGAATCACGTGGAGGTTAAGAGCGGAATTGATCAAAAAGAAATAGTTTATGTCCTCCCGAGTGAAGGGTTAATTAAATATCAGCAAAAGTTTTCTGAAAGAGTGAAGGGTAGATTTGGGTAAGTTATGATACTCCAAGAATCTATTTCAACCGCAGTTGATGCCATTAGAGCCAATCTCATGCGCTCATTATTGACCACTATCGCAATTGTTATTGGCACTGCCTCTGTCATTGCTATGGTTGGTATTGGATCAAGCGCACAAAGAGCAATCGATGACTCAATAACGAATTTGTCTGCTCGAACTTTAACTGTGTACCCTTCAAGAGGTCGAGGCTCACAGACTGTTAATGCCTCTCCACTAGTGATTAAAGATGCAGATGCTTTGATCAAAGATCAAGAGATTAAGTGGCGCATTACTCCAGAAATTCGAGGCAGTAAAACATTAAAATTTGGCAATGAAAGTATCAGCATCTCTGTGATTGGCGTAAGGGAAAATTACTTGAGCATTCAGGGGTACGAGGTTGAGGAAGGATTATTTTTGACAGAGCGTGATGATTTAGCTAGGAAGCGAATTGCTATCATTGGCTCTAGTGTTGGAACAGAGTTAAAAACATCTTCCAAAGCATTGATTGGCAAGGATATTGATTTAGGGGGAGTGACCTTTAAAGTCATTGGCATGATGAAGTCTGAGGGCTCATCGGGGTGGTCAAATCCAGACGAGCAAATCTACATTCCACTTCTTACAGCAGCTGACAGATTATTTGGCAGACAGATAGTGGATTCTATTCGAGTGGAGGTCCCCAATACTTATTCGCCCGAGGAGGCTATGATTTCGATTGAGCGTGTTTTAAGACGCGAGCATGATATAGGCCCTGGAGAAGAAAATAATTTTAGAATCAATGATTGGTCACAATTTACTGACTTACAGAAACAAGCGACGGCAATTTTTTCAGCTTTAATTATCGGAATTGCTGGCATCAGCTTGTTGGTTGGTGGCATTGGCGTGATGAATATTATGTTGGTTTCAGTAACGGAAAGAACTCGCGAGATTGGTCTGCGCAAAGCACTTGGCGCAACTCATCAAGCCATTCTTCTTCAGTTTCTTATTGAGGCGGTGACCTTGTGCATTATCGGCGGAGTTTTAGGTGTGGTCCTTGGCTCAGGGATTTATCTCTTAATTTCTATTTGGCAGGACTGGGTTTTTACCATTCCTTTTTCTGCAATTTTTGGCTCAGTCACATTTTCAGCATGCGTGGGCTTATTTTTTGGTATTTGGCCTGCAAGGAAAGCTGCTCGGTTAGAGCCTGCAGTGGCCTTAAGGTACGAGTAATTCATGCGAGTTTTGCAACTACTGCCTGAGCTAAAATTAGGTGGGGTTGAGAGAGGTACTGTTGATCTATCGGAATACCTAGTGAGCATGGGGCATGAATCAGCAGTAGTTTCTGCCGGAGGGGGGCTGGTCCAAAAACTATCAGATCATGGCGCGACCCATTTCTCTCTTCCCATTGCTAAGAAAAACTTTCAGGCCTTGACTCAAATTAGCAGCCTAAGAAAGATTTATGACGAATATCAACCTGATATTATTCATGTTCGCTCTCGATTTCCTGCCTGGATTAATTACCTTGCTTTAAAGCAGATCCCATTAAGAAGAAGGCCGATAGTTATTTCAACTTTCCATGGCTTATATAGCAAGCCGTTTTACAGCAAGTCTATGTCTTATGCTAATGAGGTCATTGCAATTTCAAGCACAGTGCAGGACTATGTCTTAAAGAATTACAAGGTTCCGAAAGAGCACCTTCATTTGATTTACAGAGGTTGTGATACAGAAGAATTTAATTATTCTCCTGTGCCAGAGAAATGGAAGCAATCTTGGTATCAAGAATTTCCACAAACACAGGATAAAATTTTATTAACTCTCCCGGGAAGAATTACTGGTTGGAAGGGCATCGAAGTATTTTTACAATTAATGACCTTGCTTGATGATCATAATTACCATGGATTGATTCCCGGGCCCGTAAACCCCAATAAGCAAAAGTATTTTCAATCACTGCTAAAGCTAGTTTCCAATAAAAATCTTGATTCTATGGTTACCTTTTGCGGATCAAGGCCAGATATTGCAAATATTTACAAAATTTCAGACGTTGTCTTAAACCTATCATCTAAGCCGGAACCATTTGGCAGAACGATTATCGAAGCTGCTGCATGTGGGACTCACGTCATGGGGTGGGATAGAGGAGGAGTTCAAGAATCAATTGGAATGATTAATCCACTGGGCTTAGTTAAATTTGGAGATATAGATGCTCTTGCAATAACAATTCCTCAATTACTTCAAGCGACCCCACCCTCATCTCTTCCGCCTATTTTTACCAAGGATGTACTTACCAAAAGGACGGTTCAGGTTTATGAGGATGCTCTACTTAAGAGATAAATAAATTTTATTGGTAAGATTGGCCGCACTGGATAAAGAGAAATTTTCAAGCATTGAAATTTTTAATGCCTTGACATCCAATTGAGGTAATAAGGGTATCATCTCCTCTAAAAGTAACCTCAAGCTATTTTGATCTCCTGGCTCTGCTAAACATTCTATCGGGATGATCTCAGGGATGATGCCAACCTTGGTTCCTATGACTGGTATTTCATGGTTAATAGCCTCTAGAACGACTCTGGGGCCGCCTTCTCTAAGACTGGATACAATCAAACCGCTAGCATTTTTATATATCTCCTCAATTGATGAATAAGAGTAGCCTGTCAGAATGCTCACTCTATCTGATAACTTTAATGATTTGATTAATGCTTTAAGAGACAGCTCCTCCTGCCCACTACCTATAATGTTTAGCTCCTCATTAATATTTACCCAGCTCTTAATGAGTAAATCAAAGCCTTTAACTTTCTCTAGTCTCCCCACAGCAATCACAGGACCTGTTCTGGATGATGGCTGGCCTAGATGACTTGGATTAAACCAATTGGGTATAAAGACTGCATTAGGAATGTCCTTCAGCAGTGTTCTGTTAACCCCAATAATTGCATCCGCATGCTTTACAGAAGATTGATGAGTCTTATGGCCATGGATGGTTATCACCAACTTTGCTTGGGTTAGGCGACCAATCCACCTGCCGATACTACTCGCTTTGGCTCCATGACAGTGCAGGATATTAATCTTATTTTTAGTTAAGTACCAGGCAAGTTTGATGATGCTCACGGGCGATCGTCTTGAGCCGATTTTCATCGCATGAGTTGAGACGTCAACAAAGGAAGTACTCAAGGCTTTATCACATAGGATGATATGATCAATCTCCAGGCGCGTTGCTTGGGCTAGCTCAAATACATGTTGCTCTATTCCAGCAAAAATTTTACTTGTAATGAGATGAGCTACTTTCATCTTCTTTCGTTGAGTAATTTGAGAACTGCATATGCAGTTTTTTTAACTTCAGCCAAGGGCTCAGCATGGACAGATGGGTGTTGAATTTTATGGACTTTCAATCCCTCCGCTAGCGTACTGACAGAAATGGTTCCTACTTGCTCGGAGTTCACTAGGGAGGTCATAACTTTTCTAATTTTTTTAGAAGTAAAGATTTTAAAACGCCTGAAGCCTTCAATTTGCATGAGGTAAGTTTTCCCTCTTGATGACAATGCTTCAAATACTAGGTTTGAGCTATCAGGGGTAACAAATTTTATCTCTGAAGAGTGCAACGCATCTTGAAAAGACGAAGCCACAGTGGTCCTTGAATCAATAAAACTAAAGTTTGCGAAAGCATTAGACATACTTAAAATTTTTTTGTTTAGGTTTTCAGGGGTTCGTCTCGAATTATAAATCTGGAAATGATGTTCAGGATGG
>DEOR01000032.1 GCA_002358345.1 Proteobacteria bacterium UBA3413 | reverse complement strand
TCAGACATAGGAATTCTACCTCTGTCTCTTAGATTTAAAGAAATACTCACATTGGTTTTTCCCTCATTCAAGAAAAAACCATACTTGGCATTAATGTCATGATCCTTAGCGTCAGACACGTCGTATTGCGCTCTTCTGATCTGCAGCTCAAATCCTTCAAAGTCTTTTTCTAAAATATTATTGATGACCCCAGCAACAGCATCGGCACCATAAATAGCAGAGGCACCATCCTTCAAGATCTCTAGTCTCTCCAGTGAATTGGTAGGAATGCCATTGGTATTAACGGTTAAGGTTGGAACAAAATCTCCGCCCACAGATTCAGTTTGATAGCCCGCGTTGTTCACCAACCTTCTTCCATTTAATAGCGTGAGAGTATTTCCAACACCCATGTTTCTTAGATTGTAAGCACCCACGTCTCCTCGGGCTGCATTCACCCCGCCAGATGTTTGCTCGCCTTCATTAAAATAATTGACGCCTTGTTCTACTAAGTTGTTGATTAGCTCGTCGCCATCACTGGCTCCAATAATATCAATGTCGCTGGCAGATAGAACCGTTACCGGAAGAGCACCTGTAATTATTGCTCCCTTGATTTGAGAGCCAACAATAACAACCTCTTCTACATCCTGTGTTTGCTCCTGAGCAGTCACACCAAAGATGATAAAAAGTGAAGCCAACAATAATTTTCTAGATAATTCAAACATAACCTTCCCCTATGAAAAAATAACTAATAGTCATAATATCGTATAGAAAATATCCCTCGATCTCAAGAAATATTTCTTAGTCTTTTCTGGGGTTAGTTTCTGTAATCTAGAGGCGGATCTCTATCTCCAAGCAATGGTACATACTTGAAATTCTCTCCCACTCTTTCATTATATTCTGCATGAGCAGCCTGAATGATTGAGGGATCTTTAAATATATCTTGGGCCGTATCCGCAAGAACCTGAGCGGCTAACTTGGTGCCTTTCATCCCGATGGATGTTCCACCTGCAGCAACTCCTTGCCAAGAATGACCAGCCGTTCCCGGAACCCAGGTTGCTGTTCTTAGCCCTGCCTGAGGAACCACCCAGCTCACATCACCCACATCGGTTGAGCCGAAGGTGTGCGACGTTTTATAGGGAGCTACTTTCTCCTGATCTCCAATTTCTGCACCTGGCTGCACCAATGTTTGATAGAGGGTTTTGGCATATTGCTGTTCTTCTTTGGTGTATTTAATGCCACCGCGTTTAACAAGATTTTTATGCATCACTTTCTGCAAGACATCGTTTGGTAATGTGGAGTAATTGCCATGCATGACCTCGTGCGTCACAGTTGTCTCTGTTCCAAGGGCCGCGCCTTCGGAGGCTTTGACCACCCAGTCAAATATTTCTTGTACTTTTTCTCTGCGAGGGTTTCTCACGTAATAGTAGACTTCAGCTGCATCAGGAACCACGTTCGGGGCGAGTCCACCTTTAGTAATTACGTAATGAATTCTTGACTCTTGAGGAATGTGCTCGCGCATCATGTTGACCATCATGTTCATGGCCTCAACTCCATCTAGCGCAGATCGCCCTTTGTGAGGTGAGCCTGCTGCATGAGCAGAAACACCCGAGAATCTAAATTTTGCAGATTTATTGGAATTAGATGATTCGGCATTTGCGGTATTACTGCTACTGGGGTGCCAATGCAAGACAGCGTCTACATCATTAAATAGGCCCGCTCTAACCATGTAAACTTTTCCAGAACCGCCTTCTTCAGCTGGCGTTCCATAAAATCTGATGGTGCCTGGAGTCTTAGTTTTAACCAGCCAGTCCTTCACCGCAACAGCAGCCCATGCAGACGCCGCACCAAACATGTGGTGCCCGCAAGCATGTCCAGCAATGACATCGTCTCTCTCTTCTTTAAAGGGGGAGGTCGTTTGCATTAATCCTGGCAGAGCATCGTATTCACCCAGGATTCCAATGACAGGACCCCCGTTGGAGTATTCTGCAATAAAGGCCGTGGGCATGTCTGCGATTCCTGCAGTAATATTAAAACCATGGGCTTTTAACTCAGATTGAAGTAATTCGGAACTTTTATACTCCTGATAACCCACCTCTGCAAAATCCCAAATTTTTAGAGCCACTTCCTGAAAAGTGTCTTGATTTTTATTGATGCTTGAATCAAGCGATGTGTCAGCAATGGCTGAAATAGATAATACTAGGGCTATTAATAAACTTGATTGTTTTTGAAACAAATTTTTTTGCCTACCCATTCTTGTTCCCCTAAATTTTTAACAATATCTTTGTCAGTAGATGTTAGTACTTTTCTCTCCCTTTGAGAATCCTCAACGTAAAAAATACTTTTTACAGCTTCGTTATGCTCGAATAGAGTCGTGCACCCTAAGACGGTACCTTCGCCATCATTATTCGCAGACATGGCCACTGGAATGTCAATACGGGAAGCTTCGCTGGTTACATCCTTTGATTGAAAATCCATCAAAGGCTCCTTGCCCCAAATGGCCAAGGCTTGCTTGGTCATCAGCCCAGAGACACCTGTGATCAGGCCAATCTCAGAGGGTTTATTTCTAATACTTTCTAGCATTTGGGCCGTTGCATGCAACATATAGTTATTCAGAGGCCCGCCTGCAAATGGCATGCCGCCAGTGATAGTTTTATCTGTCGCATCTGGAAGATTGAGCGCTTCAGCAAAAAGTTGCACAGCCACCGGGAAGCAACTATAGAGCTCAAAGATCGATGGTTTAATTTGGTGTGAGCCAGCACTCTCCAGCAGGAAGTCAGTTGCCAAATATAAGCCTGCTGGTCTCGTGAGGTGCGGGCGTTGAGCCACAGCAATCATGTGATTGGTTTCACTAGACACAAGAGGGTAGACCCTTTTGCTTGTTGGCACATTTAATTTATCTGCAAGCTCTTCGCTGCACAAAATTAAAGCCGAGGCTTGGTTCACATTCCAGCTGGAGTTATGCAGTTTGTTGTAGGGGTATGCAATTCTTTGATTCTTTTCCGATGGAGTTTTTATCTCCTCTGCTGTAAAAACTTTTTGATTCCAGGCGTGAGGATTTTGTTGGGCAATTTCTGAAAATCGCTCGTAATAGCTACCAAGAAAATTCTCATGCTCTTGAAGTGTTCTCTGATGTTTATACCTCATAGCACTTTCAATGATTGCATAGTAACCAACCGCCATCATCCCCAGCGCCTCTATCTCCTCTGGGATGTATAGATCTTGTTTTGCTTTGACATAATGATCGGGGTTGACAGTCAATTGAATTTCTTCAAATTCCAAGCCTTCTTTAAGTGCTTGAATTTTTTTGTATCGGGCTTCTCCGCCAACAATCAAGCTGGCACGAATATCGCCGTTAATAATTTTTGCACAGGCGGAATTAATTAGATTTTGCTGCAAGACACCTATTTTGTTGACACTGGTTTGGGCGTGCGAGAAGCCATGCTTTTCTGCGATCCATTTCCCTGGATCCCTATAGGCCCAATCACCCTTGGGGACTTGGACCTCATCTATGTAATCAACAATCGATGGATTTTCTGAATCCTGTATGGCGCTAAGGGTTACCTTTTCCATTAGAATCAAAGCTTCATCTAGCTCGTCAAATGATCCTTTTTGCTGCAGAGAGCCTATGCCAATTAAGACGGGTCTATTTTTCATTTTTTAGACTGAACTACTGAGGAGTATCTCCAGCAACGGTGATTCGATGTAAGAGCCGCTCATGACCATCGTAACCGCCTTCTGCCATATGCATGACTGTGCGGTTATCCCACATGATTAACATATCAGGCTCCCATTGGTGACGATAGATATACTTTTCTTGGCCCATGTGAGAGTACAGCTCAAAGAGCAACAAGTCTGAGTCTTCTTTTGAGAAGCCCTCAAGCGCTGCTGTGTAAACAGGGTTGATAAACAGAGTTTGTCGCCCAGTTTCCCTATGAGTTCGAACCACAGGGTGAGACATTGTTTTATTGGCTTCATCTGAGGTATGAATTTTCATGGTTCTTTTTTTACCTTCTGTGGCGTACACACCGTCTTTGGCATAAGGCAATTTCGCAGTATGGATGGCACGGACGCCAATTAGGCGCTCTTTCATTTCATCGGATAGATCGTCGTAGGCGTCTGCAGTATTCGCAAACAGGGTGTCTCCGCCTTGAGGAGGAATGATTTCAGAGTAGAGCATGGTGGCAGAAGGGGGCTGGTACTGAAAGGACCAATCTGAATGCCAAGCCCCGCCAAAATGTGCGGCCTCTTCATTGGCTTTACGATGCACCTGAACAACATGAGGATGGTCTTGCATGGGAATTAAAAATGGCTCTTCTCCATAAGGCCCAAAGAGTTGGCTAAAAGTCTCATATTCTTCAAGAGTTAATGACTGTTTTGGAAATACAGCCACACCATACTTCACCCATTGCTCTCTCATGTCATGGACTTCTTGATCTGAAAGACTTCCGTTTAGGGCAATATCCTCAATTGTGACACCAAGGTTGGAAGAGGATTCGGGAGTTACAAATTTCATACCTTTAATATAGCAAAAAATTAACTCTCTACATATTGCTGATATATAATTCTGATCAATTGGGGCTATAGCTCAGCTG
>DEOR01000015.1:4845-5278 GCA_002358345.1 Proteobacteria bacterium UBA3413 | reverse complement strand
AAAGTATGCTGGCGAGCAGGGCATTTGGAATTTCTACCTTCTTGATGTTGCTTACAGCCTGCAGTACCTCACAAATCCAAAAAAAATTACTCACAAATCAGATGTTGGTCTTTGTTACAGATTGATCTATCAGAAAGCTGCTATCAGTAATGAGTACCACTCACTCTTGAATCAAGAAGCAACAAATAGAGCTTTAAATTGTCGAAATATGGCCCAGGATATCATTGATTATAAAACGAACCCAACTGGTTCAAGTATTGTCAGCCCATCTTCGGCTAGTGAAGCTGCAAGTCAGGTCTATGCTAATCAGGGAGTCAATTGGGTCATAGGAAAGTCTTCCTAGGATTATTGTGATTTAAACTGCTCTGTTCAATAAAAAGATATGTAAGTATTATACATATAATTTATTTTGCTTAACTTAAATTATATCTTT
>DEOR01000015.1:469-4674 GCA_002358345.1 Proteobacteria bacterium UBA3413 | reverse complement strand
TTATCATTTAAACTTATATTATCATTATAGTTTATATATCATAGAGGCACTTAGAATGAAAAATTATACCCAATACGCTTATTTACTTGCGGTCCCCTTTTTAGCTTTTTCAGCCATTGCGCAGGAAAACATAGAAGAGGTTATGGTTACAGGTTCATACATCAAAGGCAGTCCAACGGATGGAGCTTCTCCAGTTGAGATAATAGGTCGTGACACCATAGAAGACATGGGCGCCACATCAATTGCAGATATTACCAGAAACTTATCCGTGAACTCCGGGTCTGAAAATAATTCTGACTCTTTTACACAAGGCTCCACCCAAGGATCCTCTAACGTTAACCTTCGAGGGCTTGGCCTCTCGTCTACATTGATTTTAGTTGACGGAAGGAGACAAACGCTTTCAGGATTTAGCTCAAATGATGGAAGTGTTTTTGTGAACACTAATGCCATTCCTGTTGTTGCACTTGAAAGGGTAGAAGTCCTCAAAGAAGGCGCTGCTTCAGTCTATGGATCTGATGCTGTGGCTGGAGTTGTGAATTATATTTTTAGAAGAGATTTTAAAGGAATGGAACTTGAGGTCTCCAACCAAGAGGCAGATATAAGCGGCCAAACAGATGATAGAGTTAGTTTTATTTGGGGTGCAGAAAATGGAGATACTAATCTTGTTATAGCAGCCAGCGTATTAGATAGATCACCTATGTCAGGTGCAGATTTTGACCCTAGTCTCGCGCAACTTGGAATTAGCGGCCTTGGAACTAGCTTCTTATTATTTGGTCCAGACACAGTGGCATCTGGTCCCTATGCAGGTACATATAGCGCTTTCCAGAATGTTCCTGATCCCAGTTGTGTGGAGAATGATGGAATTCTCATTCCACAAGCCAGCGGACAAAGGTGTGGATTTTTTTATGGCCCAAGATTTAATGTTGTGAATGACGAAGATCATCAGAGCATGTATGGCTCATTTAAAACATTGCTTGGAAATGGAACAGCTTTTGACATAGATTACATGAGCACTGCCATTGATGTTAATGACAATCCTCAGTCACCTTCATATCCAGCTTTATCATATCTTAGCCCGTCTAATGCCATTATGCCTGGAACAGGCGGCAGCCCGTTTAAAGTTCCAGCTCTCTGGATTGGCAGACCTTTGGGATCAGCTTTTCCTTCACCTATAGCTCCCCGAGAGATTGAGACTGATAGATTCTCTATTGGTTTGTCTGGTGATTTTAATAATGGTTTTGATTGGGATGCGCACTACACTGTTAGCAGTGAAGATATTTACGGCCAGCAACCAGATACTAGCACCTCTAAATTTAGCGCTGCTATTAAAGGTAATGGGGGCTCTGCTGGAAACCAAACCTGGGATCTGTTTAACCCAGCAAGTAATCCAGCAGATCTAGTAAAATGGATTTCAACCAATCAACAAACCTGGACAAACTCAGAGTTAGCAGTTTTTGACTTCCTAGTGACTGGTTCAGTTGGCGATATTGATATTGCATCAGGACTGCAATTTAGAGATGAATCCTTGGATGTCACTCGGGGTGCAAATTCTATTGTTGAATTTGATGCTTCTGGAAATATTACCAAACCTGCAGATTTATTATTTCTAGGTGGCGGTCTTGAAAGTCAGGCCAGTAGAACATCAACTGCTATCTTTGTTGAAGGCTCAATGAATGCTTCTGATAAGCTTGAGATTAAAGGCGCGTTACGCTATGAGGATTTGGAATCTGACAGCTCGGTTGACCCCAAGCTTTCATTTAGATACCAAGCTTCAGATAATCTAGCTTATCGTGCTTCTTTTAGTACTTCCTTTAGAGAAGCTTCTTTATCTCAGCTTACAGTCTCCAGCGTTGGACTTCAGGGCATCCAGGATTATAATGCGGACGGAACACCCAAGTCCGGAACTGCTTTTATTAGGATTGCTCAGCAAAATAATCCCAACCTTACCCCAGAAGAATCTGACAACATGAACATAGGAGTCATGTGGAATCCTAGCGAACAATTAACCATGAAGTTAGATTACTGGGCAATTGACTATACAAACGTGATTACCATTGAGAGTGCTCAAGGAAAAGTTCAAGCCAACCCTGCTGATCCAGATGTTAAAAGAACAACTGGCGGAACTTTAACAGGCGTAACTACCTCATACTTTAATGCTGCGAATGTAACTACAAGTGGACTTGATTTTGAATCCACCTATGACTTTGATACATCATTTGGCCAAGCCCAAGTTGGCGTGAAAATGATGCACATGCTTGAATATGAAATCCCAATGGGCGGCGTGACCAAGGATGTAGTTGGTTTATTTAATCATGATAATTTTGCTCGATCATTACCGGAGACAAAAGCGGTCTTTCATGCAGCCTTAGAAAGCGGTAAGAACTCGTTATCACTTTTTGGTCGATATACTTCTGATTACTCTACAACAAGGCCTCTAGACCCAACTGCTTCAGCAAGAGGCTTTAGTCAAAACATCGATAGTTTCTTTACTGTTGACTTGATGAACTCCTATCTTGTTGAGATGAATGATAGCGAGTTAACACTCTCTCTTGGTATCACCAATCTTTTTGATGAAGAGGTTCCGCTGCTCTATGATGCAGCTAACTGGAGCTATGATTCAAAGCATCACGATCCCAGAGGGCGAATGGTTTATTTAGGTTTTAAATTAGCTAGATAAATTTTAAATTTTTAAAACGCAACATCAGAAATGGTGTTGCGTTTTTTTTTGTTTTAGAGCTTACTTATTAGTGTGTAATTTTTTAGGAGTCCATATGTCTCTGCCCTTTACTAAGTCTTTTTTTGTTTGCGCTTTATTCTTCACTTTATCTCTCTCCGCAGAGCCAGCAGGCCCTGATATGCCCTATGGTAAAAAAGCCTTAGAGATTTATAAAACAGCAGTGGAACTTCGAACAGCCAAAGGCCACGGTCAAGTTCCAGCGTTGGCTCATTATCTAGCCTCTGAGTTCAAGAAAGGCGGTTTTGATCAGAAAGATATTCATGTTCTTGAAATTGGTAGCACGGCTGCTTTAGTGGTTCGCTATAGAGGAGACGGATCTTTAGGTAAAAAACCTATTAGCATTTCTGCTCACATGGATGTCGTTGATGCGATGAGAGATGATTGGACCAGAGATCCCTTTACTCTCATTGAAGAGGATGGCTATTTTTTTGGAAGAGGAACGGTTGATGATAAGTTAGGCATGACAGCAGTTGTGGCAAGCTTTTTAAGGTTGAAATCTGAAGGCTGGGTTCCTGGAAGAGACTTAATTATTGCATTTTCAGGCGACGAGGAAACCGACATGACAACCACCAAAGCTCTGGTCAATGAATTTAGATACTTAACTGACAGCGAATTTGTTCTTAATGCAGATTCAGGCGGAGCCACCTTGCCAGAAGATGGAGGTTTGCCAGCAAGTTTCGGGATGCAAGCTGCTGAAAAAACATATGTGACCTGGGAGATGATTGCAAGAAATCCAGGCGGCCACAGCAGCAGGCCTAGAAATGATAATGCGATCTATGATCTAGCACATGCCTTAGTCAAAATTCAAAATTATCAATTTCCAGTGAATCACAATGATTTAACTCTTGCCTTCTTTCAAGGCATTGGTAAAAGAACGGAAGGAGCTCTAGGTAAAGCCATGAGAGACTTCTCTATCAACCCTGATGATAAGGCTGCGATTGCTGAGCTAAGATCTCATAGCAGTTATATTGGGACTACGGGGACAACCTGTGTTGCAACCATGCTTAAAGCTGGTCATGCAGAGAATGCGTTGCCTCAATCAGCAGTCGCCACAGTGAATTGTAGAGTTTTCCCTGGAACGGGAGTCAACCAAACTTTAATGCAATTAAAAGAAGTGGTTTCTAACCCAGCGATTGAATTTAAGATGTTGGCAGAGCCCACAGAAACTGATCCCTCGCCCCTGAGGCAGGATGTTTTGGCAGCCCTACAAACAGCAATCGATATTAAATTTCCGGGGTTAGAAATTATTCCAAGCATGTCTTCAGGTGGAACCGATGGCATGCATTTTCGTGCCGCAGGGATCCCGAGTTATGGGGTTAATGGAGGTTACGGCAAAGCAAGTGATAATTTCTCTCATGGCTTAAATGAGAGGGTGCAGGTGCAGAGCTTTTACGACAATGTTGCCCACTGGTACGTTTTATTGCCAGCGATAGCTGGTAGAAAAGATTGAGACGTGCTTCGGAGATAG
>DEOR01000015.1:0-195 GCA_002358345.1 Proteobacteria bacterium UBA3413 | reverse complement strand
AAACTAATCTTGTAGGCGTTGGTCTAGTCATTCATATGGCTTTAGATCAGATTGATTGCTAAATGTGATAAGGGTTTGTTATTAGATAAACAAGGGATGCCCCGATCACATGGGTTGCAAGAACATATTCTTCGGGATTCGACAATATTTTTATATCTTCTTGCTCTAGGATAAAAAAAACTTCAATCCATTCAA
>DEOR01000033.1:2566-4265 GCA_002358345.1 Proteobacteria bacterium UBA3413 | reverse complement strand
GCTAGCCCTACCCCAAGATTAAATCCACCTTGCTTATATCCTTTTGCTAGGCTGGCATATATGTTTGTGCTATTCAATATATCTTTGATAAGAGAGATCTTTCCACCCGTCATTTGATCGGATGGATTAAAGGATTCTTGCAAAGAATCTGAATAATCTGCCTCCCAGTCTTCCCAGCGCAATCCAAGAGATAATTTAAGGGATGTAGATAGTAAATAATCTAAGTTACCAAAAATAGAAATATTTGAGGATTTGTAGCGGCTAGATGATGAAGAGGTGCTCGCATAGGGCCCATAAGGATCAGAGGGATCACCATACAACCCATCATCTTTCTTTAGATTATTTTCTTTTAACTCCAAGTAATTAGCTCCAATAACCCACTCCATAAAATTATTTTGAAGAAAATCTGCTGTTGAAGAAACGGCGCGAAATTCTTGGTTAAATGACTTTCTGCCTCTGAGAGTCTCTGAGAAATAATCATAGGTATAAGGGGCATGAGAGTTAGTATTGCCCCAATCAGCATCGTAGCTGAAGGTCACATCAGTCTCAGTAGCGCTCGTGAAACTTTGTAATTCAAAACCATCAAATGCATGAAAGATTTTTATGCCATAAGCATTAGTCTTTTGAGAATCCATGCCAGGTCTGTCCGAAAGAGTATTTAAGCTACCGTCTATGGTCCAAATATCAGCAGGGTCGTCTAGGTCAACCTGAGAAACTAAAAATTTGATCTTTGTCTGGTTTGAGAGCTGCCAATTAACTTTAAAACGACTGGTGCTTTCATCTTTGCGGGAGGTATCAGATCTATTGAGATAAAGATTTTTACGAAATCCATCCGCCTTGTCTTGTCGCAGGGCAAGTCTATAAGTAATGTCTTGGTTATTTTTTAAAGGTCCTCCAAATGCAACTCCTGCACTGGTGGTGCCATAGGATCCTTGGGTTAGTTCGCTGGTGCCTTCAAATGTCTCAGTGGGATCTTTGGTCTTGATGTAAATAAGACCTGCAAGTGCATTGGCACCAATTCTAGATCCTTGAGGCCCTCGGTAAACTTCAATTTGGTCTACATCAAACGTTGTAGCAATACCGCCCTGCCCAGAATAATCAATATCATCTATCAGGAAACCTACGGAAGAATTAGGGGTGCCTTGATACCCAGATCGCTCTCCAATGCCTCTAATTTGAAAATAGCGAGCCCTTGAGTCGCTGGCTGCAAAATGTAGATTTGGAACTAAAAAAGAAATCTGCTCAAAATGTTTGAGAGATTGGGATTTAATATTTTCTGCGTTTAGCAGCACTAAACTTGAGTCTTCTTGCTGCGCTGGTTTTTCACGCCAATTCCCAGTAACAAGGATCTCTTCAATCGTGTCAGCAGCTAAGTCCGCACTAAAAAAAGAAAGAGCCAGGGTGAATAAAAATACAAAAGTGCTGTTCTTAAAAATATACATGCAATTCCTCCGCCATTATTGTATGGATCAGGTTCAAAGGGTTCCAATAAAGATCTCAGGTCGAATGACCACCCCTTTGCAGTTATTGCAATGATAGTAGATTACAGAAGTTAAATCTATTGGGAAGTTTTGACGATGCGTCTAACCAGATTACTGGCTAAAATGTTATCAGAGCTATTGCTCTGACAGGAGAACAGTTATTTCTTTTTATCTTTTTTGGCAGCTCTTTTTTCTTTTAAAGATTTACCTTTTTTCTT
>DEOR01000033.1:0-2392 GCA_002358345.1 Proteobacteria bacterium UBA3413 | reverse complement strand
TGTCTAATCCTTTGGCCATAATAAATTCCTAAATATATTTTAATTAGTATAAAAGAAAAAATGAATGGTGGGGCGGAGTCGGTAACATGAAAAAATTAGTTTTTATTGTGAGGCTATAAGAGCTCTATTCTCTTCCTCTATTTTAGGTAAAGTAAAGTTTTTATAGTTGTTGTGCATATATACTATTTATATGAACTTGTGTATTAAGGAATGTTGCTGTGATTATTAAGAAATTATTATTGTGTGTATTTATATTTAGTTGTGTCCTATCGGCAAACGAAGGAATGTGGGAGCCCTATCAAATGGATGAGCTCAAAAAAGAAGTTAGAGCGGCTGGATTTAAAAGGAACATCTCAAATCTAAGTAATTTATTTAACCATCCAATGAGTGCAATTGTTAGTCTTGGCGGTTGCTCTGCGTCCTTTGTATCCCCAGAGGGCTTAATTGCAACAAACTATCATTGTGTTGAAGGTTCATTTTTACAATTTAACTCTAATAAAGAAGAGAACTTATTTGAAAGAGGTTTTGTTGCACGGGAACGCGGGGATGAAAAAAAATCTGCTCCAGGTGCAAGAGTTTACGTCACACTAGAAAGCTTTGAGATTACTGATAAGGTGCTGGAAGGTGTAAATGATCTAACCGACAGTTTAGCAAGAGCATCAATTGTCCAAGAAAATAAGAAAAGAATTATAAAAGAATGCGAGGATTCTCCTGAAATAGAATGCAGAGTGCGTTCCTTTTTTAGCGGTGAAACCTATAAATTAGAGAAAGTATTAAAAATTAAAGATGTCAGGTTAGTCTATGCGCCCCCTGCTCATACAGGAGAATACGGCGGTGAAATCGATAACTGGATGTACCCTCGCCACACAGGAGATTTTGCACTATTAAGGGCATATGTATCTGAAGATGGATCTACTCAAGAATTTAATAAAGCTAATGTGCCTTACAAATCAGAATCTTACTTAAAAATTTCTTCTGCTGGAATTGAAGAGGGTGATTTTGTTATGGTTCTTGGATACCCAGGAAGAACAAATAGATTGTTAACTTTTAATGAAATTAAATGGGACCTAGAAGTAGGCTTTGCTGCAACAGTTAAATTTCTTAAAAGAGGCATCGAGCTAATAGATGAGCACGCTAAGGAAGAAGATGGCACCAAGCTTAAATATAGAGGTTTAAAAAGTGGCTATGAAAATTACTTCAAAAAAATCTCAGGACAAATAGATGGCGCCAAGAATTTTGATCTTATACAGTCAGAACAAGGAACTTGGGAGGATTTTGTATCTTATGTTAATACCAATGCCTCTCATGAGGAAAAAACTTATCTACAAGAGCTTTTAGAGTTAATTGATCAAGAGCATAAAGAGAGACTGGCAAGAACATATTATGGTAACTCAAAGTTAATTTCCTTAGTAAACAGGTTATATAGGAACGCTATTGAAAAAGAAAAATTAGATTCTGAAAGAAAATCTGGTTATCAAGATAGAGATCAAGAAAGAATGACTAATAGCATTAGATCCTTGGCCTATTCCTTTGATGCAAGGATTGATAAGGAGATATTTCTTGATAGGCTTAGAGATTACAGCGAGTTTGATTCGTCTTTAAGGAGACCTAAGTTTAGTCAGTTCTTTAAATTAGAACAGGATTTTGAATTAACAAAAACAGAGGTCAATAAAGTTTACTCTTCTCGGTACTTATCAGCAGAGAGTTTTTCCGAACTCATGAAATTAAGTATCGAGGAAATGAATAGCTCCTCTGATCCTCTGATTGTCTTAGCAAAAGAGACATACGAAGAATCTATGTATTATGAAGAAAAATCAGAGTCTGAGGGAGCAAGAAGACAGCTACTAAAATCTAAATTCATTAAGCTTTTAAGAACATATTATCAATCAATAGATAAGCAAATATATGCCGACGCGAATGGAACTCTAAGAGTGACTTATGGAAATGTGAAAGGAGTAACTTTGCAAGACGGAGTTTCTTATAAACCTTTCACCACCCTAGAAGGGATTGCTCAAAAACATACTGGGGTTGAGCCTTTTAATGCGGGTAAAAAATTATTAGATCTTATTAAGGCAAAAGATTATGGTAAATATGTTTATAAGCCTATAAATTCAGTACCAGTAAACTTCCTATCTGATTTAGATATTACAGGTGGTAACTCAGGCTCAGCTACTATTAATGCTAAATTTGAATTAGTTGGTCTAGCATTTGATGGGATGCTGGAGACTATTATTTCTGACTATAAATATATACCTCAAGCAAGAACTATATCAGTTGATGCTAGGTATCTACTATGGACTCTAGATAAACTTGAAGGCGCTGAAAATATCTTAGATGAACTCGTTATAGTTAACTAAGCATCAAGGGAATAATGGTGGGTCTGGGTGGACTC
>DEOR01000050.1:2665-3733 GCA_002358345.1 Proteobacteria bacterium UBA3413 | reverse complement strand
TTTATCCTTAAAATAAATGCTAGTTATAGTAAAAGAAGTTCAGTTATAATTAATTTCAATTTTTTTGAGGATTAAAATGATGGACAATCTATTAAAGTTTTATATCAATGGAGCATGGATTGACCCTGTGGGCTTGGAGACTATAGAGGTCATCAACCCTTCCGATGAGTCAGTAATTGGCACGATTGCCGCTGGCACAAAAGAAGATGTGGATGTCGCTGTTGCAGCTGCTAAAAATGCATTCAAGTCTTTTGGTTTTTCTAGCAAAGAAGACAGAGTTGCAATTATTGAAAATATTATAGTTGAATACGAAAAGCGCTCAGAAGAATTAGCGCAAACAATCTCCAGTGAAATGGGAGCTCCTTTGTGGCTTTCTCAGATGGCACAAGTGACCGCTGGACTGTCCCATTTCAAGGATACCTTAGAGGTTTTAAGATCATTCGAATTTGAAGGCACAGAAAATAATTATTTAATTAGAAAAGAGCCAATCGGCGTTGTGGGTATGATCACGCCTTGGAACTGGCCAATGAATCAAATGTGTACCAAAGTTGCCTCTGCTATTGCTGCTGGCTGCACCATGGTATTGAAGCCAAGCGAAATAACGCCTTTATGCGGTATTATTTTTGCTGAAATTTTGCACGATGCAAAAGTGCCAGCAGGAGTATTTAACTTGGTAAATGGCATGGGTCCGATCGTTGGGGCTGCTTTATCCGAACATCCAGATATTGATATGATGCACTTCACAGGCTCAACTCGCGCAGGCGTAGCAGTGGCGATTGCATCAGCGCCAACTGTAAAAAGAGTCTCTCAAGAATTAGGTGGCAAGTCAGCCAACATTGTTTTGGATGACGCTGATATAGAAAAAGCTGTTACTGCAGGGGCCAATCATTGCTTTATGAACACAGGCCAATCATGCAATGCGCCCACCAGGATGCTTGTGTCCTCTAAAAATTACGACGCTGCACTGGAAGCAGCAGCTGCTGCAGCCAAGGCAACAGTAGTTGGTCCGCCTGAGATGGAGGGCGTTAGAATTGGCCCTATCTCTAATAAAACCCAATACGAGAAAGT
>DEOR01000050.1:1870-2474 GCA_002358345.1 Proteobacteria bacterium UBA3413 | reverse complement strand
CGAAGGCTACTTTGTGAAGCCAACAGTTTTCGGCAATGTGACTAATGACATGACCATTGCAAGAGAAGAAATTTTTGGGCCCGTGCTATGTATTCTTAAATATGAAACCGAAGAAGAGGCAATCGATATAGCAAATGATACTCCTTATGGGCTAGCAGGATATGTTCAATCAGGCGATGCAGATCATGCAAAAGCCGTGGCTAGAAAAATTCGCGCAGGCCAAATTAGCATTAACGGAGGGCGCAGGGGTCCCGCAGCGCCGTTTGGTGGCTTTAAAACATCGGGCAATGGAAGAGAACATGGTTTGGCAGGCATGCACGAATGTTTGGAAACTAAAGCAATTATTGGCAGCTAAGAGCTAGTCAAATAGATCGGGCTCTTTTTCGGCGATCATGTCGTACAAAGGCTGAAAGCTTGCCCATGCAGCAAAGTCATTGGCTATGAATTCTCGAGTTTTAATGGCTGTTTCGTGAGGTATGAGCGTGGTCGCTCCAGCCGCATCGGCCATGAGTTGAGATTGACAGCATCTTTCTAGTGAAAAGAAGAACCAAAGGGCCACATCAATTGAGGTGCCTGTGGTTAGGATTCCATGGTTTTGCATAAA
>DEOR01000050.1:0-1693 GCA_002358345.1 Proteobacteria bacterium UBA3413 | reverse complement strand
GGCTTGTCTTTCATAAAATGCACAAGAGTCCTGAGAAATTGGGTCTAATAATTTTCCAAAAGTAGAAAATGTTTTTCCATACATGGAATGAGAGTGAGCCGCGGCATTAACATCGGGCCTGGCTTGATGTAATCGTGAGTGAATGGCAAAAGCCGCCACATTAACCGGTCTATCTCCCTGCACCACTTCCCCATCATGATTAACCAAAAGTAAATCTGATACTTTGATTTGGCTAAAGTGAATCCCTATTGGGTTCACCCAGAAATGATCTGAAAACTCGGGATCTCTCACCGTGATATGACCTGCGACACCCTCATCGTAACCAAAATAAGCAAACAATCTAAAGCCTGCGGTTAATTTTTCTAGCTGCTGCCTTCGAGTTTCCTCTATAGTTTTGCATTCAACCATCTCAAGGCCTTTGGGTTTTGGAGGGAGCCTACCTTTAGTTGTATCTATTTTTATTGCCATTTTAAAAGTTATAAATCGAGTAAAAAGTGTAAAATAAGTATAGAGGATAAGGAGTTAATTATGAAATACAGAATAGAAAAAGATTCGATGGGCGAGGTGAAGGTGCCTGAGGGAGCCCTGTGGGGTGCTCAGACTCAACGCGCTTTGGAGAATTTTAATATTAGCGGGATTCGATTTGCTTTTCCATTCGGGCGCAGCTTCATCCAAGCCCTTGGAATTATTAAATTCTCAGCAGCCACAGCAAACCAAAAGCTTCAATTGCTTGATGCCAAAAAGGCCTCTGCAATTAAGCTAGCTTCAAAAGAGGTTGCAGCAGGACAGCACGATGATCACTTTCCACTGGATATCTTTCAAACTGGCTCAGGCACTAGCACCAACATGAATGCCAATGAAGTCATTGCTACGATTGCCTCCAAAAAAGCTCGAATTAAAATAAACCCCAATGACCACGTCAACATGAGCCAAAGCAGTAATGATGTGATCCCTACCGCCATTTGTATTTCATCCATGCTGGATACTGAGCGCTCATTATTACCTGCTCTAGAGCACTTAATTAAGACCATAGATAAAAAAGGATCCTCCCTCAAAGGCAAGGTTAAGACAGGCAGGACACATCTCATGGATGCAATGCCAATTGATTTTTCTCAAGAATTATCTGGGTGGTCAGCCCAGCTCAAAGCTGTAAAAAAATCCATTCAAGCTGCCGTCAAAGAGATGTCTTACCTTCCTCAAGGCGGCACAGCGATTGGCACCGGGATCAATGCGCATAAAGATTTTGGCCGCATTTTTGCTGTTGAGGTTAAGAAACTCTCTAAGCTTGATGTAAAAACTTCTTCTAATTACTTTAAATCCTTAAGCTCGCAGGATGCAGCCGCCCAATTATCTTCTAGCGTCAAAAACCTAAGCTTAGTTCTGACTAAAATTTCAAACGATTTGCGCTGGATGAATAGCGGACCGCTCACTGGTCTGGGTGAGATTGAATTAGAGGCTTTGCAACCTGGAAGCAGCATCATGCCAGGCAAAGTTAACCCCGTTGTGCCTGAAGCAGTGGCCATGGCTTGCGCAGATGTTGTGGGCAATGACGTGACCGTTTCCATTGCCTCCCAGTCAGGCAATTTTCAGCTCAACGTCATGCTGCCAGTGATCGCATACAATTTACTTAAAAGTATTACATTGATGGCCAATGTCATGCCCTTGCTAGCAAACAAAGCCATCAAAACATTTA
>DEOR01000023.1 GCA_002358345.1 Proteobacteria bacterium UBA3413 | reverse complement strand
CTAGAAAAATACAAATCTGCACCCTACAGAGCGCCAATGGTTATAGTGCTGGTAACAAAGGTTGCTGAGCACCCCAAGGTTCCAGAAATTGAGCAAATACTTTCAACTGCTACGGCTGCACAAAACATCCTATTGGCCCTGCATGCAAAAAACTACGCAGGGATATGGAGAACTGGCAAGCTGGCTTTCAATCAAAAGATGCTGGAGTCATTTAACCTCTCGCCCGAACACAGGATTATTGGTTACCTTTATGTGGGAACACCTACAGGAACCATGAAAACTATACCTAGCCTTGATCTTGAAAGCTTTGTTACTTACTGGGACTAATAAATTTTTTCAGCCTCTTGATTTTTTTTTAATCGCTCCAAAATAAGAGGGGTAGATGCCAATTGGGTCTACGTTTATTAACAGCATATGCCGCAAGGATATGCATTTTTAGTCGCTACTAAGGAGGGCTATATTATGGTACTTAACTTTACCGATCCATTCCTAACAACTCGTGTGTTAGGGTTTGAAAACCTATTTGATAGATTGCAGAGATTTTCTGATACCACGGAAAAATCTTCAAGCTATCCGCCATACAACATCAGAAGAGATAGGAATCAAATCTTCATTGATGTGGCTGTTGCTGGTCTTGCTCGTGAAGACCTCAACATTGAACTGGCAGAAGGTATATTAACCATTGAGCACAAAGGCCCTAAAGCTGAGCTCTTGCAAAGCTCAAATGAAGTGGTCTATCAAGGCATTGCACAACGTGCTTTTAAACAACAATTCACACTAGCTGAAAATGTTGAGGTGCACGGTGCAGAATTGGTTAATGGGATGCTAACTCTTGCATTAGAGAAAATTATTCCAGATGCTCAAAAACCACGTCTGATTGATATTAAAACTCCTAAAATTTTAGGCAGTAAATAATTCAATCAAATTGAATCGGGGGGAGCTTAGCTCCCCTTTTTTTATTACAATGGTTTAACATGAAAAACATGAGGAACGTTATCTTAGTATGCAGTCTTTTGATCTGCTCAATAGTTGCTGCAAATCCCGTAGAAACAGGTCATGCAAGAGCTAGCTTAATTACCAATATTGAAAATTCTACTCAAGAATCCTTTTATGTTGGCGTGAGATTAGAGATGCAAGATGGCTGGCATACCTATTGGGAAAATCCTGGTGATTCTGGAAGTCCATTTGAAGCTAATTGGAAGGTAAGTGATGGCACAGTAGTAGAAAATGTTCAATGGCCTACACCTGTAACGATACCCTATCCACCTTTAATGACATTTGGATATGAGGGTGATGTCGTTTTTCCATTCAAAGTTTTTCGCTCTCTTGACTCTCCGCTTGAAAAGATAAACCTAGAGTTTAATTTTTTAATTTGTGCAGACATTTGCATCCCTGAAAGCGCATCTTTAACTCTAGATTTATCCTCAGCCACACCTAACCTGCTTTTAAGCGAAGCAGTAACAGAGCTCCCAACAAACTTCTTACAAACTAACAGTTCAAAGGATCAAGAAAATTTGAAAGTAACTTTTCAATCCTCTGAAGAAATTACAAGCGCGTACATTTTTCCCAAGCAAGATAATTTATTTATCTACTCACCCTCTCAAAAACTGGTCAAGTTAAACGACGACACCTATGAGATTACTGTTCCACTCTTAAGTTCAGATATCACCTTCTTTTCAGGTATTTTAAGTTTAAACGGAGAAGGTTTTCAGGTAGAGGAAAATCTTCAATCTGTTTCTAGCATGTCCTTATGGCAAGCCATTCTATTTGCCTTAATTGGTGGGCTAATATTGAACTTGATGCCCTGCGTTTTCCCAGTGATTTCTTTAAAAGTATTAAGTTTTGTCTCTATGGGTGGAGACGATCATGCAAAAATTAGAACGCATGCCCTCTCATTTGCCGGGGGTGTTATGTCTACCTTTATATCAATTGCAACAGCCTTACTTATTATTCGATCTAGTGGATCTATGATTGGTTGGGGTTACCAATTGCAATCCCCTATCGTGGTAGGAATTTTAACCCTTATCATGCTTGGAATTGGCTTAGTGCTTCTGACTAACATTAATTTTGCTGCTGGATTAACTACCCTGGGCTCAAGCGTCCAATCAAGAAATGATTATTCTGGCTCTTTCTTTACGGGTGTTCTCGCTGTGGTCGTAGCATCACCTTGCACGGCTCCATTTATGGGTGCAGCAATTGGTTATGCTTTATTGCAACCATCTTTCGCAACTTTACCAATATTCATAGCTCTTGGCCTTGGCTTTGCAGGGCCCTATTTAATCCTTGCTTTGAAACCTCAATGGATAAGCGCACTCCCAAAACCTGGCGCTTGGATGGAAACCCTTAAACAATTTTTTGCATTTCCAATGATTGCCACAGCTTTGTGGCTAATGTGGGTTTTTATGGTGCAAACATCAGGAGATGCTTTAATTTTGTTACTCATTTTAAGCTTAATACTTGGTGTGGCGGTTTGGATGATTGCAACATTTAAAGGGAGATGGAAATGGATTGGTATGATCATGACTGTTATTACAGCCTTTCAAATCTTTAATAACCTTCCGGCCTCTTCAACTGAGATGAAGGCAGATGCATCTGCAGAAAAATGGAGCCTTGAGATTGAGTCAGAAATGCAATCTCAAAATCAAGCCTATCTAATAAATTTTACAGCAGCATGGTGCATTACCTGCCAGACAAATGAAAAGACTGCGCTTGCAAGGGAAAAAGTAAAAGAATACTTGGCAAGAGAAAATATCACTTACGTTAAAGCAGATTGGACAAATCGCAATGAAGACATTGCAATTGGCTTGGCAAAATACGAGAGAACTGGAATTCCTCTGTACATTTTTTGGAAACCAGGCATGCGTGGTTCTAAAATTTTACCAGCCGTTCTAACGGAAGATTCATTGATAAAATCAATGCAATGAAACTTTACTTAAACCTCATAGCCTCTTTTTTAATTGCAAGTATTAGCTTTGCAGGTGACATTGAATTACAGAACCCCTCAACCAATCAAAAGGCCCCAGATTTCTCTGGCATGAATACTTATGGGGAAATGATTAGACTGTCTAATTTTATCGGCAAACCGGTCATATTAGAATGGACTAATCATGAGTGCCCCTATGTAGCAAGGCATTACAACGAAAATAACATGCAAACTGTGCAAAAAATTGCTCAGGATCAGGAAATCATCTGGCTCAGTATTATCTCTTCAACACCTGGGGATCAAGGGCACGTTAGTCCAAGCAAAGCCAATGAGCTAACTGTTGCTAGAGGCGCATATCCATCTCATGTGTTGCTAGATGAATCAGGGGAAATTGGTATGCTCTATGGCGCCAAAACTACCCCACACATGTTTATGATTGATGCGAATGGGGTACTGCGATACAAAGGGGCAATTGATGACATAGGAAGAGGCATGCAATTTTTTGATGCTTCATTTTCAAAAGCAGTGAATTATGTCAGTTCTCAGCTTCCACAGCTGATTACTCAAAAAGCCTTAGGTATAGATTCCACTATGGCATATGGCTGCAGTGTTAAGTACAACTATGACTAATTGATGTATTTTCAATAAAGTCTGATATAACATAGGTCTCAAAACACTGTTTTAAAATGAATTACCCAGCATTTGAAATATTTGGAACTCAGCACCTTTTGTCGCTGTTGATTTGTTTAGTAGCAATTATTGGTTTTCCAAAATTGTTTCAAAATCAAGTGAGCTCTCGCAAGATTTTAGGTGGCAAGATCGTTGCTGGCTTAATGATCTTGCACATGATTACGCAGCCGATTTATGATATTTTTCTATTTAAACTGCCATGGAAAGAAGAGTTTCCTTTGCAAATGTGCGATATGTCATCCATAGCTTTAATCATTTTTTTGCTAAACGAGAAAGCGCCCAAAATTTTATTTCATTGCGCTTACTTTTGGGGAATCCTTGGTGCAACAATGGCTTTGGCTACACCAGATTTAGATTATGGATTTCCGCATGGGGAGTACTCACCATTTTTTTGGGGTCATAGTTTGATATTAATGGCAGTGGCGTATGTCATTATGGTGAAGAGAGAGCGTCCGTATCTATCAGACATTCCAAAAGTTATTGGAGTAACTCTAGGGCTTTTAGTGATCGTGTATTTCATAAATCATATTATTGGTCCACCAGCTAACTATTGGTATCTTCTTGAAAGGCCAGTTGATGGAACCTTGCTGGACTATTTCCCTGATCCGCCCTTCCATCTTATTGGAACAATTCCTTTGGCTGTATTGTTATTTTATGTTGCCTACCTTCCATTTTTTATAAGAGATATGCTATCTAAGAAAGGAGAATAATAATGAAACTGGAGCCAAATACCTGGTTTGATGAGGTTGTAAAAACCTATCATATTATTGCTCCGCACATACATCACACTCAAGTAGTAACTTGCCCTGATTTAAATGAAGAACTGGGCGGAAGATATATTTTTAAACCTGAATCCCTTCAAATTACAGGCTCATTTAAAGTTAGAGGCGCTCTTTCGGCCATCGCTCGACTTTCAAAAGATGAGCTCAAAAGAGGTGTCATTGCCTACTCGTCTGGCAATCATGCTCAAGGTGTAGCTCATGCAGCAAAAGTCTTTAATACTCCAGCAACGGTGGTGATGCCTACTGATGCTCCTGCAAGAAAAATTGCAAATGCGCGCGAACTTGGAGCTGAAGTCATTTTTTATAACCGTCGAACAGAAAGCAGAGAGGAGATGAGCGCAGAAATAGCCAAAAAAAGAAATCTTGTGCTTATCAACCCATATGATGCGTTAGAGACAATCTATGGCCAAGGCACTGCCGCTTATGAAGTGATTCATGATGTTAACAACCCAAAGCTCGATAATGCAATTATTTGTGCAGGTGGAGGTGGTTTAACTGCAGGATCGTGCATCTCTATTAAACATATCAATCCTCAGTGCAATGTCTTTACCGCTGAGCCAGAAGAGTGGAATGATCATCAGCAGTCGTTTGAAAAAAATACCCGCGTTGCCGTGGATGTAAATCGAGGGGGCTTATGTGACGGTATCATGACCTCAACCCCCGGAGAAATACCTTTTGCTATTAATCAACATTTTGGTGTTAAAGGTCTTTCTACTTCCGACGAAATGGTCTGCAATGCCATGAGTTTTGCTTTTAACCGACTCAATTTAAAGCTAGAGCCAAGCGGAGCTATTGCCCTGGCATGCTTGCTAGATAATAAAGAGAAGTTTAAGAATTCAAGAACTTTGATAATGCTTTCTGGCGGAAATGTTGATGAAAAAACTTTTGCAGATTGCCTTTCAAAGGCTACTCAGTAGAATCTTTCTTTTCGTTCTTGTTGACTAGATTATCAATTCCAGAGCCTCCCGTCAT
>DEOR01000017.1:21903-39064 GCA_002358345.1 Proteobacteria bacterium UBA3413 | reverse complement strand
TTATCCGAGTAAGTTATTTATCTCTATAAGGTTTTCTGGGCTCAATGTTCCAGCCGCTAGATGTAATTTAAGGGTTGTGATTAAGTAGTCATATTTCGCATTAGCCAGATTTCTATCTGCACTGTAAAGATTTTTTTCAGCTTGGAGCAAGTCAACAATATTCCTTGTTCCAACTTCGTAGCCAACCCGAGTTGCTTCTAGGGCACTTGATGCAGAGATAACAGCTTGTTTTTGAGCTCTTATATTTGCTACCAATGTCATCACATTGGAGTACTGACTTCTAACATCTTGGATGACACCTCGCTCAGCAAATAAAGCATCCTCTGAAGATTTATTTGATTCAGCATAGGCTTGCTTAGTTCTGGAGATCACTGCTCCGCCTTGAAAGATGGGCATAGAAAGTTGCAAGCTATATGTATCTCTTTGAGTTTCATCTGGGACAGTAATATTGAAAGCCCCGCCAGTATTCAGACCATCATAGGCATATTGGTTAGTCTCTGATTCAGATTGAGTGCCGACAATATCCACTTTAGGCAAATGGTTTGATGCAACACTGCGTGCATTATTTTTAGAAGCATATTTTCTTAGGTTAGCTGCTTTTAATCTAAAGTTATTCTCTACAGCTTTTCTTGCCCATTCTTCTTTAGAGGCTGGAACTGGATTCGAGACGCTCAGATCATTTACTAGGCCATCTAGCGATAAGACCTCTCTTCCAATTAAGGCATTTAAAGCTTCTTGAGCCGTATAAACACTGCCCTCAATTCTGATCCGCGAGGCCATGCTAAGGTCAAATGCCAGCTGAGCTTCTTGGACCTCGGTGATGGCTGAAAGACCTACTTCGTATCTTTGGCTGGTTTGATCTAATTGTTTTTGGATTGCCTTTTCTTCCGATCTAGCAGCATTGAGATTATCAATAGCCCTCAATACATTGAAGTAGAGCTCAGCAGTCCTAACAATTAATGCTTGCTGAGAGTATGCAAAATCTGCTTCAGCAGCATCAGTTAAAAATTTTGATTGTCGATATTTAAACCAACTATCTAGACGCACCAGAGGCTGCGTCATCCTAGCTGAGGCATTGAAGTTATTATATTCGTTCTGGAGATTGCCACCCTGGTAGTATTCATTCCAGTTAGTTTGAGCGTTTATACTCAGGCTTGGCAGTAGACCAGCGCGACCTTGAACCTTAATTTCTTTTCCTGATAAGTACGAAAATTCAGCCGATCTATACTGAGGATCATTTTCTAATGCATCATTATAAATATCTAGGAGGCTATCTGCGTTTGCAGCAGTGCTAAAGAGCGCAAGAAGTGTAATAAAATATTTTGATTTCATAATATATCTGAATGTTTACAGTGCTAACATTAAACCTCTTTTAGGCTCCCAATGTCAATTCCAATATTTTAATGCATTGCCAAAAAATCTCCTAAATTAATGCATTTGTTTCAATTTAGTTAGATTAGTTAGAGTAGAATATTACCTAAAAGTTCACCAAGATTTAGCTAGATATTTACAGGACAGTTTAATTGGCAAAAGATTACGATTCACAATCGATAGAAGTTCTATCTGGCCTTGATCCGGTTCGAAAAAGACCGGGTATGTACACAGACACAACATCCCCAAATCATCTAATTCAGGAGGTTGTAGATAATTCTATTGATGAGGCATTGGCAGGCCATTGCTCAACAATTAAAGTTATTTTAACTAAGGATGGAGGCATCTCTGTTGGCGATGATGGTCGCGGCATGCCTATCGATATTCATCCAGAGCACAAAGTCTCTGGTGTCGAGCTGATCATGTGCAAGCTCCATGCGGGAGCTAAATTCTCAGGCGAAAACTATAGTTTTTCAGGGGGACTTCATGGGGTCGGGGTATCAGTGGTAAATGCTCTTTCACAAAAATTATTAGTCGAAATTAAGCGTGGCGGCAAGCAGTTTGAAATGACTTTTGAAGGCGGAGAAAAGAAATCTGAACTCCAGGAAGTTGGGGAAGTAGGGGTTAGAAATTCTGGAACGACTATCTATTTTCAGCCTGATCCTCAATATTTTGAAACAGTAAAAATTCAAACAGATCCTCTCAAACATCTTCTTAAGGCTAAAGCAGTTTTATGCCCAGGCTTAAACATTCAATACACGGATGAGAAGAATGGAGAAAAAATTTCATGGAATTATGAGAATGGCTTAATTTCATACTTATCCGAGGCCTCTGAAGGCATTGATTTGCTGTTAGAGGAGTCAATTTCTTGCAGCAAGCTGACCAAGGACAATGCGCTTGATTTTGTTCTGAACTGGTCGACGAATCCAGCAAAAAATTTAATGGGTGAATCATATGTGAACTTAATTCCAACGGCTCAGGGTGGCTCCCATTTAAATGGTTTTAAAGCAGGGCTACTTGATGCAGTGAAGGAGTTTTGTGAATTTAGAAATTTAATACCCAAGGGGCTAAAAATTACGTCTGATGATGTTATACAACATAGCACTTTTGTGGTTTCCTCAAAGCTGACCAATCCACAGTTTTCCGGGCAAACTAAAGAGAGATTGGACTCCAAGGATCATCAGGGTTTTGTGAACTCAACCACAAAAGATGTTCTAAGCATTTGGTTTAATCAGCACACCGAAGAAGGAGAAAAATTAGCAGAACTTGCCATTGCTTCTGCGCAAGCTAGAACCAGAGAAACTAAAGTCGTGGATAGAAAGAAGACCTTTCAAGGTCCGGCACTACCAGGCAAGCTGTCAGATTGCAACAGCACAAATCTTGAGGAGACAGAGTTGTTTTTTGTTGAAGGAGATTCTGCGGGCGGCTCAGCCAAGCAATCAAGAGAAAGGAAATTTCAAGCCATCATGCCTTTACGAGGCAAAATACTAAATACATGGGATCTTGAAAGTAGCGAGATCATTAAATCCATAGAAATTAAAGATATCTCTACTGCCATAGGCGTGAATCCAGGCAGCCCTGATATTTCATCGCTTAGATATGGCAAGGTCTGCATTCTGGCAGATGCTGATTCAGATGGTTTACATATCGCTACCTTGTTATGTGCTTTATTTTTAAGACATTACAGACCATTAGTTCTTGCCGGCCATATCTATGTAGCCATGCCCCCATTATTTAGAATTGACTGTGCTAAGGAAGTTTTTTATGCCCTTGATGAAGACGAGAAAGATTCCATCATTAAAACTTTACAATCCAAGCCCGGTAAACCAAAAATAGATATTCAGAGATTTAAGGGTTTAGGGGAGATGAACCCCTCTCAGTTAAGAGAAACTGTCATGGACCCTAAGACAAGAAGACTGGTCCAACTAACGGTCAGCCCATCTGATAATGTAAATAGCATGATGGATCTTCTGCTTTCTAAAAAGAATGCAGGAGCTCGAAAAGAATGGTTAGAAAAAAGAGGAAAAATTGCCACAGTTTAATTATGGAAACTAATCAAAATATCAGTTCAATTAGCCTCAAGGAGTATGCAGAAGAGTCATATTTAAATTATGCAATGTACGTCATATTAGACAGGGCATTACCTCATGTTGGAGACGGCATGAAGCCTGTGCAAAGACGAATTTTATATGCGATGAGTGAATTAGGCTTAAATGCGGGCTCTAAATATAAAAAATCAGCCAGGACTGTTGGAGATGTTATTGGTAAATTTCACCCTCATGGTGACAGTGCTGCGTATGAAGCCATGGTGCTTATGGCTCAGAACTTTTCTTTTAGATACCCACTAGTAGATGGTCAGGGGAACTGGGGCACTCAAGATGACCCCAAATCTTTTGCTGCTATGCGATATACCGAATCAAAATTAACAGGATTTGCAGATCTGCTTTTATCAGAGCTTAAATTAGGTACGGTAGACTGGCAGCCTAATTTTGATGGTTCATTATTGGAGCCAACAATCTTGCCAGCAAAAATTCCAAGTATTCTATTGAATGGCACAACTGGAATTGCTGTGGGTATGGCCACTGATATACCGTCTCATAATATTCAAGAAGTGCTGGATGCTTGTATACATCTTTTAGACAACCCCAAAGCCTCAACCAAAGAGTTGATGGAGTTCATCAAAGGCCCTGATTTTAGTAATAATGCACCTCTTATTGCGTCTGATGAAGAGTTGTTGGAAATGTATGAGACTGGGCGAGGTGGTTTTAAAATTCGAGCTCAATGGGTTACTGAAGGTAGTGATATTGTCATCAATGCCTTGCCTCATCAAGCGTCGGGTTCAAAGATTCTAGAGCAAATAGCCGATCAAATGTACAAGAAAAAAATACCCATGGTGGTTGATCTCAGGGATGAGGGAGATCATAAAGAGCCGGTTAGATTAGTGGTGACTTTAAAATCAAATAGGGTGGATGCTTCAGAGGTCATGAATCATTTGTACGCAACCACAGATCTTCAAAAAAATTACAGAGCAAACATCAATCTTATTAGTCTCAAAGGCTCGCCGCGTGTCTTTGCTTTGAATGATCTAATTTCAGAGTGGCTCGCTTTCAGGCAGCACACAGTCATGAGAAAGCTTGTGCATCGACTTGATCAGGTGGATGACCGAATCCATATTCTAGAAGGACTTCTGATTGTATACCTTGATCTGGACAAGGTGATTCATATTATTAGGAATAGTGATGAGCCAAAAAAAGAGTTAATGAAAGCTTTTAAAATTTCAGAGATTCAAACACATGCAATTTTAGAAATTAGGCTTAGACAACTGGTTAAGCTTGAACAACTTAAGCTGGAAGAAGAAAAAGGCCATTTAGAATTAGAGCGCGCAGAGCTAGAAAAAATTATTAAGTCTAAAGCTAGGCTTAAAACCTACATTAAAAATGAGCTGTTAGAGATTAAACAAAATTTTGGAGATGTTAGGAACTCTCCTATTGAGTCTATATCGGTAGCAAAAGCGTTTTCTGAAGAAGAGATGGTTACCTCTGAGCCAGTGACAGTCGTTTTATCGAAAGGTGGATGGATCAGATCTGCTAAAGGACATGATATTGACCCAACAGGATTAACGTTTAGGGGTGATGATAGTTTGCAGCATTTTGCAAAAGGTAAAAACAATCAATCTGCAGTTTTCTTTGACTCTGGAGGCAAAGCTTTTGCTCTTGCTGCACATTCTTTGCCCTCTGCACGAGGCTTAGGAGAGCCGTTAACCGGAAGGGTGGCCTCTGCATCTGGGGTAACTTTCATTGGGGCAGCGATTGGCGCAGACTCATCAAAAATCTTGATTGCAAACTCTGCAGGCTACGGTTTTGTTAGTGAGCTATCGAATGCCATATCCAATCAAAAGAAAGGCAAAGCTTTCATGAAGTTGCCAGAGAAGGCTGCATTATTACCCCCGGTGCCTTTAGAAGATTCTCATAAGCACATTGTTGCGATCTCATCGATAGGGCGCATGTTAATTTTTGATGTGTCTGAGCTACCAGTCCTTCCGAAAGGTAAGGGCAATAAGATTATCAATATCCCAAAACCTAAACTGCTAGCCGGCGAAGAATCAATGAGCTTTATCTGCTTGCTATCAGATTCTAGTACCTTGCAGATTCATAGCGGCAAACGGTTCATGTCTTTAAAATTGAAAGATTTAGAAAATTATATTTCTACCAGAGCAAAAAGAGGCATGATGCTACCTCAGGGCTACAGAAAAGTGGATCAGGTGCTTGAGATCACTGCTGATGCTGAAGTTGCTCCTGAATAGCAGACCTCAAAATCTTAAGACCTTCTCGAATCACCTTATCTTCAATAATTAGACTAGGCGCAATGCGAATCGTATTGTTATTAGCTTTTAGAATCATCAACCCTTTGGCATAACAGGCACTCATCATGGTGTCCAAGTTAAAGTTTTCTCGAACATTTAATTTGCATCCTATCCACAAGCCCGAGCTTCTAATTTCTTCAAAGCATTTAAATTCATTATTAATATTTTTAAGCTCCTCAACAAAGATGGCTTCTTTCTTTTTTACACCATTCAGCAAAGTTTTCTTTGAAAGAAGTGTCATCACTTTTTCAGCAACAGCACACGCCAATGGATTGCCTCCAAAAGTTGATCCGTGAGATCCAAGTTGCATGCATTCAGCAATTTTAGTGGAGGTTAAGATTGCTCCTATAGGAATACCACCTCCAATTCCTTTAGCGCAACACATAATGTCAGGCTTGATCCCAAATTGCTCATAAGCAAATAAAGTGCCTGTTCTGCCAGCACCAGATTGGACTTCATCAACAATAATGAGGGCTTTGTGCACCTTGCAGAGCCTTTTAATTTTTTGAATAAAGTCTCTTTTTGCTTTAATTATGCCCGCTTCTCCTTGTACAAGCTCAATCACAACTGCAGCTGTATTTTTATTGATTGCCTTCTCAAGATTTTTTATTTCATTATATGGATGATGTGTAATCCCTCCAGGCATAGGCCCAAAACCCTCTACAAATCGATCAGATCCATTGAGCGCTATTGCCATCATTGTTCGCCCATGAAAGGCATCAGAAAATGCAACAATACCATTCTTCTTTTTACTGATATTTACATAAGCATGTTTGCGAGCTGTTTTTATAGCCCCTTCAATTGCCTCTGCACCAGAATTTGAGAAAAATACTTTCTCAGCAAAAGTTTTGTTGCATAAGATTTTGGCTAATTTTAGCGCCGGTTCATTTGTTAGTACGTTAGACAAGTGCCAGATTTTTTTTGATTGTTCGAGCAAGGCCTTGTTGAGCTCAGGATGGCAGTGACCAAGGCTAGAAACAGCAATACCTGAGGCAAAATCTATATATTTTTTCTTTTGTTTATCCCAAACAAAAGATCCCTTAGCCTTTAAAGGAATAAATTCTGCAGGCTTGTATACCGGCATCATATATCGGTTAAAATCTTTGCGAGCTACCATAAATACCATTGTAATATGATTCAGATTCAAGAAACTAGCGAAAACAACTTTTTAGTAGAGGTGACGCCTAATAGCTCCCTTGAAGGCAAGGCAAGATTCATTTTTCTTAGCAGCTTAACTTTTGTATGCTTGATGGTAGGAATATTTTTTTTCTTTATGGGGGCAATTTTAATTCTACCCTTTGCCGCGCTAGAGATCACTTTGGTTTTGACTTGCTTTTACTTGAGCTTTCGCTGGAGCCAGCAACGAGAGTTAATCTTTATTACGAACGAAAGAGTTAAGCTAGAAAGAGGGCGCCTCATAAAAGAGTTCGAATGGGAGGAGTTTAGAAGCTTCACTACTTTAAATGTGGAGGTAGATGCTCGTGACATTCGATATCTCTTTTTTCAATCTAAAGGCAAGCAAGTCCCTTTCGGATATTTTTTAAATGAAGATGATAAATTAGAGCTGCAGCAAGAATTGAAAAATATTATTGGCAAGCTTAATGCCCTAGGCCCAGGGCTTTAATTTCTTCTCAACCATCTGCATTCTTCCAGGCTTATAGGCCATTGTTTTTCTAGGACCTGTTTCGCCTTCTATTAATGGTCGAAAGTAAGCCTTAGCTTTGCTTGTTAGGCTGAAACCATCTTGACTAATAAAGCTTGCGGGTAGTTTTTTTTCAAGGTTGGCAATTTTCTTCAAAGGAGCAGGGATAACTTTCCACTTGTAAGGCGCATCATTTATTCTTTTGATAATTGGCATGACGCCATTCATCCCCTCAGCTGCATATTGAACCGCTCTTTTCCCAACTTCATAGGCATGTTTTCTATCAACCCCTGATGAAAGATGACTGGCGCTTCGTTGGAGATAATCAGCAACGGCCCAGTGGTTTTTGAGCTTTAATTTTTGCTCAATGAGCTCTGCTAACCTAGGAGCAACGCCGCCAAGTTGACTATGACCAAATGCATCTTTAGAGCTTGATTCTGCTAAGAATTTACCTCGAGAGTTTTTAATGCCCTCTGATGCAACGATCACACAAAAACCATGATCAGCTACAGTTTTTTTGACTTTCGCAAGAAATTTTGACTGATTAAAAATTACCTCAGGTAGTAAAATAATGTGCGGGGCGCCAGGATGACTCTCTTGGGCCAAAATACTGGAGCCTGCAATCCATCCAGCATGTCTCCCCATTACCTCAAGCACGAAGACCTTGGTTGAGGTTTCACACATAGATTCAACATCTAACGCAGCCTCAATAGTCGAGGTAACCACATATTTTGCTACAGATCCAAATCCCGGGCAGCAGTCCGTAACTGCCAAATCATTATCAACAGTTTTTGGGATTGCAATGCACTGCAAGGGGTAACCTAGCTTCTTGCTGATTTGAGAAATTTTAAGCGCAGTATCTGCAGAATCATTTCCACCATTATAAAAAAAATATCCAATATTATGAGCCTTAAAAACTTCAATGAGTCGTTGATATTCTTTGAGGTTTTCATCAATACTTTTAAGCTTATATCTGCAAGAGCCAAACACTCCACCTGGACGAAACTGCAAATCTTCTATAAATTTTTTTGATTCCTTGGAGGTATCAATTAACTCCTCCCTTAGAGCGCCCAGTATTCCATTCTTGCCAGCAAATACTTTTCCAATTTGTGGATATTTTTTTGCCTCCAGGATTACCGCGCTTGCCGAGGCATTAATTACAGAGGTTACCCCTCCAGACTGTGCATAAAAAGCATTTTTTTTCATAGGTTTATAAATCAATTAATTTGGTCTATGGTAGCAAATGTTAGCTAAAAATATTTAAATATGAAAATTCATATCCTTGGGATTTGCGGAACCTTCATGGGTGGCTTGGCGCAAATATTAGTAGAGAAAGGGCATCAGGTTTCTGGGGCAGATCAACAATTTTACCCACCTATGTCTGATCAATTGCAACGTCTTGGTGTTGAGATGATTCAGGGTTACGATCCGACTAACCTTCCAGCGGCAGATTTATTTGTTATTGGGAACGCCTTGAGTCGAGGTAATCCTAGTGTTGAGTATATTTTAAGCTATAAACTCCCTTTTACCTCAGGCCCTCAAATGCTTGGTGAGCTGATAGAAGGCAGACAAGTCATTGCAGTTGCAGGAACTCATGGCAAAACATCTACTTCATTTATGCTATGCGAAATTTTTCAACATCAATCGGTAGATATCGGTTATTTGGTTGGAGGCGTTAGTCAATCCATTAAATCATCTGCGCAATTGGGGAGTGCAGACATCTTTGTTATAGAAGCGGATGAGTATGACTCAGCATTTTTTGATAAGCGCTCAAAGTTTGTTCACTATCATCCTGATACCTTGATTGTGAACAACATTGAATTTGATCACGCGGATATCTTTTCCAATCTTTTGGACATTTTAAAGCAATTTCATCATGTCATTAGAACCATCCCAGCTGATGGCAATATCTTAATTCGCCCTGAAGGTGATAATATGAGCGCATTAATGGATATGGGTTACTGGTCTCATGTGCATAAAATTGGCACTATAGAAACCATCGCAATAGACATGACAAAAAATATTTTAAGTTTTGGCAATGAAATATTTAACCTAAATACACTACCCTTCAACGGCATGCATAATTATCAAAATGCTATAATGGCAATGTATGCTGCTTTTTTGCATGGTGTGGCTCCCCGAGATTCATTTAAGGCACTTGAGAGCTTTACAGGAGTTAAGCGAAGATTTGAAACAATCTATCACGATCAAGATTTCATTGTTATTGATGATTTTGCACATCATCCCACAGCAATAGCCAGTACCACGGCCATGGCTAAAGGTTTATTTGATCAGAAAATTTTGGGGATCATTGAGCTAGGTTCCAATACTATGTCAGGCGGATTTCATGGCACAGATCTCTATAAAAGTGCTGAGTCTTTAGATAAAACATTATGGCTCAATCTCTCCAGCACCTCCAATGACCCTCATGAATTAACCTCTTTAGAGATGTTGCTGGAAGAATTAAAACGTCACCTTGATAACTTTGGTGTTATTCTGATCATGAGTAACAAAGACAGTAAAAAAATATCGGACCCATTAATTGAACTCATTAAAGCTAAATAAATTTCCCATTTTTCCAATCGGTATAGTAGTTCTCCCAGGAACTATTCAATCTCTGCAGATCTTTGAGCCAAGGTACCTCGCAATGGTCAAAAAGTGCATGAGCGCAGATTCTGGTTTCGTCATCACCCTTAGCAAAAACAATGAAAATGGAGATAGCTTTTTATCTCAAGGCACTTATGTTGAAATCATTGATTTTAATCAGTTGCCGAATGGATTATTGGGGATCACAGTGAAGGGAGCTCAAAAAGTTTCTATTAAGTCAGTTGAGCAGGACGAGTCAGGCTTGCATTCTGGGTCAATAGCACCAATCACACCACCTGCGGTTGACGACCAAGCAGTTCTAGCTCAATTCCCCGATCTAATTAATGTGCTCACTCAGCTCAAAGAGCATCCATCCATCAAATCTTTGCCATTAGATATAGATTTATTATCTGCAGAATCTGTTAGCTATCATTTGGCTGGTCTGATTCCATTGTCTGCCGAGCAGAAACAAAATGTACTTGAAGCTTTCGACGCAACTCAGCGCATGAATATTCTTTCGAAGCTAGTGAATAAAATTTCAGAAAACTCTACTTAAATTTTAAGGAGTTGCTTGCCTTTATTGTCACCAGTAAATAGCCTATTTAAAGTTTGCGGACAGTTTTCAATCCCCTCTTGAATATCTTCTCTATGTTGCAGCTTGCCCTCTAGGATCCAGGACGCTATGTCCTCTAAAGCTTTCTGTGATCGAGGAAGATAATCAAGCACTAGAAACCCTTGCATGGTTGCTCTTTTAATAATTAGCGAAAAAAGGTTTCTTGGTCCATCTGGTAAGGTCGATGCATCATAGCCTGAGGAAATTCCCCCGCATAACAGAACCCTGGCATTTATATTGATGTGAGACAATACCGTCTCCAAAATATCGCCACCGACGTTATCAAAATATATGTCAATTCCATTTTTTGCTATTTTAGGCAATTCTTCATGGACATTAGAATTTTTATAATCAATCACATCATCAGCCCCAGCTTCTTTAAGCCAGTCACATTTTTCTTTGCCGCCAGCTATTGCAATGACATGACATCCTTTGAGCTTGGCAATCTGTACAACAACTGATCCGGTGGCTCCGGCAGCCCCAGAAACCAATACTGTTTCTCCTGGCTGAGGCTTTCCAAGTTCAAGCAGGCCATAGTAAGCTGTTATTCCTGTAGTGCCCATCACATTTAACATGGTAGGTATTGGAAGAAGCTCAGGAATAACTCTAAACCTGTCATCGTCTTCTGCTTTTGTAATGCAGTGGCTCTGCCAGCCTACAAATCCAAATACCAAATCGCCAACATTGTATGCCGCATTCTTTGATTCAATCACTCGACCCATTCCACCGGAACGAACCACTTCCCCTATTTGAACAGGAGGAAGATAGCCTGGGACATCATTGAGCCATCCTCTTTGGGTTGGATCAAAAGAGAGATACAAGTTTTCAATAAGAATTTCACCTTCATTTATCGCAGGGAGAGTTTCAGCGATCAATTCAAAATCTGAATCCTTTACGAGACCTTGAGGCCTTTCTTTTAAAATCCATTTTCTATTCTCAATTTCCATAATCACTCCCTACCATCTATTTGATTAAATTATTTTTCTCTATTTCCAGTCACAAAAAATATATCTTACTTGATTAGATATGAGAATTTCTTTTGAGCAGAGGTTTTTTTGCTTTTCTTCTTATCCAGTTCAAAGTTCTCAATACCGACGGTATGGAAACTATTTTTTGCTCCAATTGAAATTTTCCTGGGTAATCGATTAGCAACAGACCAGTTATTATTGTTATCAAGCCCTGCCCAGGCAGCACAAGCATAAGCAAGCCACCTGCAATCAGGCAAACTCCAAGAAAGTTTTTCCCAATTAATAGCAATAATCTCAGGACAGGAGCCTTCTTTTCTAATCCGCTAGGACTTCTTTTTGTTGTTAAAAAATAATCTTCTGGAATCTGCGCTACGAACCAACTTACCCCGAGCAGACTTAAGATAAAGATAAAGATTGAAGAAACCCCTAATCCAATCAATACGGAGGGATGTGCTGCAAACCAGAAAAAAAGAGCATTTATAAAGTCCATATTTATATCTTAATCAAAAGATTTACCGAAAGAACATATTAAAGTAGAAATTATTAATAGATTTATTGACGTAAGTTAGATATTCTGAACTTAAGCTTGAACCTACAATCAATATATATTTTAACAACCCCAAAAGACACCAGACGGTGAATTATTTTTATGAAAAATTCTGATTTAAAACTTATTTGTCTTGATACGTTGGATGATATGAAGGCAAAAGATGTTTTGGCCCTTGATATTCGTGGTGTCTCAGGTTTTGCTGACTGGTTCATTATTGCAACAGCCTCCTCTTCAAGAAATGCTAAAGCTGTTTCCAACAAGATTATTGAGGCAGTAAAGAGCAATCAATTACATGTCATTGGCGTTGAGGGACAGGAAGACTCAGAGTGGGTTTTGATAGATTGTGGCGATGTAGTGGTAAATGTTATGCAGCAAGATACTAGGGAGTTTTATGATCTAGAAAGCTTATGGGGTGAAACAACACTGATTTCAGCTTAATGAAATGTAAGATTCTTAGCATTTCTCACAAGCCTGCCGATTGGGAAAAAAAAGCATTAGTTTTTTACTGCAAACAGATCCCTGGCAATATTAAGTTATCCTTTGTAGAGGTTAAGCCGACAGCTTCTAAAGCAGCCTCAAGAGAACTTATCCTTCAAAATGAGTCCCTGGAGATTATCAATCATATAGATCCTGATTCCTATGTCGTCTTATGGGATAGGAAGGGCGACCTAATTTCGAGCAAGGCTTTGGCCACACTATTTCAAGAAAAAATAGATCTTGCTTGCAATATCACTATGATTATTGGAGGATCTTATGGGGCTGCACCCAGCCTTCTTCAAAAATCAGATTTAATTTTATCGGCGTCAGCTCTCACTTTTCCTCATAGGCTGTTTAAAATTTTATTGATAGAGCAAATTTTTAGAGCCAGCACAATCAATCGCAACCACCCTTATCATAAGTAATGATTTTTGAAGAGCGACAAGTAGAAAAGAATAATTTTTCATCTAGAGCGATATTTATTTTTCTGTTTATTGGCTTGAGTTTCTTGGTTGTGCTAAATCAAGTTTTTTTATTACAGGTATCAAGTTACTCAGATTATGAGCTAGCAGCTCTGAACAATAAAACTTACTCGGTTCCCATCCAGCCTCTCAGAGGAGAGATTTTTGATCGAAATGGACATGGCATTGTTAGAAATATTAAAACTTTTGATTTAATCACTAAGCCCAGTTCCATTGATGATGTTGAGAGTTTTCTGCAACTGATAAAACCTGTAATTCATCTTTCAGAATCAGAGGCGACTCAATACCTTGAAAAATTTAAAGAGAAGGCTTTTGTGAATAAAGAGCTTGTTTTGAAAAAGAATTTATCATCTGAAGAGATTGCACGATTTGGTGTTCGTCGATTTGCATTCAAGGATGCCTTTATAGGCGAGCGATATAGAAGAATGAGTGACCATCCTAAAATTTTTTCACATGTTTTGGGCTATACATCGAGAACAGGGGATCGAGATGGTTTATTGCTTAATATGCCCCGAAGTCACTGGCAAGATACTGAATTAGTTTATGCGAATGGCTTGATTCAAGGAGTCACTGGTCTTGAGCAAACATACAATCAAATGCTCTCAGGCACTTATGGCAAAACAGTGTATGAGATTAATTCTCGCGGCCAGTTGGGTAAAGTTTTAGAAGTTGAGCCTGCAGTGCCAGGGGAGGACATTTATACTCACTTAGATATTTCAGCGCAGATGAGCGCAGCAAAGGCTTTTGGGTCGAGAAAAGGCGGTGTTGTAGCTATTGATTTAGAATCGGGAGGCATTAATGTATTATTTAGCGCTCCCAGCTATTCGATTAATAAGCTCGCAAATGGAATGACGGCAGCTGAATTTCAAGAGATTATTACAAATCCCAGTAAACCATTTTTTAATAGAGCTTTGCAAGGGCGGTACCCTCCTGCATCGACAATAAAACCAGCGATAGCAATGTTTGGTTTGACCAAGAAATTAGTTCGATGGGAAGAAGAAATTGATGATCCAGGATTTTTTATGCTTCCTGAGAACGGGCGAATTTATCGTGGCTGGAATAAAGGCGGGCATAAAAATGTAAATTTAAAAAAAGCACTTTTAGTTAGCTCTAACACCTATTTTTTTAAATTAGCCTATCAATCTGATATGCAAGAGTTAGCTTCTTATCTTGCATCTTTTGGTTTTGGCGCGAAAGTATGCGGCGATTGTTTTGATGAAGATGGGGCTTTTCTTCCTACACCTGATTGGAAATACAACAATCTAAACATCCCTTGGTTTACCGGCGATACAGTTAATATTGGAGTTGGTCAGGGGTATATGGTTGCGACTCCAATGCAGCTTGCAAATTACGCCTCAATTCTTGCGAATAAAGGAAGAGCAGTTACCCCCTCTATTGTTCAGTTAGCGTTATCGGATGGCGTCATACAAAATAATGATCAGGTTTTACTTGATAACAAGGATTGGATTAATCTACATGATGCTCTCACAGGTGTTATTGAGAGTGATCTTGGAACAGCTAGGAGCATCAGAGATCTAAAAAATTTTAAAGTTGCAGGAAAGTCTGGTACAGCTGAATTGGTGAGCCTTGATAGCAAGGAAGCTTATCAAGATTTAAGGGGTTCGGAACTCTTGCGAGATCACTCCATCATTATTGCCTTTGGGCCAATGCCTAACCCTAAATATGCTGTATCAGTAGTTATTGAGAATGGCGAAAGTGGCGGGGCAGTTGCAGGACCAGTTGCTATAGAAGTTTTAAAGAGTTTGCTAAATGAACAATAAGCTTACAAAAATATATTTTGACCCGTATTTATTTTTTAGCATTTGTTTGCTTTCAATTTTGGGTTTATTTTTTTTATATTCAGCATCTAATGCTGATTTATCTATCATTCTCAGGCAATCAGCGTATGTCTTATTAGGTTTGCTTATCATGATTTCAGTCAGCCAACCAGATCCTGATCTATTTCGCAGGACGTCTTTTCTTTTCCTTGTTTTTGCTGTTTTACTTCTTGGAATTACTTTTTTATTTGGTCCAGAAATTAATGGCGCTCAAAGGTGGATTAGGCTTGGGCCTGTATCATTTCAATCATCTGAGCTTTTAAAGCTCGCCTTACCTATTTTTTTAGCTAACTTCCTCGGCGATAAAAAATTACCTATTCAGGCGCGAGAGGTGAGTATCACATTGAGCATTATTTTTTTAGCATTTTTTTTAGTGGCGCGGCAGCCAGACCTAGGAACGGGGTTGATTGTAGCTCTATCAGGACTATCTGTACTATTTTTATCTGGTTTAAGCTGGTCTTTTATTGGAGGTGCGTTTGTTCTGCTGGTCATTAGCTCTCCACTCATATGGAATGTTTTATTGGAGCCCTTTCAAAGGCAAAGAATTGCCACCCTCTTTAATCCAGAATCTGATCCATTTGGTGCCGGCTGGAATATTATGCAATCAAAAATTGCTATTGGTTCAGGAGGTATTTTTGGCAAGGGCTTTGGAAATGGCTCTCAGACTCAGTTAAATTTTTTACCTGAAACAAAAACAGATTTTATTTTTTCTGTTATTGGTGAAGAGTTTGGTTTTATCGGTATCTTGTTATTGCTAAGCATTTATTTTTTTATCTTAATGAGATGCCTCTATCTAGCTTTGACCGCCAGAGATAGATTCTGCAGACTAGTGATTGGCGGCTTATCGCTAACTTTTGCTGCAAATTTAATCATTAATTTATGCATGGTTGTTGGTTTGCTCCCGGTAGTTGGCATGCCCCTACCTTTTATTAGTAAAGGGGGCTCCTCACTGATGTCATTATTTTTTGCTTTTGGCATAATTACATCTATGGCAACCCATAAAAAGTTCTTACCACAATGAAACACTTGCTATTTATATGTATTTTCTTTGCTAGCTTTAGCTTTGCTGATTATTCAAAGCATCCAGAAGCAGTGGATGTAATTAATTTATTGGTAACCGAGCATGACTTTGATAGAAATTATGTGATTCAAGTCCTTAAGTCTGCTCAAAAGCAAGACAACATTCTTGAATCTATATCATCACCAGCTGAATTTACTTGGACATGGGACAGGTACAGAAAACTCTTCTTAGAAGAAAAAAGAATTGCCAATGGCAAGGCTTTTATATTTGAAAATGCAGATCTATTGAAGAGGGTAGAAGATGAATTTGGAGTACCCAAAGAAATCATCACATCTATTCTTGGTGTAGAAACAAGATATGGAAAAATTAAGGGCAGTCACAGAGTTTTGGATAGTCTTGCAACCTTAGGTTTTGACTTTCCAAGGCGGTCCAAGTTTTTTAAGAGTGAGCTGGTTCAATTTTTTCTACTTGCTCAAGAAAATAACTTAGATATTTTTTCTATCAAAGGTTCATACGCTGGAGCTATGGGGTATGGCCAATTTATCTCTTCAAGCTATAGAGCATATGCCATCGACTATGACGGGGATGGATATGCTGATCTATTTAACTCAGTTCCTGACGCAGTTGCGAGTGTGGCAAATTATTTAAAAGTACATGGTTGGAAAAGAGATGGAAATATTGTGGAGGAAGTTCAGCTCAATAATGTTAGCAAGCCATATAGCACGGACCATCAGTCATTAAAGTTTATGCTATTAATGTTTATTGAAAGCGAAGAGAAAGAATATAAAGTGCAAGAGGGTGATTCTCTGCTAGATATCGCCCAAAAAAATAATATGAGTCTTGACGAGTTAATGTCTTTGAATGATCTTCGCGATCCAGACCATATCAGGGTCACCCAAACCCTTCTGTTAGCAAAGAAAAAAGATACTTATTATATTGGCGATGATAATTTTATTGCAATTACAAAATACAATCGCAGTCATTTTTATGCCAAAGCCGTGTATGATTTATCCCTAGAATTCTAAGCCTTATATTATGAAAAACTTAACTTGCTCCCTACTCCTTTTTCCGCTTTGCATTGATTTAGCAGCTCAGTCTATGGTTCCTCAGGCACCTACATTAGATTTAAGTAGCTATATTCTTCTTGAGGCTAGCACCAATACTGTTTTAGCAGAATTTAATTCAGACAATCAGATAGCTCCTGCCAGCATGACTAAAGTAATGAGTGGTTATGTAATCGCTGATCAGAT
>DEOR01000017.1:4815-21740 GCA_002358345.1 Proteobacteria bacterium UBA3413 | reverse complement strand
TCTCTGATCCCAATCATTTTACCTCCGCCAAAGATTTAGCAAATTTAACCAAAGCGTTGATTAATAAATTTCCTGATCACTATGCAACATATAGAGAAAAGGAGTTTACCTTTGGAGGAATACGCCAATTAAATCGAAACAAGTTGTTGTGGAGAGATGATAGTGTTGATGGGGTGAAGACTGGTCACACAGACTCCGCTGGATTTTGCCTTGTTTCGTCCGCAAAAAGAAATGACATGCGCCTTATTGCAGTTGTTGCTGGCAGCCCCTCAGAAAATGATAGACTCACGGCATCACAGAGATTGTTGGAATATGGGTTCCGGTTTTTTGCAACCCAAAAATTAGTTACTAAAAATACAAAGGTTACTTCTGCCAAGGTTTGGGGCGGCCAAACTAGCGAGGTTTCCTTGGGTTCTCAGGAAGATCTGTATCTGACTCTCCCAAGATCAGAATTTAATAATATTAAAGCTAACTATAAATTTAAAAATAACATTCAAGCACCCATTGAGATTGGTCAAATCATTGGGAGTATTGAGTTTACTTCTAATGATAGGGTTGTGTTATCAGCTCCACTTGTAGCGATTGAGAGCGTCGAAGCGAAAGGTTTTTTTGGTAGGCTGATTGCAAAACTAATTTACTGGATCACAAGCCTATTTTCTTTTAGTTGAGATGAAGAATATTCCTGCTATCTACCAAGGCCAAATGAGTTCCTTGGATGATATTCGTGTATCCCCCTTATCGCGAGCCTATACTTTCTCGGATAGTGTATATGAAGTAATCCCGTATTTCGCTGGTCGACCACTATGCTTTCAGAGCCACATAGAGAGACTGGAGAGGAGTCTGAAACTTTCTCATATCAGCGTTGATATTGATTTGATTGTTGCAGAATTGCACCAACTCGGCAGCGAGTTACTGGATCAAGATGGATATGTATATTTTCAAATATCAAGAGGCGTGGACCAGGTTAGAGCCCATCTTTATGCTAAGAATCTTGTTGCTGAGCGTTTTGGGTACGCCTTTCAAACTATTTTCTCAGCGAAGCCAATTGCAGCCATGTTATGTGAAGACAATCGATGGGCTCATTGCAACATCAAATCCACTTCGTTGTTGGGCAATGTCTTATCCATGAATCAAGCGCAGCAACATGGATGCGATGAGGTTGTGATGCATCGAGGAGGCTTTCTCACAGAAGCAGGTGCAAGCAACGTTTTTTATCTAAATGACCAGGGGGTAGTCAGGACCTCCGCATTAACAGAAAATATCTTACCTGGCATCACAAGAGAGATTCTTTTAGAGGCCTTGGCCGCTAGTGAATTTAGGGTTGAAGAAGGGGAATGTGATATTAAAGATTTTAATGCTTCTCCAGCTATTTGGCTTACAAGCTCAACCAAAGGTCTATTGCCGCTTACTAAAATAGTTGGTAGCAATTACTCTTTTCAAGAGAAGGATCAAAACTACCTCGGTATTAAAAAGATTTTTACTGAAGCGGTTGAGACGCATCTCGCAGCTGTAAAATAATTTTTTCAATTTGCTCCCATACATTAGCATTAAGCACTCCTTTGTTCATGAGATCTAATTTCAGCATCTCTTCGCTTAATTGAAAAAAATCTTCAGGTTTAGCATTCTGAATCAAACTTAGATATTTTGAAATCTTAGAAGACCAAACCCCGCTTTTAATTAAAGCAGCTTTTTTATTTGAAGATTGAATGGACTCAAGACACGAGTTAATAATTTTAGCAATCACCCAGATTAAAGGTGCAGAATTTTGCCTGTCATGCTCCTTTAAAAAGTTAATTGTTATCAAGGCCTTCTCAAAATTTTGTTCAATAATGACATCTTCGAGCTCAAAAGCGCTAAGCCCGGAATGGAATACAATATTTGATGAATCATTTTCTTCAACATCTTGCTCATTAGTAAAGAGTAATTTTAATAAGTTCACCTCATTCATTTGCCCAAGCAAATTACCCTCATTATTTTGAAAGATTGATCCGCCAAATTGAGGCAGCAAATTTTTGGGTAAGAATTCTAATTGTCTTTTTAACCAAAGCTTTTCTTCAGCAGTTTTTAGTTTTCCGCAGTCTACAATGAGCCCTTTCTCATCAATGTTTTTAACCCACATACCGCTAGCAGGAGTTTTTTCAGAGCTAGATTCAATAATCAGGCTAATGTTCTCTGATCGATAGAGATGATTACTTTCTAGTATCGCTTTGATATTCTCAGGAAATTTTCCCGAACTATGTCTCAGGTGAAGAATTAATTTTTCTTGAAATAATGAACCGCCAATATTTCTCATGATTATTTCTTCTGCTTGCTCTAACTCATCTTGGGTTAATAAAATCTTCTCAAGGAACCCATCGGTCTCAAGAGATTGGCAGATGCTGTCAGCAATGTTTTGTTTGAGGATTAATTCGCTTCCGTGCAGCAAATAATGGCGGTATTTTTTTGAGTTAGAAAAATTTAGGCAATTAATTCTCAACTAACTGATACTCCATTATTAGAGTCTCTAGCAAAAGAAATTCTAGCTCGCCTTTCAGTTGGGTGAGGGCCACCATTTCACCTTGCGGGCTTGCTTCATTGGAGGGTAATTGCGCTGATGCTGATACCGATTGTGCTCTGTGCTCCAAAACAGTTCTAGTGCTATATTGAAGCTCTCCTAAGACTTCAATTTCTTGAGATCTCGCCGAAGGACCGCCAAAGAAATTTTTCTTCTTAAAGGTTAATTTAGTGATGGAAAAGATAGGCCCATCCTTTTTAGAATCAACAGAGAAGTATTTCTGGGATTTAACCTGGAATGACTTGGGAATTTGCTCACTAAACTCCAGAGCGCTAACTGAAATCACCGCGCTATTGAGAAATTTGTGCTGGCATCCAGCAGCCAAGAGACTAACTAGAATAATTCCGGCAAAGTAAATTTTTTTATTTAGCGCCATCAAAGAAATCATCAAAGCCTGACGGAGAGTGTCTTCCAATTACAAGGTTTTCAAGAGTGCCGAACCCTGTTTCATCGCCAAGGGTGGCTTTAACAATTTGATGGGTGTGAAAGAATGTGTAATCACCTGCATTGATTTGGTCTAAATCCCAAACCTCATAGCCTGTTTCAGCTTCACCCTTCCAGACCCCATGTTTCCATTCATCATGTTGGTATCCAATGCCTTTGCAGTAAAATTTTGGACCCATGGTTTCAAGCTCCAGTTTAAAGTCTTGACCGTCTTCTGTTACACCATTTATTTTGGCTCCTTTCGCCCAACGGGTTCCCGTATTCCATTCAATAGAGTGGCTTAGAGCAGAGAGCGACTTTGCAGTTCCTTGCTCAGGCATCTCAGAATGATGCTGATAGAGGGGGAGGATATCTCCCGAAAGCTGTGTTGATTTCCCATCTCGATCTTCAAAGGTACCAAAGTGAGTACAAAAGTTTTTAAAATGTATTGGAGCCCAGCACCAATAAACTCCTGGCTCGCTCGTGAGCATCCCTGGGGCACCCGCTTCAGGCTCACCAATTGGTCTGACTCCCCATGATCTATCACGAGTTCCATATATCTCTTCTGGAGTAATTTTTCCTAATTCTGTTTTAATTACCCCCGACCACTTCCCCATTTGAGTAAAGCGAATAGTATCCATAATTGTTCTGGCGCCTTCTAACATTGTTGATCTTGGTTCTTGATGTGCAACGGAGGTTGCAGAAAACTTAAGGCTGCAATTTAATTTATTTTCTGGGTCTGTGAGCGAGAAGGTTAGCTCTTTCATTGGCTCATCTATGTTTAAGGTCATAGGACCTATTTTAATTGGCGTTCTATTGGGATTTAATCTTTGACTTGCATGATAAGAAAACTGTTTGCCATTATAGGACATGCTGAAATGTGCATCCATAATATGTCTATTAGGGTAAATGCCTATTCCAATTTCAAAGATGTATCCACTGTTGGGATCCAATCCATTAAACCAATACCTGTCATAAAAATTTCTATCAGTTGTGCTGGGAATTGCTATTGGTGCAATAGCTTGGTGGATTGGGTAGTCATCAAAGGTTGTTATGTAGCTCATTTATATTACAAAGTTAATTAATTTTTCTTTGATGTAGATTACCTTTTTTATTGATGCGTTTGCCAGTATTTTTTTAACATTCTCATTGTTTGTAGCTATTTCTTCGATAGACGCATCACTTAAATTAATGGAAATATTTTCTTTCCCCCTAACCTTGCCATTGACCTGAATAATTAATTGAAAGTTTTCTACTTTTAAAAATTCTTCTTTTACTGCCGGCCAGCTTAGCTCAAAGTCTCTGCCATCTGAGCCTGAAAGCTGTTGCCAAATATGCAGAGTAATATGAGGCGTAATAGGCGATAGCATTTTAAGGGCAAACCTAATTGCCTCATCCAGGCAATATTGCTGGCCTTGCGTTGCAGTTTCAAGCTTGAAGGTTTCAGGGATTGCATTAAGCAACTCCATGACTCCGGCAATAGCCGTATTAAATGATTGCCTGCGTTCAAAGTCATCAGTAACTTTGTGTAATGTCTTATGACTCTTTTGCCTCAAAGCTAACTCGTCGTCTGTAAAATGAGATGGCTCATCTTCTATGAACATGGATCGCCCGACAGCAAGGTGCCATAATTTTTTTAAGAACCGGGAGGATCCTTCAATCGCAGTATCAGACCATTCCAGCGACTGTTCTGGTGGAGAGGTAAACATCATATATAGCCGGACCGTATCAGCTCCATATCTATCAATCATGGCGTTAGGATCAACCCCATTCAGCTTAGATTTGCTCATTTTAGACATACCATCTTTCATGACATCTCTGCCATCAGCAAGAGAGAACTTATCACCTACCTCTGTTACAAGACTCTTGTTGACCCATTCGGGGTTCGATTTTTCATCTAAGGCGTAGTAAGCATCAGCCAGTACCATGCCTTGTGTGAGAAGCTTTTTGAAAGGTTCTGATGACTTGATTAGCTTTTGATCCCTTAGCAATAAATTAAAGAATCTTGCATAGAGTAAATGTAAGATTGCATGCTCGATTCCGCCAATATAATGATCAACAGGAAGCCAGTAATCTGCTTCAGAGTTAAGCATGCTATTTGTTGGTTGAGATGCAAACCGTGCAGCGTACCAGGAGCTTTCAAAGAAGGTATCAAAGGTATCTGTCTCTCTCAGCGCAGATTTAGAGCATCTTGGGCAAGTGGTTTTTTGCCAGTCCTTAAAGCCACTCAAGCTCAGACCTTTGGAGGTAATTTCATTAATTTCCGGCAGTTCTATAGGCAAGTCTTCAATTGGAACCGCAATATTTCCACAATCCGCGCAGTGAATCATGGGGATAGGGCACCCCCAATATCGTTGTCTAGAAATTCCCCAATCCCTCAGTCGATAATTTGTCTGAATCCTTGCATTACAAGAATCCGGCAGATCAGCAGAAATTTTTTCAAATGCAGCTTCAGAGGTCAATCCATTGTATTGCATTGAATTGATCAAAATACCTTTTTCCTCGACAGCTTGATCAGCAATAGTGAGATCAGATTTTACCTGCACCACTTGAACAATTGGCAGTTGGTATTTTTTAGCAAATTCATAATCTCTTTGATCGTGGCCAGGTACACACATAACAGCGCCAGTGCCATATTCCATTAAAACAAAGTTAGCAATCCAAATTGGAAGTTCTTCGTTGGTGAGAGGGTGAATCGCTCTAAGCCCTGTGTCAATTCCAATTTTTTCTTGTTTGGCAAGCGCAGCTTCAGTTTTTTTGGCACTTTGATTCGCTGAAATAAATGACTGAATTTCAGGGTTAATACCCAGTAAATTTATTGCAAGAGGATGGTCTGATGCAATAGCGCAATATGTTGCCCCAAAAAGTGTATCTGGCCTTGTGGAAAAAACTTCTAAGGTTTCATTCATATCCTTAATAGAAAAATGAAAGCTTAATCCACGAGATTTACCAATCCAATTTTTTTGCATCAACTTTACTTGACTGGGCCAATCATCTAGTGATTCTAGGCCCTCAAGCAGTTCTTCGGCATATTGAGTAATTTTTAGAAAGTACTGGTTAATTTTTTTGCGCTCGATCAAAGCCCCTGAACGCCATCCCTTGCCATCAATCACCTGTTCATTTGCAAGAACTGTTTGATCTACAGGATCCCAATTCACTTCTGCTTCCTTCCTCTCAACTAGCCCAGCCTCTAGAAGTTGAATAAAAAACCATTGCTCCCAGTGGAAGTAATCTGGTGAGGAGGTATTTATTTCTCTACTCCAGTCATAACTGAGGCCCAACGCATCCAGCTGCACTTTCATGCTGGCTATATTTTCATTGGTCCATTTTTTGGGGGAGACATTATTTTCTATGGCCGCATTTTCTGCAGGCAGTCCAAAAGCATCCCACCCCATAGGCTGCAGCACATTAAAACCTTGCATTCTTTTAAATCGAGAAATGACATCACCTATGGTGTAGTTTCTGACATGCCCCATATGTAATTTTCCAGAAGGATAAGGAAACATCGAAAGGCAGTAAAATTTTTCTTGGGTGCTGGATATTTTTGCCTCATAAGCGCGAGTTTCCCTCCAAGCTTTCTGTATCTCAGCTTCAATTTCAGCCGGGACGTATTCTTGGGTGCTCACGATGCTAGGAAAACCTCTTCTAAATAGTTAATGTCATGCTTGTTATCGCAAAAAGTTTGATCTTTCATCAATCTTTGATGTAAGGAGTGATTTGTTTTTATGCCATCCACAAAAAATTCATCTAAAGCGCTAATCATTCTTTTGATACAAGACTCCCTAGTATTTGCAGTAGTAATAATTTTAGCTAACAAGGAATCATAGTGAGGAGGGACGAGATAGCCAGAGTAGATATGTGAATCAAATCTCACCCCAAAGCCTCCAGGAGGATGCATTTTACTAATGAGGCCGGGAGAGGGAACAAATGTTTCAGGATCTTCTGCATTAATTCTACATTCCATGGCGTGACCTCTAAAAAGGATCTCATCCTGATTAAGAGTTATACCCATATCTAAAGCTATTTTAAACTGAGCTTTGACTAAATCAAATCCGGTAATCATTTCAGAGACTGGATGCTCTACCTGAATTCGGGTATTCATTTCAATAAAATAGAATTGATTATTCTCATAAAGAAATTCAATGGTGCCAACCCCTGAATAATAAATGCTTTTACATAACTGCAAGCAAGCATTCAAAGTTTTCTTTAGCGCCTCAGGATTAACATCTTGTGCAGGAGCTTCTTCAATTACTTTTTGATGTCTGCGCTGCATGCTGCAATCTCTTGTTCCAAGGTGAATAGCATGTCCTTTGCCATCTGCAACAATTTGAATTTCTATGTGACGAGGGTTTTGAATAAATTTTTCTAGGTACAAGGTATCATTGCCGAAAGCATTTTTAGCTTCTTGTTGGGTTAAGTTAATAGATGAAACTAGATCAGTTTCCTGGTGTACTACTCGCATACCTCTTCCTCCTCCCCCTGCTGAAGCTTTAATCATCAAGGGATAACCAACATCATTAGCAATTTTCTTCAGGGCTATTTCATCTGATGGCAGGACCCCACGATAACCTGGTACAGTAGGGATGCCTGACTGCTCTGCTAGATCTTTAGCAGTAATTTTGTCTCCCATTTGCCTAATCACAGATGGAGAAGGTCCGATGAATACAAAGCCACTGGCTCGACATTTTTCAGCAAAGTCCGCATCCTCTGCGAGGAATCCATAACCAGGATAGATAGCATCTGCTCCAGTAACCTCAGCAGCAGAAAGAATTGCTGGAATATTCAGATAACTTTTTAGGGGGCTAGCGGGCCCGACACAAACTGTCTCATCAGCCAAGCGAAGATGTTTAAGCTCTTTATCGCCAGTTGAATATATTGCGACAGTTTTGAGATCTAATTCTTTGCACGCTCTTAAGGCGCGCAAAGCAATTTCTCCTCGATTGGCTATTAGAATTTTGTGAGTCATTACTCTACTATGATTAGCTGCTGATCAAATTCTACTGGCTCACCATCTTCTACTTTGATTGCAGTAACGGTCCCAGTGAACTCTGATTTAATCTCATTCATCATTTTCATTGCCTCAACGATACATACAACATCACCAGCTTCTACACGGTCTCCAATTTCCACAAAGGGTGGCTTGTCTGGAGCTGGTTTTCTATAAAAGGTTCCAACTATTGGAGATTTAATTGATGAGCCTGATTCTTCAGGCACTTCCAATGGTGCAGGAGTAGAGTCGAGAGATGTATGATTGGAGCCGGAAGAGACAAGTGTTTGATTTGCTCCGCTCAACGATTGGCCGCCTCTCATAATTCGAACAGATTCCTCTCCCTCTTTAACCTCTATTTCCATAAGGTCAGATTCTTGAAGCATCTCAATTAATTTTTTTATTTTTCTTATATCCATTGTTAACCCTTCTTTGTATTATTAATAATATGATCCATTGCCAATTCATAGCCGTGAGTCCCTAAACCGCAAATGACACCACTGGCAATATCTGAGAAATATGATTTTTGCCTAAACTCTTCTCGTGAGAAAATATTAGAAATATGAATTTCATAAAAAGAAATTCCCACGCCCAATAATGCATCTCGGATAGCAATACTGGTATGGGTCAAAGCACCAGGATTGATAATAATATAATTAATATTATTCATTGCTTCTTGAATTTTTGAGACGATCTCATGCTCGGCATTACTTTGGAATGTTTCTAATGCAATATTATTAGACTGAGCCTTCGCTTCTAACCCAGAGTTAATTTCGTTAAGCGTGGTTGAGCCATAAACATCTGGCTCTCTACTTCCAAGTAGATTTAGATTTGGTCCATGGATTACTAGTATTTTCATTTTTTAAGATTTTATAGGGTTTTTTTTAGAATATAAACGATTTTATATGGTTTTAAGTTGCTTAGGGTAGCAATATTTGCCCTCTGCGCAACCCTGATATGCAATTTTAATAACAGAATTGCTTAAATTATCATTTGAGGAGATAGCTTGAAGGGCAACAGTATTTTTTAATACTACTGACTTACCAAAAAATTCATCCACGATTATTTCTTCATTTAATAACGAAATAAACTCATGCTCTATCAAGCTATTATTGACAAAAACCTTTATTGAATTTTTATACAGATAATGATTAGGCGCAATCTGCCATGTTACCTTGATAATATTTTCTGAGTGAAAGCCACTCAATGCAAAAGCTTCCTCGGCCTTTAAGATCACATCTTTATCATTAAATTGGCTGTGAGCATCCATCGCGCCGAATATCAAGATAAGTGAGTATAATAAGTTACGTAAAATTATCATTATCAACGTAGTATAAAATAGATGTTGCTCAGCCAATTAAAAATATTCCACTTATTATTAATATGACTCATTTAATCTTAAAACTATTTTTCTTTGCTCCAACCTGGCTCCTGAGACTGGTGACCTGGAGAAAAAACATTTTAATTAATGGCCAAATTTTAGACTATCAGACTCAAATTTTTCTAGCCCTGCAGGCACTTCAGGGTAATGCATTTGAGTCTATAGAATCTGCTGCTCACCTTAGAAAAATACTTGATACAGGCAGAGATGGCTTGCCTTTAAATGCATCCCCTGTATCCCCTGTTCATTCTCAAGACCACATTATTAGCAGCAATGGTTTGGAAATATCAGTAAGAGAATATCTTCCAGCCAATGCAAGAAATCAGACGACCATTCTCTATTTTCATGGTGGAGGATACGTGATTGGGAACCTGGATTCTTGTGATGGTTGGCTTAAACTATTTTCATCTTCAATGGAAGCTAATATTTTTTCTCTTGACTATAGGCTCTCTCCAGAGAATAAATTTCCGGCATCACTGGAAGATGCAAACTTAGCCTTAGAATGGATTGCCTCAACTTACGATCTTCCGATCTCTGCTATTGGTCTATGTGGAGACAGTGCAGGCGCACATTTAGCCGCATCTTTATCAACATATAGGTCCATGAATGGTTTAGAGCTCCCTCATTCTCAGTGTTTGATCTATCCCATGATAGACCCAGCTTGCTCCTCTGGCTCACAGAAAGATTTTGCAACAGGTTACTTTTTAACTCATGACATCATGCGATGGTTCTGGGAACAATTTCTTCAATCTCAAGAAAATTTATTGGATCCATGCTTCAATCTTCTGCAAGATCATTCTAACCCTTTGCCAAAAACTTTAATTATTACAGCGGGCTTTGACCCTTTGTGCGATGAGGGAGAGGATTACGCTAGAAAAATTCATGCTGCTGGAAATGATGTAGAGCAGATACATTATCCCCACCTAATTCATGGTTTTGTTAACATGACAGCATTAAGAGAGGCTAAGAAAGCTTCAATGGATCTGAGTAAAACTTATAAAACCTATTTTAAATCATGACACCTTTGCTTCAAATATCTAATCTATCTATAAATTTTAAGATTAGAAAATCAGACTTTAGAGCTGTGAAGAATTTTAATCTTTCTATCCATGAAAATCAGGTAGCCGGTTTAGTGGGTGAGTCTGGTTCTGGAAAATCTGTTACAGCTCTGTCAATTATGAGGTTGCTCCCTGAGCCTAAAGCACACTTTTCACCAGAATCATCAATTGTTTTTAATGGGCTAGATGTTCTGAAAGCTGAGCCAAAGCAGCTAAGAGAGTTAAGGGGCAATGAGATTGCTATGATTTTTCAAGAACCCATGACATCCCTCAATCCCTACCATCGAGTTGGGAATCAAATTATTGAATCGATTCAGCTGCATAAAGCCCAGTCAAAAACTGAGGCTATTGCAGAGGCTAAAAAATTAATGTCGCTCGTAGAAATCCCTGATGTAGATAGAAGATTTCTCTCTTATCCGCACGAATTATCCGGAGGTCAGCGACAGAGGATTATGATCGCCATGGCTCTGGCTAATAAACCTAAATTATTAATTGCAGATGAGCCAACAACAGCCTTGGACGTAACTATCCAGGCTCAAATTTTAGATTTAATGACTAGATTAAAGGATGAGATTGGCATGTCCATTTTATTTATCACACATGACCTAGGCTTGATCGAAAGATTTTCTGACACTATCACTGTTATGCAGGAAGGGCGGGTGGTGGAGCAAGGTATTACAAGAGAGGTGTTTGCCGATCCACAGCATGGGTATACTCAGAAATTAATCAATGCTGAACCTTCTGCTAAACAAGTAATGGCGGAGCCTGATCAGCCGATTATGGAAGTGAAAAACTTAAATGTTTTTTACCCATTGCCAAAAAAAAGCCTATTCAAGCAAGAGTTTTTTCATGCAGTTAAAGATGTAAATTTTGTCATTCCTAGAAATTCAACCATCGGCTTGGTTGGAGAGTCAGGGTCGGGTAAATCAACCCTTGGTAAAGCTTTAGCAAGCCTGATCAATTATGAAGGATCTGTCACATATCAAGGAAATAATGTGGCAAATTTGACCGCCAAAGAATCAAAATCCCTTAAGAAAGACATCCAAATTATTTTTCAAGATCCATATGGCTCTTTGTCACCACGCATGACCATTGGCGAGATTGTTGGAGAGGGGCTAGATGTTCATTTTTCACTGAGCGCACAAGAAAAAGAAGAGCGGATAGCAGACTGCTTGCATGCTGTGGAGATTAATCCAGATCATCGATTTAAATATCCACATGAATTTTCAGGTGGCCAACGGCAAAGAGTTGCGATTGCCAGATCATTAATTTTAAATCCTGCTTTTATGATTCTAGATGAGCCAACCTCCGCCCTAGATCGATCGATTCAAATACAAGTTATTGAATTGCTGAAAAGTCTTCAAGAAAAATTTCAGTTAACCTATTTATTTATCAGCCATGATTTAAAAGTGGTGCGCTCCATGTCTGATTATATTTTTGTAATGCAGAATGGAGTGATTGTAGAGTCTGGTCTTGCAGATCAAGTTTTCTCAAAACCTGAACAAGACTATACTTATAAATTATTAAACGCAGCTTTAAAATACTCAACAGTCTAAAAATGTCTAATAGAAAGTTTTCAAAAAATTTAGTAGATGGCCCTCATCAAGCAGCGTCCCGAGCCATGCTCAGAGGCGTAGGCTTTGAAACAGAAGATTTTTCTAAACCACTGGTTGGTATTGCTTCTACTTGGTCAAAAGTCACGCCATGCAACATGCATATTAATGAATTAGCTGCTTTGGTTGAGACTTCGATTGATCAGTCGGGATGCAAAGGAGTACTTTTTAATACCATCACCGTATCTGATGGCATTTCCATGGGAACGCAGGGAATGAAATATTCGCTGGTCTCCAGAGAAGTTATTGCAGACTCTATTGAAACAGTTGTTGGTTGCCTTGGTTATGATGGTGTTGTTGCAATAGGGGGCTGCGATAAGAATATGCCTGGTGCCTTGATTGCACTTGCGAGACTGAACAGGCCATCAATTTTTATTTATGGTGGATCAATTAAACCAAGCTCAGCTAACACAGACTATGTCACTGTATGCGAGAAGGTTGGCGAATATGCAAAAGGTAGCATCTCAGAGGCCGAGCTGATCGCTGTAGAGAAAATCTCAGTGAAAGGTCCAGGATCATGTGGCGGCATGTATACCGCTAACACCATGGCATCAGCGATAGAGGCTTTGGGCATGAGCCTGCCTGGAAGCAGTAGTCAAGATGCTGTTTCTCAAGACAAGAAGTTAGATTGTCAAAATGCTGGCGCTGCTATTAAAAATTTATTGGATCTAGACATTAAGCCTAGCGATATCATGACGAAAAAAGCATTTGAAAATTCGATTGCTGTAACGATTGCCTTGGGAGGCTCAACTAACGCAGTGTTGCACTTACTGGCGATGGCTCATTCTATAGGTGTTGATCTAGAGCTTTCTGATTTCACTAGAATTGGAAAAAAAATACCTGTCTTGGCTGATATTAAGCCTTTTGGCGGTCACTTTATGTCAGAGTTAAATGCAATAGGCGGCATTGCTCCTATGATGAAAACCATGCTTGCAAGCAACCTTCTGCATGGAGATTGCTTAACTGTTACGGGAAAAACTTTGCGAGAAAATTTAGATCAAATTGCCCCTTATCCAAGCTCTCAGAAAATTATTCTTTCTCTAGATGCACCCATCAAAGATTCTAGCCATCTTAGAATTCTATTTGGAAATCTAGCGCCAGAGGGATCAGTTGCAAAAATTACTGGCAAGGAAGGAACATTATTTACAGGGAAAGCCAGAGTCTTTGATTCTGAGGAAGAGGGCATGGAAGCTATTCTATCGAAAGTTGTGCAAGCTGGGGATGTAGTGGTTATTCGTTATGAGGGACCTCAAGGCGGTCCAGGGATGAGGGAGATGCTTAAGCCAACCTCTGCAATCATGGGTCAGGGCCTAGGAGATCAAGTGGCTTTCATCACAGACGGAAGATTCTCTGGAGGAACCCATGGCTTTGTAGTTGGTCACATTAGCCCTGAAGCTGAATTAGGCGGACCCATTGCATTAATTCAAGACGGTGACGAGATTACCATTGATGCTAATCAAGATATTTTAAATCTGAATATTACTGATGCCGAGATGGAGCAGAGAAAGCTCAATTGGACTAATCCAAACTTATCTCCAAGCCGCGGGGTGTTGGCAAAATACAAACGCACGGTTCAATCAGCTTCTAAGGGAGCAATAACAGATTAATATGATAAATAGAAATTTCCCATCAACCAGACTAAGGCGAACACGCGCCAAAAGTTTCTTGCGAGACTTAGTTGCAGAAAATAAGCTCTCTTCTGATGATCTCATTCAACCAATTTTTGTAGCGGATCAAAAGGAATCGCAGCTAGATATTCCATCTATGCCAGGGATTTTTAGACATAACCTTGATTCCCTTTATTCTGAGGCTGAGGCTTTATTGAATGCAGGCGTCAAATCCATCGCAATTTTTCCAGCTATTGACCCTGATAAAAAAAATGCTGAAGCATCACATGCATTTGATAGCGATAATATTATCTGCAAAGCCCTTCAAGGCATTAACGAGAGATTTCCAGAGATTGTCACCATCGCTGATGTGGCATTGGACCCATATACAGACCATGGCCATGACGGGTTATTAATTAATGAAAAAATTGACAATGATCGAACACTAACCTTGCTCTCTAAACAAGCCCTGCTGCTCGCAGAAGCGGGGGCTGACATTATCGCTCCATCTGACATGATGGATGGAAGAGTAAAAATTATTCGCGAGGCCCTGGAGGCGAATCAGTTTAACGATACCGTTATCCTATCTTATGCCGCGAAATATGCTTCGAGTTTTTATGGACCATTTAGAGATGCTGTAGGGTCCTCTACTAGTCTTGGAAAGGGCTCAAAAAAAACGTATCAAATGAACTTTGCGAACACCCAAGAAGCAATGCATGAAGTTGCAATGGATATCCAAGAAGGTGCGGACATCGTTATGATTAAACCTGGAACCGCCTATTTAGATATAGTGCAGAAAATTAAATTACAGTTTCAGGTCCCCACTTTTGTTTATCAGGTAAGCGGGGAGTACTCCATGCTAACCCTAAGTATTGAGAAAGGGTGGCTAGATAAAAATGTTATGTTAGAATCCTTGGTATGCTGCAAGAGAGCTGGCGCTGATGCCATCCTCACATACGCAGCAAAACAAATCGCATCGGAGTTAAATTCATGAGTGGCAATGTCAAAGAAATTACAGCAGCAAATTTTAACCAAGAGGTTATTGAATCAGAGATACCTGTCTTGGTAGATTTTTGGGCTGAATGGTGCGGTCCTTGTAAGCAGCTTGCTCCCACAGTAGCTGAGGTTGCAGATACGGTTGTTGGCAAAGTGAAAGTTTGCAAAATGGATGTTGACAGCAATCAAGATATCGCGGTGCAGTATGGAGTGCGATCCATCCCAACTCTACTAATCTTTAAAAACGGCGAAGTTACAGCTACTCAAATAGGCGCTATTAGCAAGCAGCAATTGGAGGGCTTTATAGAATCAGAAGTGTAAAACTTTGCATCTTTTAGAAAAAGGTACTATCATTTTCCCATCTTAGCTCGATAGCTACAAATCAAAAATTTTTTACTCCCTAATACAGGCATCAAAATATGAATCTTACAGAAATGAAAATCAAGCCAATGAATGAATTGGTTGAAGTTGCAGAAAGCCTTGGACTGGAAGATGTAGGACGACTCAAAAAACAAGAAATTATATTTCGAATCTTCAAACAACAAGCAAAAGAAGGTGTAGATATCTACGGTGGAGGGGTGCTAGAAATTTTAAATGATGGTTTTGGTTTCTTAAGATCCCCAGAAGGATCTTATTGCGCCGGCCCAGATGATATTTATGTTTCTCCTGCCCAAGTTCGTAAATTTAGCCTTAGAAAAGGAGATGAGATTCATGGAAAAATTCGCCTTCCAAAAGATGGCGAGAGATATTTTGCACTTGTGTTTGTTGATACAATCAACGCAGAAGCTCCAGAGAATACTAAGAAAAAGATTTTATTTGAGAATCTCACCCCATTATTCCCAACTTCACGCTTAACTTTAGAGTTAGGGACTGGGTCAGCGGAAGATTTATCCTCCAGAATTATTGATCTAGCCTCACCTATAGGTAAGGGCCAAAGGGGATTAATTGTATCTCCCCCTAAGGCAGGTAAAACTTTAATGCTCCAAAGTATTGCCCACTCAATTACAAAAAATAATCCAGAGGTTGCGCTTATTGTTCTGCTGATTGACGAGCGTCCAGAAGAAGTAACAGAAATGTCGAGAACAGTAAGGGGAGAGGTTGTTGCAAGTACTTTTGATGAGCCGCCATCACGCCATGTTCAGGTTGCAGATATGGTCATCGAGAAAGCCAAGAGATTGGTAGAGCATAAAAAAGATGTGGTTATTTTATTAGATTCGATTACCCGTTTAGGACGAGCCTACAATTCAGTGCAACCAGCATCTGGAAAAATACTTTCGGGGGGTGTTGATTCCAATGCACTGGAGAGACCAAAAAGGTTTTTTGGCGCTGCGAGAAATTTAGAAGAAGGAGGTAGTTTAACTATTATTGCTACTGCCCTAGTTGATACTGGTTCTAAAATGGACGAAGTGATTTATGAGGAGTTTAAAGGCACGGGCAACATGGAAATTCATCTAGAAAGAAAGATTGCTGAAAAACGCATCTATCCTGCTATAAATATTAGACGTTCAGGTACCAGAAGAGAGGATTTGCTGACAACCCCAGAAGAGTTACAGAGAATGTTTCTCTTGCGAAAAGTTCTTGATGGCATGGAAGATGCACAAGCAATTGAATTTTTAATTGAAAGGTTGAAGTCTTCTAAGACAAATGAAGAGTTTTTTAGCGCCATGAAGACTGGCGTCAAGAGCAAGAAAACATAACTAATTACTTGCTAGCTCTATAGCAGTTTTAATCATCTCGGCGTCGTGCGGGCCTTCTGCAATCTCGCAATCTTTTATGCCGTATTTGAAAGCACTATCTCGAATTCTAGCCGATGCAGCTACCAATCTTAGTTGACTTAACCTCTCATTGCTAATGTTGTTCACCAGGACCTCCAGGGTCTGAATGTTGTAAATCAAAATAATAACCCCTGCATTTTTTGTTATCTGATCTAGCTGAGAGGGTTCTTCATTGAGCACTCTGTAGCATGAAAAGGTCTCCAGGGAAGATGAAGTATATTGGGTTAGCTGAGGGATCTTGTCCCCACAAAAAATTAAACATCTCTCATACTTGGCTGTGTTTATGAGTCGAGCTATTCCCGCTGAATTAAAATTGGGCGGCACATTGGAATTCAAACCATATTCATCTAATGCTCTCTTTGTCGCAACTCCAATTGCTATAATCGGAAGATCAGAATTAGTGGGCAGGTATTGCTTCAGGTATGAAGCTCCAAATTTTACGGCTGACTGGCTAGTAAAAATAATGGCATCATAACTCCCTATGTTACTTAACTTGCTCAGGGCATCACTGGAAGGCAATGAACCTTCAAT
>DEOR01000017.1:1868-4639 GCA_002358345.1 Proteobacteria bacterium UBA3413 | reverse complement strand
GTTCCTAAGGCAGAAATTGGAGACAGGCAACTACCCCCCAAAGCTGCAACAATCTCTCTTTCAATCCTCGTGGCTCTGAACGTTTCCTGGCAATTGATGTTGCTCAATATTTCTAAGATACCTGGTTGTACATTGGTGTTGCAAATTTCTATACCTATTGCGCCTTGCGAGGCAGCAGGCAGCATTTCACTTTCTGAAAAAACATGAAGATTAGGATGTTGAATTTGTAATCTATTGAGCGCTGCTTTGGCAACTATTAGTCCATCTAAATTTTCGCTCATTATTTTATTAATTCTGGTTTGAATATTCCCCCTGATTGGCACAATACTTAAATCTGGATTCAGCGCCAGAAGCTGGGATTTTCTTCTTGGCCCCGACGTACCAATCCTGTGCCCACTCTTTAAATCAGCGTATACCAAACCCTCTCTAAGAAGGATCACATCTAAATAATCTTCTCGCGGAAGGGTTGCAGCAATTTTAAATTCCGGAGCGAGTATGGCTGGAACATCTTTAAGACTATGAACCGCAATATCAGCATCTTGATTTGCTAGAGCCGCTTCAAGCTTAGAGACAAATAACCCTTTGCCTCCAATCAGGTGAAGAGGAGAGTCGTTTAAATCACCCTCTGACTGAATAGGTACAATCTCGCATTCGTAATTACCTTCCAAGGATTTGATCAGGTCAATCACTTGATGGGTCTGCAGTAATGCTAGGGGCGATACCCTGGTTGCGATTTTAATCTTCATTGTAAAATCATGAGCCTCACATCTCCAATTATCTTTTCTTTAAGTACTATTTGATCTTTACCTAACGCCACTTCGGTTCGCTTGTCTGTTTCGAGATAAATCTTTCCTCCTTCACTTAGCAGCCCCACTGTCTTAATGGAGCTAAGTAAGCCCTCATAATGCACTTGATCAAAAGGCGGGTCTAAAAAAATAAGATCAAATTGACGTTTATTAGTTTTTATCCATTTGATGGCAGCACTGCATGCTACCTCACTGTTATTTTGATATTCTAGATGTTGAATATTTTTCAGAATATTTTTAAATAACCCCTTATCTTTTTCAACAAAGGTTACATGTGCAGCACCTCTGGAAAGAGCTTCAAATCCCAAGCTCCCAGTCCCAGCAAACAAATCTAGACAAACTTTATTTTGTATTTCAAACTGCAGCCAGCTAAATAGAGTTTCTTTCGCTCTATCGGACGTGGGTCGTAGGTTCGGAGACGCTTTAAAAACTATACGATAGCTCTTGTTTCTGCCTCCAATTATTCTTATGCTTGTTGTATTCAATCTAGAAATTTTTTTTACAGAGTATAAATTATAACGCCAATGCCAAAAGAACAATTTTTAATTGCTATGAGATATTTAGCAGCCTCTGTCAGTGTTGTTTCCGCGAAAGATTCCCATGGAAAACTATATGCAATGACAGCCTCATCTGTGACCTCCTTAACCATTGAGCCGCCAGCAATACTTGTTTGCGTGAATAAGAATGCAAGCATTCACGACGCCCTGCAGCCTGGCTCTGAGATGTGCATCAATATTTTAAGTAATGCCCAGCAAGATATTTCCAATCTTTGTAGCTCCAAAGACTCTGATATGAAGCGATTTGATAACGACTACTGGAATAAAGATGAGGTGCCCTTTTTAAAGGACGCTCAATCTAATATTTTCGTTCAAGTCGATGAAATTGTTGGCTACCACTCTCACTCCATCCTTATTTCTAAGGTGCTAAGTGTAAAAAATGCAGAATCATTTAATACCTTAATTTATGCAGATGGCGGCTATCTAGGCTAATGCGCTTTTTCCTTCTGATATTTTTGATGGCCTGGAATGTCGAGAGTGCTCTTGAATATAGCCCGGGATCAAAAAATGCATCCCTTTATTTTATTTCCCCAAAACATCAAGAAATCATTAATGGAGAAGTCAGCATTAAATTTGGACTCAGGAACTTTGGAGTATCTCCAGCTGGAGTTGAGATGCCTGGCACAGGGCACCACCATTTAATTATTGATGCCGAGCTGCCGCCGGTTAACCAACCCATAAGATCTGATAAGAATCATGTGCATTTTGGCAAAGGGCAAACTGAAGTCCAGTTAAAGCTTGAGCCAGGATCCCATACCTTGCAGTTATTGCTTGGTGATCATCGTCATATCCCACATAACCCAGCAATTGCATCCGAGCAAATTACGATCTTGGTTCACTAAAAAAGAATATCTGCTTGCGCTAAGAATTTTTTAACATCCTTTTTAATGAGCTCTCTTGCGCGACCAGCAGAAGAGTCTAGATTTGCAGAATCTTTGCGGAGAATTGCAACAAGCCCAGCTACCATCGCCCAGGCTTTAATACACTCACTCATTAACTCCTCTTCACTAAGCTCTGGCTTAATTCTGCTCACCGCATTAACTAGCAAGGTAAAGGTGGCCTCTGAGCTCGCAATTAAATCAGGATAATCGCCAAAATGTATACTGGTGTGATTCATCAAATCATAGGTATTTTGCTTCTCTAGTCCAAATTCTAGATATGCTAGGCCCATCTCAAGAAATTGCTCTTTGCCATCAAGACCATTAGTTTTGTGAGCTGATCGCTCCATCCTTTCTCGGAGTTCATCAAAACCACATTGTGCAACAGCAGCCAATAGGTCTACTTTAGTTTTAAAGTGCCTGTAAGGCGCTGTTTGAGAAACATTCGCTTCTTTTGCAATAGATCTAAGGCTGATTTTTTCAAAACCATTTTCTTCGCAACAAGCGCAGGCACTTTGCACTAAAGCTTC
>DEOR01000017.1:0-1632 GCA_002358345.1 Proteobacteria bacterium UBA3413 | reverse complement strand
CCATCTCTTGAGATTACCACTATTGAGATGCAAGGCTCTTATCAATCTACACAAAGATTTCCAGGCAAGATACTGCCGTTAAATTATTCAAAACTATCTTTTGAAATCCCAGGTAAATTATTACAAGTGACGGTCGACATTGGCGATGCGGTTACAGCCGATCAAATCCTAGCTTTCTTGGATCCAGCAGAAATGCAAGCAAATTTAAATCAAGCATTGGCTAAATTTGATTTAGCCTCCCAGGCACTTACTAGATTCCAGGACCTCAAAGAGCAAGGCTTTATCTCTAACCAAGAGCTGGATAGGGTGAACTCAGAATACTTAGTGGCCAAGGCGCAAGCTGATCTTTACACAGTTAAATTAGAGCAAACAAAAATACGCGCTCCTTTCACAGGCTTCATTCAAAATAGGTTTTTAGATTCAGGCACTGTGGTCAGCCCAGGGATTCCTATTATTGAAATTATTGATTCAACAAGTGTCGAGGCGCATGTGTCGATTCCAGGCAATATCATTGATAGTTTAGAGATAGGCGATCAATACAATTTTTCTATTAACGAAGAGAGATATTCCGCCACCTTAAAGCGTTTTTCTCAAATGAGCAGTCAGGGCTCGAGCAACAGACTGTGTATTTTTGAGTTTGAGACATTTATTAATCCTGGCTCTGTTTCGTATTTAGAGCTTCAGCAGACTATAAAAAAACAAGGTGCCTGGGTACCCTTAAAATCATTATCCCAGGGAACTCAAGGGCTTTGGAATTTATACACAGTAAGCCAAGATACCACTGGTCAATATGTGGTCTCCAAGCAGATCGTTGAATTGATTCATGTGGAGCGCAATGCTGCATTTGTCACTGGCACAATTTCTGAGGGCGATATGGTTGCTACAGGCGGAGCCGCGAAAGTGATTGATAGCGAAATTCTCAGGGTTAAATAGCGCTATGTATTTTCTGAATGTTCTATTTGATCGACCAAGAATATTCGTTCTCTTGTTGGTTTTTATTTTCTTATCAGGAATCTTTTCTTTAAATACTGTGTCTCGACAAGAGAATCCAGAGCTTGCAGAGCGCTGGGCCAGTATACAAACCATATATCCTGGCGCTTCTCCTTTAAGGATGGAGACGCAAGTTCTAGAACCCTTAGAAGCTAAGTTAAGAGAAATTTATGAACTGGGAGAAATCATATCCTTTGCTCAACAGGGTTTTTCTACAACGGTCATGGAGATCAAAGATGAAGTTTCTCCAGGCCCTTCAATTGAACAGGTCTGGTCTCAAGTTCAAGATAAATTAGACCAATCCAGTTTTCTGCTGCCTCCCGGCATTAAGCCTCAACTTTTAAAGAGTAGCGGACCTCCAACCACCTTGCTATATGCATTAAGTTGGAATGGGGCAGGGGATGTGCCACTTATCTTGCTCTCTAGAGTGGCTGAAGATCTTCGCCAAACACTGGCGTTTATCGGAGGGTCAGATAGAAGTTTTGTTTTTGGGGGTGCTGATGAGGAAGTGCTGGTAGAAATAGATAATTCTAAGCTTTCAGCTCTGGGATTAAGCTTTCAAGAGATTTCGCAAGTACTATCATCCTTAGATTCTAATAAACCTATTGGGCAGATTTCGCAGGGTGGGCAAGAGCTTTTAAT
>DEOR01000062.1:10405-10665 GCA_002358345.1 Proteobacteria bacterium UBA3413 | reverse complement strand
AAAGTAAAATACTTCATCTTTTTTCCAAATAAGTGTTGACACTTTTAATCAGAGGCGTATATTTAATAGACCAACTCGGACCGACTTACAAACAACTGCAGACGGGAGTAAGAGAGAAAGAGGAGGCAGAGACGAAGGGCGAAAGCGATGCTAAGAGTTGACGATAAAAAAGAGCTTAGTAACCCACCAAGAAGGCAAGAGAAAACCTTCAAGGAGCTAAAGAGAATCTCACTTTAGACCTCTTCCAATCTCGAACTTAA
>DEOR01000062.1:0-10159 GCA_002358345.1 Proteobacteria bacterium UBA3413 | reverse complement strand
ATTATCAAAGGCACTTTTATATAGTGATATCTCATGAGTAATTCAAAGAAAGCCCTGATTATTGAGGGTGGTGGAAGTAGGGGTGTATTCTCATTCGGGGTCATAGATTCTTTTATTAAAGCCTCATATAAACCATTCGATATTCATCTTGGAGTCTCCAATGGCGCTGTTGTTCAGCTTTGGTATCTTTTGGCTACAGCAGATTACAATCTAGATAAGATGCTTTTTTCAGCCTCGAAAGACTACGTCAGTTTTAAAAATATTTTTTTAAACAAAAGCATCATGAATTTTACGAAACTGTACGAAGATGCCAATAAAGTTTTTCCCATAGACTTTGATCGTCTTACTTCGCATCTAGCGAATAAAAATTTTTATGTTGTTGTCTCTGATGCGGAGAGCGGTGAAGCAGAATACATTGAACTTGATCGTGATAATTACGTGAATCAATTACTGGCTACTGGATCATTGCCTATATTGATGCGTGAGCCAATTTTATTAGACGGTCTTAGAAAATATGATGGCGGAATTACAGATCCATTGCCCGTACAAAAAGCCTACGAACTTGGTGCCAGAGAGATCGTTATTATTAGAACTTATGAGAAAGAGTTTGTTAGGCAAAATAAACTCGAGAATTATATTGCTGCATGGTTTACAAACTCATACCCAAGAATATCAGTTGCCCTCAAGCAAAATGCTGAGGTTTATAACCAGGCTTTAGATTTTATAAGAAACCCCCCGACTGATTGCACTATTATAGAAATTTGCCCTCCGGCTAGATTAACCGCAAAACGGACAACGACTGACCCTGTGATCATGAAGGCTAATTACAAAATTGGATTAAAGGTTGGTCAGGATTATTTGAATCAAATATTTTGAGGTTGTTGGCCTGATTTGGTGAGCCAGCGAGACATTCTTCCACCAAGGGGCGAACCTAGTTTATTTGAACAAAACTCTACTATTTCAAGTAGTTTGGGTAAATCAACCTTGGTTTCAAAGCCCATTTGATTGAGCATATTTGCTAAATCCTCTGTTGCTAAATTGCCAGCTGCTCCTGGGGCAAAAGGGCAACCGCCCAAGCCGCCAATGCAAGTATCAAATTTTCTAATGCCCTGAGACAAGGCCGCATAAACATTGGCCAGAGCCATGGCTCTCGTATCATGAAAATGCCCCGAAAGAATACTAGGGCTAAATTCTTTGACACAAGCTTTAAACAATAAATCAACGCTTGCGGGGTTGGCAGCACCAATGGTGTCAGCAAGAATAATCTCATCCGCTCCCGCTGCTAGTAATTTGTGTGCAATGCTTATCACAGTTGAAGGCTGAACGATCCCTTCGTATGGACACTCCCAAGCTACTGCTACATAGGCTCGCGTTTGAAGCTTTTGCGATTTAGCTGTTTGTAAAATTTTGCAAGCACTATCAATCGTCTCACTCAGACTCATATTTATATTTTTCTGATTCATCGTTTCTGTGGCAGATGGAACCACTGCAATGATTTTTGCTCCTGCTTCGCAGGCTAATTCAAAACCTTTCATGTTAGGGACTAGGACTGAAATATCGCAATTCTCAGCTGCTTTCAAACCATCAATTATTTCATGAGCTCCCGCCATGGCGGGGACTGCCTTGGGGTTAACAAAGCTGGCAGCTTCTATCCCAGAGATGTTAGCACCCATGAGCAAACTGATCAGCTCCAATCTATCTTTGACATCTAGGATTATTTTTTGGTTTTGCAGTCCATCTCTTGGACCAACTTCATTGATATATACAAACTCAGAATTCATTTCAGCATCTCGATTATTTTCAGGTCATCCATTGCCTTCAGCTCCTCTTCGGAAAATCCAAGCCAATCCATTAGCACTGCTTTAGTGTGCTCTCCAAGCAGAGGGGGCGCAAGAAATTCTTCATTTTCTACGCTAGATAATTTAATTGGATTGCCTGGAATTTTTGCAGAACCGCCATTTGGGTGAGGCACATCAACCATCATATTTCGATAATTTATCTGCTCATCATTAATTGCTTGCTCTAGATTATTCACCCTGGCACAGGGAACCGATTCCGCTTCTAATTTTTTTAGCCAGTAATCAGAATTTTGATTGAGCAATTCTGATTGAATCACCTTTTCAAGCTTAACCTTATCTTTCTGTCTCTCGAGGGTAGCGCTATACTTAGGGTCCTGTAATTCAGGATTGTTAAATATTTTTAATAGCCTGGGCCAGAATTGATCGCCCACAGCTGCAATAACAATGGGGTAATCTTTTGTTGCAAATGAGTTATATGGCATATGTACAAAATGAGAATTACCAATTGGTGCTGGGACAACGCCAGACATTGTTTGCATGGTTGCCATGTAATTTAGCATTGAGATTTGACAATCGAGCATAGAAATATCCACATGCTGGCCAACCCCTGAGACTGCCCTCGAAATAATTGCAGCTTGAATGCCCATAACTGCAAACATTCCACCTCCCAGATCTCCAATGGGTATACCTGCTCGCATGGGTTCAGAAGCAGAGAGACCTGTAATAGACATACCGCCGCCAAGAGCTTGCGCTATTTGATCAAACGCTGGTCGTTGATAGTTTGGACCAGACTCACCAAAGCCACTGACGGTACAAGTAATAATCTTTGGATTAATTTTCTGCAATTCCTTGAAATCAATTTTTAGCTTTGCAGTGACTCCGGCAGAAAAATTACTTATAACCACATCTGCTTTTCGGACAAGACCATAAAAAATTTTTAGTCCTTCTAAGTTTTTAAGATCCAAAGCAAGACTTTTCTTATTTCTATTTAATGTGTAGAAATAAGCACCCATTCCATTAAACGAATAGGCAGGATCATTCTCTAACAAACGTCTTGTTGCCTCTCCTTTTACAGGGGGTTCAATTTTAACTACCTCACATCCGAGATCCGCAAGAATCATCCCGCCGTAAGGGCCAGATAGCATATGGGTTAAATCCAGAACCTTAATCCCTTGTAATGGCTTTTTTACTGCATTCATTTTTCTATTATATACAGAACAATCTGAAGAAAAATATCTAGTAAAAGCGCACGCAAAAAATCATTATATGCGAAGTTGTGTAAATCATAAATTTGATGAATAATAAAAAGGTACTATTTTTTACTAGGGGGTAAATAATGTCTATTTCTAACGCATTTTTTCGACTTGGACTTGCTGTTTCTTTTTTCTCAATTTCTTTAGCTTTGATAGCTGAGCCAACGCTAGAAGAGGTAGTAGTCTCTGCACGGAAGGTTAATGAGAGCGTGCAAGATGTGCCTATTGCTATGAGTGTTTTCACCTCAAGTGATATCGAAGACGCAGGAATAGAGCGACCAGAAGATTTTATTGCTCTCACTCCAAACGTCGTGATGGCTAACACCGTTAATGTTGGAGATACCCTGGTCACCATTAGAGGTTTAACTTCTACAAGAGATGCAGAGTCAAACTTTGCATTTGTGGTTGACGGCGTATTACAAACAAACCCCAATGCATTTAACAGAGAGCTTTTAGATATTGCTCAAATTGAAGTTTTAAAGGGCCCACAAGGAGCTCTATACGGTAGAAATGCTACCTCTGGTGCCATATTAATAACAACCAAAGCTCCCTCTGAAGAGTCAGAAAGTACCGCAGTGATAGGCATGGGTATTAATAACTCGTCTAAATTACAATATGTAAACTCTGGAAAAATGGGTGACAATGTTTATACAAGATTCTCAGTTAGCACAAGAGAAACTGATGGCGAACACACCAATGTTTACTCAAACCTCAAAAATGTAGATTTCTTTGAAGACACCACCATTAGAAGCAGAATCTTAGTAGACAATGGAGACAGTTCTTGGGACTTTAGAGCTGGGGTAAGCGAGGCAAGTGGTGGAACAATTAATTTTAATGCTGTTTTTGCACTACCTGCATTTCAAGGTTTTGGAACACCTGGCGCTGATCAATTCTTTAAAGATGTGAACAACCATCAGTTTACATATATGTTTAATGTGCCCCCTGTTAACGAACAAGAAACTGCCGATATATCCTTGAAATACACCGAAGATCTAGGTGATGGCAGAGAGCTTTCAGTCATTGCAGCTTATAACCATCTAGAAGAGTTTTTACTTTCTGATGGAACCTCAGGTGCTTTTGGTGGTTACTTTGGAGTGCCCTCATGCGCTGCTTCGAATACTGCAAGTAATTTGGCTTTAATTAATTCATTGCCGCCTGGCTTTTCATTTGCCGCTCCAGGAACCGCTCCCTCAGGTGCGAACTCTGTATTAGGGCCTTATTTACCTCATACATGTGACGGCTACCAATTCCAGTCTCGCGATCAGGATGATGTTTCTCTAGAGGTGAAACTTACAAGTGACCAAAATCAATCAACTAGATGGTTAGTTGGTGGTTATATTGCTGAGATTGAAAGGGATGTAGCAGTTTCCTATGGAGCTGACCTAGGCCAGGGATTCGAATACAAATCTTATGTACCAGCAACAGGAAAAAATCCAACAGATTTAGCTTTTGATGATTCATTTACTACGGATGTACTATCAGTGTTTGGTCAGTACTCTATAGATTTGTCTAACGTTACTGAGCTTTCGCTTGAAGGTAGGTATGATAAAGAGAGCCGTTCTGTTGATAATAATGTTCCTGCTAGATCATCAGCCTTGTACTATGGTGGTGGCGCCCCAATAAATCCGGCAATGACTGCTGGTGGAAGCAAGATTCCATCAAGAAGCAAATCATTTGATCAGTTTCAACCAAAAATTTCTATAACTACTAGCGCAGAAAATACTACAGTCTACGCATCTTATGGCGTTGGCTTTAGATCTGGCGGCTTTAATTCATCTGGTAGTGCTGCATTAATTAATTCTCAGCTGAATATTCCAGTTGCAGCAGGATTGGGTGTGTCAGATACATACAATAAAGAGGTCTCTAAATCATTTGAAGTTGGTTTCAAAGGTAGATATTTAGATGGCAGATTAGCTGTTAATGGAGCTTTATTTCAAACCGAAGTTGATGACAATCAATTCTTTGAATTTTTTGCAGGACCATGGGGTTTATTGAGGGTAGTTACTTCTATCGATGCGCTTGATATTAGCGGCTCAGAGCTAGACTTTAAATATGCTCTTACAGATAATTTGAGGCTCGATGGTGGTGTTGGATTCACAGATGGCGAAATCAAGGAGAATACTCACAGGCCCGGCACAGTAGGAAATAATGCACCTTTAGCTCCTGAACATACCTATAACTTGGGCATACAATACGAAACTGCTTTCTCTGCCAACTATGATCTTATTATTAGAATGGACTACATGGAAGTTGGCGAAACATGGTTCCATACTGTTCAAAACAATCAGCAGCCATCAGTTTGGGGCGCATTGCTTGGATTCCCCGTTGCTTCGGATATGAGCAAGTCAGTTCGTGATGCTTATAGTTTGATAGACTTAAGAGCATCTCTTTTAGGAGAGAAGCTTAGCCTAACCCTTTGGGGTAGAAACATTGGAGATGAAGAGTATCTCGCTGAAGTTATTCCAGCGCCAGAATTTGGCGGATCTTTTATACACCAAGCTCCTTTTGCGACATATGGTTTAGATTTAAAATATAATTTTTAACAAGGAATTATTTTTTTATGTCGTATCGATTAGGTGTTGATGTAGGTGGAACTTTCACTGATTTTTTATTAATCAATGAATCTGATGGTTCGACCTATACAGCAAAAGTTCCATCCACCCCTGAAGACTCATCTATAGGTGTTCTAAACGGGGTCTCAAGAATCTGTGATCAATCTGGCGTAGACCCCAAAGACATTAAGCTAGTAATGCATGGCACTACTGTTGCCACTAATGCCGTCTTAACTGGAAATGGTGCCAAGGTTGGTTTGTTAACTACTTACGGATATGAGAGCGTGCTCCAAGTTGCTCGCTCGTTCTGTCCAGGCGGTTTAGGAGGTTGGGTCAGCTTTGTAAAAGGCCCATTACTCGCTCCCTTGGAACTAACCTATGGCATCAAAGAACGAACTGATGCATCTGGCGAAATATCTACTGTGCTTAATGAAGATCACCTGAGAGAACAGTTAGCCCTGCTCAAAGCAAAGGATCAAGTTGAAGCTCTTACTATTAGTTTTGTAAATTCATACATTAACAATCACAATGAAGTCCTCGCAGCAAAAATTGCCAGTGAGTTTTTTACAGATATTCCAATTTCTATATCCAGTGAAGTGATTCCTGAGATGCAAGAATATGAAAGAGCTGAAACAACCGTCCTAAATTCCTATGTTCGACCCCAAGTATCTAGTTATATTAATAATCTTCAGTCGAATCTTGAGCAAACACTAGGCAGTGATGTTCAATTATCTATTTTAAGGTCAGATGGGGGCCTTGCATCAAGTCGCTCCACAGGAGACTCTCCTGTTAACCATCTAATGTCAGGCCCTGCCGGAGGTGTGGCTGGCGCAATTCATTTTTGTAACCAGGCTGGGTTTGAGAATATTCTAACTTTTGACATGGGCGGCACCTCAACAGATGTAGCCTTAATTCAGAATTCAAAAGCTAAAATCAGAAGAGAGACCTTGGTTGGTGACGTTAGAGTAAAAGCACCATCGGTTGATGTTAGAACGGTAGGAGCAGGCGGTGGTTCCATTGCTTTTGTACCAGAGCTCACGAAAGCCCTTAGAGTTGGACCAGAGTCCGCTGGGGCTGTGCCAGGGCCTGCTGCTTATATGAAAGGAGGAGAGCGGCCAACAGTATGTGATGCTAATATCGTCTTGGGTCTCCTCCCAAGCGACGTTCAGCTTGGCGGAGACATGGTGATTAATAAAGAAGCTGCTGAAAAAGCTGTTCAAACTATTGCTGATGCTATTGGCATCGATTTAATGGAAGCGGCAGAAGGAATTATTAGAATTGTTAATGAATCAATGTTTGGAGCGTTAAGATTAGTTTCAGTTGAGCAGGGCTTTGATCCAAGAGATTTTGCTTTGGTTGGATTTGGTGGTGCTGGACCGCTTCATGCGAATGCTCTGGGCATTCTCTCACATTCATTTCCTGTAATTATTCCTCCAGGACCAGGAGTCTTGTGTGCCTATGGAGATGCTACAACTCAAATTCAGGATGAGTCATCTAGATCCTACTTGGCCATGGCGCAGGACATTACAGCAGATAAATTCTTAACTGATTTAAGTGAGCTCAAAGCCAAAGCATCTGAGTCGCTGTTAAAAGATGGCGTAAGTGATTCAAATCTTGAGGTGACCTATCAAGCAGACGTTAGGTATGCCGGGCAAGCCTTTCAAATTACAGTTGAGTTTGATGAGAAGGAATATGAAACTCAAGGTATTCAACTAATTACTGGGGCATTTGATGATGAGCACTATCAGTTGTTCACATTTAAATTAAGTGACGGCCACGAAATTTTAATGATTCGCGCAATAGTAAAGGTTCGGCAGTCTGAAATTAAATCTTTAGCAAATACTGATTTCTCTGGCTCATTGCAAGATGCTGTCATTCAGGAATCACGTTTTTATCACGAAGCCCAATGGCATGATGCCAAAATCTATGATCGAACAAAACTTCATGCAGAACTAGTTGTCCCAGGCCCTGCTATTGTTTCTGAGATGGATTCAACGAGTGTAATTTTGCCTGGCTATGAGGCGGCTGTTGATCAGGTCGGCAATCTAATTATCAATCCTAAAAATTAATATGCCAGCACGAATTATTGAAACAAACGACTCTCCACTAAATATTATTGATGTAGATGGCATTACAGTTGATCTGATAGAGAATGCCTTGAAAAATGCAAGAGAAGAAATGGACGCATTGGTTAGTCGCACAGCACTATCACCCGGGATTAGAGAGCAGGGTGACTGCTTCCCAATGATTGCCAATAAAGATGGAAAGATGGTAGTAGGGCAATTTGGATCATTTATTCATGGCTTCACTGAAGCTTATGATGAGGAGATAGAGGAAGGGGATGTTATTCTCACGAATGACCCTTACATGTGTAACGCAGCTGTGTCTCATTTACCGGATTGGATGGTTTTAAAGCCAGTATTTCGAGAGGGTAGGCATATTGCATGGTCTGCCATGTTTGGACATATGTCTGATAATGGTGGCATGGTTCCTGGGTCTATTCCAACAGAAGCAACCACGATCTTTCAAGAAGGAATAAGAATCCCACCAATTAAACTGTATAAAAAAGGTGAGCTGCAAGAAGATATTCTAGAGCTCATCTTGCACAACGTTAGAACCTCTCAATGGAATCGCTTTGATTTGAATGCTCTTGTTGCAGCTTGCAATACGGCTGCTAAAAGGTGCAATGAAATAGCAGATCGTTTTGGCGATGAGGTCTTTTGTTCCACCATGAAAATTATGCTGCAAAGAAATTATGATGCCATGAAGCACATTATCTCTATGTTTATTCCTGAGGAGCCTAGGGAATTCTCAGACTATATTTGTGATGATGGCATGGGCATGGGGCCTTATAAGATTCATTGCAAGATGTGGCGCGAGGGAGATAAAGCTATTTTTGATTTCGAAGGCACCGATCCACAAGCTCAAAGCTCAGTAAATTTTTACCTTAATGAGGACATGTTCAAGATGTTCTTTGGATCATTTACCATCAACGTTGTGGATCCACAAATTGTTTTTAACGATGGATTCTATGATCTAGTTGACGTTAGAATTCCACAGGGAACTCTTTTAAAACCTAATTATCCTGCAGCTCTTTCAGGGAGAACTCACGCCTTAGGTAGAATTTTTGATGTCTTGGGTGCTCTTTTAGGAATGGGTGCTCCCAATGAGATGTTGAATGCTGCTGGATTTTCTGACTCTCCTCATTTATTTTTCTCTGGCTATGATGACAAGGGAGAATGGTTTCAATTATTCCAGATAGGTTTTGGTGGAGTGCCGGGGAGACCTATTGGAGATGGCCCGGATGGACATTCATTATGGCCATCTTTTACGAACGTTCCCAATGAGTTTGTTGAAGCATACTTCCCACTAAGAGTAGAAACTTATGAATTCATTATTGATTCAGGTGGTGCCGGGCTTCATAGAGGAGGCAATGGCCTTTCTGTCGCTTATCGATTCTTAGTTGATGGGCACATTGGAATTCATGATGACAGATGGTTAACTTACCCCTGGGGAGTCAATGGAGGCAAGCCCGGTCAACGTTCTACCAAATTGCTTGTAAGAGCTGATGGAAGTGAAGAGTATATTCCAGCTAAGTGTGAAGGCGTGAAAGTGAATAAAGGCGACCTCCTATATTTTAATACTTGGGGCGGAGGAGGGTGGGGAGATCCACTTCAACGCGACCCTGCTATTGTTGCTTCAGATGTATCAAAAAAACTTGTTTCAATTATGGGAGCAAGAAGATATGGCGTAGTGATCAATGAAGACCTCAGCCTTGATCAGTTAAAAACAGATGAGTTAAGAGCTGAGATGTCTAAAGATACGGTTCCAGATGAGATGTTTAATTTTGGTGGAACCATTGAAGAAATAAAAGCTAGATGCTTGGAAGAGACTCATTTAGAGCCCCCTGTATCTCCGACTTTCCTTCAACAATAACCATTGAGTAACCTCGACTCTCACCCCACAGGCATGGGTAGGTCTCCCGCTTTGGTTGTAGTAGATATGTGTCGAGGTTTTATTGATCCCTCTTCACCTCTTGGTTTTGAATGCAATGAATTAATCAAATCGAATATTAGTCTGGTAAATAGATTCCGAGAAATGAATTTACCTGTAATTTTTACAACAACCCTTTATAGAGATCCATCTGAAGCAAGTGTTTTTAGATCAAAGATCCCAGCTTTGAATATTTTAAAACCAGGATCTGAAGAAACATCATTTTTGCCAGAACTGTCTCCGGGTTCAGCTGAAATATTGATTGAAAAAAAATTTGCAAGTGCTTTTTTTGACACCAACTTAGCTGCTGCGCTGCATCAGATGAACGTAGATTCAGTGGTGGTCTCTGGAGTCACAACTAGTGGATGCATTCGAGCTACAGCCTTAGATTCCTTGCAAAATAATTTCCTCACCATTATTGCTGAAGACTGTGTTGGTGATAGAAATGCAAATGCCCACAAAGCTAACTTATTTGATTTACAAACCAAGTATGCTGATGTAATTGACTCTAATCTCATATTTTTATAGAGAGTATTTAGCAAAAGTAAAATACTTCATCTTT
>DEOR01000013.1:54766-71903 GCA_002358345.1 Proteobacteria bacterium UBA3413 | reverse complement strand
CCGATCTTATATCAATATAAATGATAAATAAATTAAATTTATTTTAATACATCATTATAATAGATATTATGCTTTTTCTTTTTGTTGCTACTTAGGATTTTCTCAAGGTAGATAAATAGTAAAATGTAGGTAAAAAACTATATAATTAACGTAAATCATATAGGGAGATTATTCAGCATGACTCAACCATTGAAAGGCAAAGTAAACTATACAATTCAGGGCAATATAGCAATATTGGAGGTTGATAATCCGCCTGTAAATCCTTTAAGTAGCGGCGTTAGAGCTGGTTTATCTGAATATATTAAAAAAGCTAACGAAGATGATTCTGTTCAGGGCATTATTTTGACTGGCGCAGGCAGATCATTCATTGCTGGTGCTGATATTTCAGAATTCGGCCAAAAACCAGATGGTCCTGATCTTCATACGACACTTCGCGACATAGAATTTAGCACTAAACCTGTGGTTGCTGCCATTAATGGAACAGCTCTTGGTGGCGGTCTTGAAACTGCCTTAGTCTGTAACTATAGAATAGGCACAAATAATGCGATAGTGGGTCTTCCTGAGGTCAATTTAGGTCTTTTACCTGGTGCAGGCGGAACTCAACGACTTCCAAGGCTTATTGGACCTTCAGCTGCCCTGAAAATGATGCTGGCTGGCACCCCTATGTCTGCAAAAAAGGCATTGCATCAAGGCGTTATAGATGCAATTTCTGAAAATTCATTGATTGAAGATGCAATTGTATTTTTACAAGACAAAATTGGGCTGGATTCACATCCTAAAGTAAGAGATAAGAATGAAAAAATTATTGAAGCCAGGGGTAATATCAATGTATTGACGGAAGCAAGAGCATTAGCAGCAAAAACAAGAAAAGGTCAATTTGCACCTGGCCAAATAATTGCTTGTGTTGAAGCTGCAATTAATGAAGATAATTTTGATGACGGCATGAAGAAAGAAGCAGATTATTTTCTCGAGTGTTTGCTCCACCCGCAGCGTGAAGCCATGATCCATATTTTCTTTGGCGAAAGAGCTGCATCAAAAATATCTGATGTGCCAAAAGACACTCCTCTTCTTCCAATTAATTCTGCTGGCGTGGTTGGATCTGGAACAATGGGTGGAGGCATAGCAATGAATTTTGCAAATGCTGGAGTTCCTGTTTTTGTCTTAGATCAAGATGAAAAAAATCTTACACAAGGGATGTCTGTGATTGAGCGTAACTATCAAATGATGGTTGATCGAGGCAGAATGTTACCAGAGCAAAAAGATGCCGTAATGAATCTGATTACTCCAACTTTACGGTATGAAGATCTGTCTGAGGTAGATATTGCGGTGGAGGCAGTTTATGAAAATCTAGCTCTTAAACAAGAGATTTTTAAAAGCTTAGATATGCACATAAATGATAATGCAATCCTCGCCTCAAATACTTCAGGTCTTGATATTGATGCAATAGCATCAGTAACAAATAGGCCTGAAAAGGTAGTAGGTACTCACTTTTTTAGTCCTGCTAACATTATGAGATTACTTGAGGTTGTAAAAGGGGAAGTCTCATCAAATGAAACTATGGCAACTGTTATGTCCATAGGAAAGAGGATGGGCAAGGCTGCTGTTGTTTCTTTGAATGCACCTGGTTTTATTGGGAATAGGATGCTCTCTGGCTATACCTATCAAGCAAATATGCTGCTTCTTGAGGGTGCTCTACCCAACCAAATTGATAATGCTCTAGAGTCTTTTGGGATGAGTATGGGTCCATTTAGAATGATGGATTTAGTAGGGTTAGATTTAGGATGGAGGGCTAGAAAACTAGCTGAGCTTGATACGCCACTTGCCAATAAAATTTCTGATGCCCTTTGTGAACTAGAAAGGTTTGGTCAAAAAAATGGAAAAGGATTTTATAACTATTCTGAGGGCTCAAGGGCGCCTAACCCAGCTCCAGAAAATCAAGATATCTACGAATCAATTTCTAACCAAAACAATATTGTAAGAAGAGAAATCTCTGATCAAGAAATTATTGATAGATGCATTCTTGCACTAGTGAATGAAGGCGCTCAAATCTTAGCAGAAGGTGTTGCCCAGCGATCTGGGGATATGGATATTGTATACATCAATGGATATGGGTTTCCTATCTGGAGAGGCGGACCTATGTTCTATGCAAATAAACTAGGGCTAGATAAAGTTATTAAAAAACTTAATGAGTTTTCTGCAATGGACCATAATTTTTGGAAGCCTGCGCCATTGCTTGAAAAATTAGCTGCAGAAGGACAATTTTTTGGTGAAGCTCCCGAAATAGAAAAAAGAGATAAAAAATTAACCTTTAAACAGTCTAAAAATATGGGTGGAGTATAGTTTTTAGTAATTTATAAGATAATTACCGGCGTATCTAAGGGCACAAGCTCAAAAAGCTCAATAACATCATGATTAAACATTCTAATGCATCCATGAGATGCCTTAGAGCCAATGAGCCCTTCTTCGTGAGTGCCATGAATGTATATATATCTTTTGAATGAATCGACCGCACCGCCTCTATTAAAACTATCCTCTCTGCCTTCTAGCCACATAATTCTTGAAGTAATGAAGTCATCCTTGGAATCCACAGGCTCATGAATAACCTGAGCAACCTGTGGAATATGCTGCCTGCTATTAAAAAAATGGTATTTAGGGACATTAGTTCCAATTTTTATTTTTATTGAATGTTTTCCATAAGGGGTTTGCAGAGAATTCTCTAACTGGCCCTCTCCATAAACTGAGCTAGAGATTGAGTAACTCCTAGCCAACACGCCATTATCCTTTAAATAGAGTCTTTGCTCTGCAATATTAATGTCTATTGAGTATGAAGCTTCTATAAAGAGGCTTAACATTAAAAAAATATTTAAGAAAAAAAATTTAATCATCTAGTAAATCTTAATACAAAAGTCATGAGAATAGAAAAAATACATAGGATTGGAATTAAAATAAATCCAAATTTTGTAAAATATGAGTCTTCCTCAACTCTATACATTGTTCCTCTTAAAGAGCTCTGGATATTTTTTTCAATTTTAGTGACAATAGTTCCTTTGTTATCGACAATTGTTGATATGCCGTCAGATGTTCCTCTGGCAATCCACCTATTAAATTCAAGAGCTCTTGCTCTAACTATCTGAAGATGCTGATGAGGCCCATATGAGCTTCCAAACCAAGTATCGTTGCTTATATTAACAATAAAATCAGCTGATCTTGCTTCTTTCACAAAGGATAAAGGGAATGCAGCATCAAAACATATTAAACCTAACACCTGATTTCCATGGACCTGAAAAAGTGGTTGCTTGTCTTGTCCTGGCTCTATGGATGACATAGGCATATCAAAAAATTTGATCAAGCCTCTAAATATGGCTTCAAACGGAATGTACTCACCAAATACTACCAAATGCCTCTTGGAGTAGCTTTGCGTTGTCCCAAGAATAGACATAACGTTTTGAAGCCCTGCATCTTGATAGTCCCATCCACCAGAAAGAATGGTTGGTAAGTTTTTAGTTCTTTCAAGAAAGCTAGCCATATCGGGGCTGGAATTTAAATATGGAAAAGGAGATTCTGGCCATATCAAAAGATCAACATCATCATGTTGATTGCTTAGATTTATTAGCGCATCTTCTATGGTAGTTTTATAGCTAGTAGCATATTTTTTGAACGGATCTAAAGCAGGCTGAATAATTGCAATATCAATGCTCCGTCCAAGGTTGCGTTCTTGATATCCTTGATGAGGGATTAATATGGCAAAAAAAGTAAGGCTAAAAATTACTTTTTTATATTCTCCTGTGTTGAAGCTAAAAGCCAAAAATAAGGAAATAAAATAAATGACAAAAGAACTCCCAGATACCCCAATCAATGGAATAAAATCTTGGCCTATGGTATCTATTAGTATGAGCCCTGGAAGCAGCCAAGGAAATCCACCAAACAAAATAAATCTTGTGAATTCGATTCCTATCAAGACGCCTGCGCAAAGTAGCACTCTGACAAAATAATGATGCTTAGGAGCGACTAATCTGATAAGTGAGATCGGGCTAATAAAAATTAATGAAAGAAAAATAGCCATTAATATGATAATCAAGAAAGCTATATAAATACTAGTATTTCCATAATAGTAAATGCTTACTATTAGCCATCCAGCTCCCCCCAACCAGTACCCTAGGCCCCATGCAAGAGAGCGATAAAAAGCAGCATGCAAGGATTGAGAAAAAAGCACTGCATAAAATAAGAATGCATGAGATATGATCAGGATGAATTTCAGATCAAATGGACTAAAAGCAAGAAAGCTAGACGCTCCAATCAGACCTAAAAAAAGAGACTGAAAAAGGGCGCTCTTATATATTTGTTTTAATCGTGATGCCAATTTTCTTTACTTTCCTTTTGTCGGCAGCAGTAATTGAAAGAATCATATTATCAAGATCAATTTTGTCGCCAACCTTCGGTAACAGTCCTAGTTTATTTATAAATAATCCAGCGAGGGTCTCAGCATCAATATCACCAAAATCTTTTTCAAACTTCTCTTCAAATACAGAAAGTTCTAGCGTGGCATCCGCAATATATTCATATTCACTCACTTGAATGAGATCATCGAGGTCTTCTGAGTCATGCTCATCCTCTATCTCACCAACTAGCTCCTCTAAAATATCCTCAATTGTTACGAGTCCTGAGATAGTTCCATATTCATCTATCACCACTGCCATATGCGACCTATCTTTTTTAAATTCTTCAAGCAAAGAGTCTGCTTTTTTAGTCTCAGGAACAATTTTAATATCGCGGATAAAATTATGTAGCTGAAAATTTTCAAGCTCTTTATCAATAATGGTCAGAAGATCTTTTGCCAATAAAATACCTCTCACTTCATTTTTAGTTGCGCCCAACACTGGATATCGTGAATGGCCAGACTCTATAATTCTAGTAATTAAGGTGCTTGACTCTTCTTCTGAGGTCAAGGTAACCATTTCAACCCTAGGGATCATTATTTCTTTTACCGTTGTATCGCCAAGGCGTATAGCTCGTTCTGCAATGAGTTGGGCCTCTTTATCTATCAACCTCTTTACCAAAGCATCTTTTAATAACATAGATACATCATCCAAGCTTGATGGTTTGATGGTAAAAAATCTTTTAAGTTTAGTTAAGAGGTTCGAGAGAGGTTGATCTTGTGAATTGTCGGTATTTGTCATAGTAAATATGGATTAGCGATATTAAATTGTTTTAAATAGCGAATCTCATGGGATTCCATTAGATTAGCATCATTTTCATTGATGTGGTCAAAGCCCAACAAATGCAACACTCCATGGGCTGTTAGGTGCATCATATGATCGTCCTTTGCTCGATTCAAGGCTTGAGCCTCTGATTCCAAAAATGGCATACAAAGGGCTATATCACCCAGCTCCTTTGCATGAGTTACTGCTTCTGGAGCTGCAGGAAAAGATAATACATTTGTATCAGTGGCTTTTTTTCTAAACCCCTTGTTTAGGGCAATCATCTCTTCAGAAGCGATGAGCTTTAAATTAACAAGCAAATCATTCTTCTGATGGTCTTTCAAAATATTGTTTGCGAGCAAGCATAAATTAGTAGTCATGGATTTTGATAGGCGGAATGGGGGTTCTGAAATAATATTTAGGCTCAAATGTTCTCTTTATTTATCAAAAGCCTCATAAGCGTCAACAATCTTCCTTACCAGCGGATGCCTCACAACATCTTTGGAGCTAAAATAAGTAAATCCAATGCCCTCAACATTCTCTAGAACATTAAGGCTATGCTTTAAACCAGATTCTATATGCTTGGGTAGATCAATTTGGGTCATATCACCGTTAATAATTGCATACGAACCGAATCCCATTCTTGTTAAAAACATCTTCATTTGATCAGCAGTGGTATTTTGGCTTTCATCCATAATAATAAATGAATTATTAAGAGTTCTGCCTCGTAAATACGCCAAGGGGGCGACTTCAAGGATTTCTTTCTCTAGCAATCTTGCGACCTGCTCAAATCCTAGCATCTCATATAGCGCGTCATACAGAGGGCGTAAATATGGATCTACTTTCTGAGATAGGTCTCCTGGCAAAAATCCTAATTTTTCACCAGCTTCTACGGCTGGACGAATCAGTATAATTTTTTTAACTTTTTCAGACAGTAACATTTCAACAGCTTTGGCAACCGCTAAATAAGTTTTACCAGTACCAGCTGGGCCGACGCCAAAATTGATCTCATAGGAACTCATCTTTGCAAGATAATCGTTTTGATTCCTGCCTCTAGGCCTAATAACTTTTTTTGGGGCTTTAATAACGTACTCAACGCCATTTGGCGCAATAATCTCAGGTGTGATCTCTTCATTGTTGTTAATTGCCATTTGAATTACTTCTCTAGAAATTTCAATTCCTTTGGTGGTTGATGCATATAAATCATTTATTGCATTAGAGGCTTTTTGGATGCTGTCATGATCGCCAGAGATGCTAAGTTTATTCCCATTTTGAAAAATTTTTACATTGAAACCCTTTTCAAGGATTTTAATATTTCCATTTAGCTCTCCTACAAAAGCCTTTAGGTTTTTGGTATTTGCCGGCTCTAGTTGGATTTGAGCCAATCTATTGTCAAGTTCTTGCATTTAGGCTAACTGCAATTCCTCTGAGTTTAAGACTTTCCCAACTAAAGACCGTTGATATGCTTGCGTAATATTAATATCTACTAATTTACCTAGAATATTAATATTTTGGAAGTCAAAATTAACAACTCTATTGCATTCAGTTCGAGCCTGCAATTGATGAATATTTTTTTTAGATACGCCAGTTACCAGGCATCTCTGAATTGTCCCAGCTAAATTATTACTATAATGAGTTTGCAGCTCATCAACGCGAGTCTGCAGAATATTTAATCTTTCTTTCTTTTCTGCTAAAGGGGTACTATCTTCTAATTTAGCGGCAGGGGTGCCTGGTCTTGGTGAGTATATGAAGCTGAAAGAAGCATCAAATTTCACAGTTTCAATTAGATCCATGGTGAGCTGAAAATCATGGCTTGATTCGCCTGGAAAGCCAACAATAAAATCAGAGGAAATTTTAATATTAGGTCGAACTATTAAAAGCTTCTCAATAATCTCAATATATTGCTCCCTTGAATAATTTCTTTTCATTTTAGTGAGAATTTCATTGGAACCAGATTGAACTGGGAGATGGAGGTGGCTCACCAGCTGCGGCACATGACTGTATACATTTATCAAGTCATCTGTCATATCAAGAGGGTGAGAGGTTGTGTATCTAATTCTATGCACGCCATCAATTGATCCGCAAACCTCAATTAAATCTGATAGTCTCAAAACTCTTCCATCTAGAGTGTATTGGTAAGAATTAACATTCTGACCTACAAAGATAATCTCAGAGACCCCTTGCTCAATAAGCCTCGCCACTTCATCAAATATTTGCTCAGGCTTTCTGCTAACCTCATCGCCACGTGTATAGGGAACAACGCAAAATGAGCAATATTTAGAGCACCCCTCCATAATGGAAACAAAGCTTGAGGTGCCTGTAGCCTCTGGCTCTGGTAGGGAATCAAATTTTTCTTCTATTGGAAATGAAACATCCACTGCTTCAATTTTATTCTCTTTGGCTAAAAGTGATGGGACTTTGTGTATTGTTTGAGGTCCAAAAATTAAGTCGACATAAGGAGCTCTTTTAAAAATATTTTTACCTTCTTGGGATGCTACGCACCCTCCAACACCTATTTTTAAATTTGGGTTCTTTAATTTTAGTTTTCTAAGTCGACCAAGTTCTGAATAAACTTTTTCTTCAGCTTTCTCTCTAATTGAACAGGTATTTAATAAAATAATATCTGCCTCTTCGGGAATAGAGGTTTCTTCGATGCTTGGGTCCTGTTTCAAGATTTCCAAAGTTTTTTGGCTGTCATACTCATTCATTTGACAACCATAGGTTTTAATATAAAGTTTTGTACCCATATATCTAATTATGACTAAAAAGACCACATATAAAATAATTTTTATGCAGCTCGGTGAAATATACGAGGTTTTTGCTAAGCAAATTTATCAAAGCGATATGTATGGTTTTATAGAGGTGGAAGAGTATATATTCAATAAAAATAAACAGCTAGTTGTAGATCCATCCTCTGAAAAATTAGAAAAAGAATTTAAAAATGTTGAGCGCTCCTACATTCCCATCAATTCTGTCATTCGCGTGGATGAGGTGGTTGAATCTGGTGAGGCAAAAATTAAAGAAAATAAAAGCCAAGTCATGCCATTTCCAATGAATATTCAGCCTGCAAATAAGCAGGACTAGAGCTCTAGAAAATTTTTTACAAACCTAACATCTTTCCCTGGAAACGCTGTTAATATTTATTAATGAAAAGACGTTTCGCTCTCAAAGCGTCATCGCTTGCTGCAATCGGTTTAACGGCCTCAATCAATGGAGGCTGCAGCAAAAATATATTTCGCTTTAATCATGGTGTCGCTAGTGGAGACCCTTCATCTGATCAAGTAATATTATGGACTAGGGTAACGCCTGAGCAACCCGGACCCATTAAGGTGATCCTTGAGGTTTCATCGAGCTCAGATTTTAATAACATTGCTTTTACCAAATCCTTAAAAACATCGTCACTCTCTGACTATACGGTGAAATATGATTTGTCTATTAAAGATATCTTTCAATCTGGTGAAACATTCTATTATAGATTTAAAGCTGGAGCTGCAATTTCAGAGAGCGGAAAAACAAAAACTCTGGCCCTGAATATTACTAAGGTGAAGATAGGAGTTTTTAGCTGTAGCAATTTTCCTGCTGGTTTTTTTAATGCCTATCAAGCAGCCGCAGAAAAAAATGATCTTGATCTTTGGTTGCATCTAGGAGACTACCTCTATGAGTATCCAATGGGTGGTTATGCTACATCCAATGCCAAAAAACTTGGAAGAGTTCCAAGTCCATTGCATGAAATCATTACTCTTGCAGACTATAGGGAACGTCATGCTCAATATAAATTAGATCATGGGTCCAAAGCGCTCCATCGCAATGCTCCAATGATTGCTGTGTGGGATGATCATGAGTTTTCAAATGACACCTGGAAAAAAGGAGCGGAAAATCATTCAATTGATGGCTCAGAAGGCGATTTCTATGCTCGAAGATCTGCAGCCATTAAGGCTTATCATGAATGGATGCCGATTCGAGAGCAGCAAAACAAAAGAAAAATATTTCGTGAATTTAAGATTGGCAAGCTTATTCAACTACTCATGCTAGATACCAGACAATATGAGAGAGATAAACAAATTCAACCCAAAGATTATTTGAGCGACTCAGGTTTTAATCAAGCAAGTTTTTACAGTGATCTGAACTCGCTGGACAGAAAACTTTTAGGAAAAGAGCAGTTAGCCTGGATTGAGGAGAAAATGACTGCGGAGGACTTTAAATGGACAGTTATGGGGCAACAAGTTCTCATGACCAAGTTAAAATTTCCAGATTTATCTAAAATGTTAAAAAAAGAAGATGTGCCTACTTTTCTTAAGCCCTACCTTAAGTTTCTTGGCCTAGGCATACCTTCAAACCTAGATGCATGGGATGGGTATCCAGCAGAACGCAATAAATTTTATAGGCTTATGCAAAAATTAAATAAAAATTTTATTAGCCTGGCGGGTGACACTCATAATTCCTGGGTCGCAAATCTGACTAATGATGAGGGTACAAAAGTTGGTATTGAGTTAGGCGCACCGTCTGTAACTTCGCCTGGAATTACAGACGTTCTAAAAATTGATAAAAAGGGGTTTGTTGAAGAAATTGTTGACATCAATCCTGAGCTTGATTGGATGGATCCATCGCAGAGAGGCTACTTATCATTGGATTTTAGTGAGGATGAGCTAATAGCAACTTTTAATTTTATAAAAGAGCTTGAGAAAATTGATCCATCTATCTCTTCAGCACATGGTTTTAAAGTGCAGCAAGATAAGCTGCATATTAACAAAATCAATGTTTAGTCAAAAAGTATCCTTTTATATAGTTTTAGCTCATTAATTGATTCTAGAATATCGTCTTTTGCCCTATGAGAGCCCTGCTTATCATATGTCTGAGCATCATTCATCCATCGCGAGATTAACTCCTTAACTGATGAAACGTCTATATGTCTATAGTGGAAATAGGACTCAACACCTGGCATATATTTTGCAAGAAATCTCCTATCATGAGACACGGTGTTACCACACATGGGCGAGCGTTTATGACCTACAAATTTTGAAATAAATTCTAGAGTTCTCATTTCTGCTTCCTGCTCTGTGACACTGCTCTCATGAACAGCCTTGGTGAGACCCGTACTTCTATGTTGGTTGGTGTTCCACTCATCCATATTCGCCATTAATTCTTTTGGTTGGTGAATTATTAAGTTCGGCCCTTCAGCAACAATGTTAAGATTAGTATCTGTGATTATGGTAGCAATCTCGATGATTCTTTCTTTTTCTGGATCTAGGCCTGTCATCTCAAGGTCGACCCAGATTAAGTTTTGATTAGATTTTTGATTAGCCATTTGAGTTGTTAAATTTTAACGATAGTGTATTTTGAGCCCAACATGATAAAAGTTCAAACTGGTCAAATTATTGAGTATTACTCAAACACCTGCAGGGTAGTCGCAACTGATGGGATATTCAAGTGCCGCATTCAAGGCAGAATGGATTTGGTTGTTGGAGATTTTGTTAAAATTAAGCCTACTCAAGATTCTGGTGACTGTGATGCGATGATTACAGAAAGGCTAGATAGAAATACAGCCTTGTATAAATCTAAAGATAGAAAAACAAAAGCTATAGCGGCAAATATCACCCATCTTGGGATCCTGGTCACTGTGAATCCAAAAACAAGTCTTGAGTTTATTGATAAGTGGATTGTAATCGCCCTAAAATCTGGCATTCAGCCTTTCATTATTTTTAATAAAATTGATATGTTAGAAAATGGGGCATATATAGTTTTAAAAGATTTATACACTGATTTGGAGGTGTCTTCATTTGCCATTTCAGCAAAATATCAAACAAATTTAAATGAGCTTATTTCATATCTTGCAAATCAAACTAGTATATTTGTAGGAAATTCTGGCTCAGGTAAGTCGACCCTGACCTCTGCGCTCACTGGAACTGAGATTCTATCTAGAGAACTATCAAATAATCAGGGAGTGCATACAACCTCAGTTTCAACGCTCTATCAAGTAGCCAATAACATGAAGGTTATTGACTCTCCTGGTGTCAGAGATATAGGAATAGAGCATCTCAATCATGCAGAAATTCTCGCTGGCTTTAAAGAAATTAATGATTTTGCTTCTAAATGTGTCTTTCCTAAATGCGGACACCAAGAAGACGATGGTTGCGCGGTGATGCAGGCCCTTAAGCATAGCCATATCAAGGAAAGTCGCTACAATAATTTTATTAATTTAAATGCGGCAGTTAGATCGTGAGCAATAAAACACATTTTGGCTTTGAGGAAGTAGACATTAACCAAAAAGCTAAAAAAGTTGGGGATGTTTTCCATTCGGTAGCGGAGGAATATGACTTGATGAATGATGTCATGTCATTCGGGATGCACAGGCTATGGAAAAGAATGCTATTAGAGCTATCTGGGTTGTCTGAAAATGCTATTGCGCTTGATATAGCAAGTGGCACAGGTGATATTCCAAAATTAATCAGCCAAAAATTTCCTTCCTCGCATATACATGTAACTGATATCAATGAATCAATGCTTACTCTGGGAAAAGAACGATCTATCAATGAAAATTTCTATCAAAATTGTTCTTTTGCCCTCGCATCCGGGGAGAAACTGCCCTATCAAGATCAGATGTTTGACTTAGTGACCATTGGCTTTGGCCTTCGTAATTTTACAGATAAGCAAGCTGGCCTAAGGGAGATGAAAAGGGTGTTAAGGCCTGGAGGTATTTTGCTCATTCTTGAATTCTCAAAACCAACAAATTCTTTGTTTTCAAAAATTTATGACTGGTATTCTTTCAATGTGATCCCGAGGCTTGGTAGTTTATTTGTAGATGATGCTGACAGCTATAAATATCTTGCTGAATCTATTCGAATGCATCCTGCTCAAGAAGAGCTTAAGCTGATGGTCATAGAAGCTGGGTTTGAAAAGTGCAAATTCTATAATCTGGTCAATGGAGTAGTGGCGATTCATCAAGCCAACTAATATGAAGCTCTCTCTTAATCGACTCTTTGAAGAAGCATATGAGGCTTCTAGTGAGCTTCAAAAAAAACTAGCAAGTATTTACCCTATTGAGTTCAATGTGCATTTTTCCAGCTTGTCAGTAATGTCTATTCGCCTTACAAAAACAGAGCAAATCTTGGCTTCTGAAGCTTTAAGTCACCCGCAGTTTTCTCTATCTCTGGATTCGGCAACAATGCTTTATGCCCTCCGGCATCAAAATATTCCTGCCCATGCATTTGAAGGAGATTCAGAGCTTGCTCTAATGTTTTTCCTTGCAATAAAAGAGTCTAACGTAGATTTAGAAGTTTTAATTTACAAGCATCTGGGCACCATTCCTGCTTTGATCACCAGAAGCTTTGCCACTAATACCATCAAAAGCCATCTAAGCCAAGATGGTTATTCTCGGGCGCATCAACTCCAAGCAGCTTTAAGAGCAATGGCAATTAGGGTAGATAGATTGGAGCAAGTTACAACGTCATGATTAATTTCTTTGTATCTGTCTTTGATATTTTAAATATCTTTATCAAAATGATGTGGTTTGGGGTAATTAATATACCCATAGAGAATAGTTCCTCCCGGTTCATTAGGGTGCTTGGATTTCTTAATCCTTTTTATATGCTAAATCGTAGCGCTCCTCCTGGGCAAAGAATTACAAATTTTTTACAAAGCTTGGGGCCTATGTTTATTAAATTTGGCCAGCTTCTCTCAACTAGAAGCGACGTTGTGCCTGCAGACATGATTGGTTTTTTAAATACCCTGACAGATCAATGCGCCCCATTCCCAGCGAAAGAAGCAAAAAAAATGATTGAGCGCTCTTTAGGTATTCATCTTGAAGATGTATTTAAAAATTTTGAAGAGGTGCCAATGGCAGCAGCCTCCTTGGCTCAAGTTCATCGTGCACAATTAATTAATTCATCAGAACATGTTGTAATCAAAGTATTAAGGCCTGGGATTCACAGAAAGGTTCAAAGAAACATAGGCGTGATGAAGATAGTGGGGCTGGCCATAAATTTATTTTACTGGGAGAGCCACCGACTTAAACTCAATGAAGTGATTCGTGATTACGAAAGAACCATCAAGCAAGAGTTAGATCTTAAAGTTGAGGCAGCAAATACGAGCGCAACAAGAAAAAATTTTGCTGACTCAGAGCTGCTCTATATTCCAAAAATATTCTGGGACCATACCTCTGTAGATGTCCTGACACTGGAAGAAATTGATGGTCTGGCATGCACAGACATAGAGTCAATGGATAAGCTTGGTATTGATCGAAAAAAATTAGCAGAAAATGGCGTGAGAATATTTCTTGATCAAGTCTTTAGAGATAATTTTTTTCATGCAGACATGCATCCGGGCAATATTTTTGTAAGCAAAAAGAATGTTGAGATTCCTAGCTATATTGCTATTGATTGTGCAATTGTTGGCTCATTAACTCAAGAAGACCAATATAATCTTGCGAGAATGCTTCAAGCAACCTTAAAACAAAATTATTCAAAGCTTGCTAAACTTTTTATAGGTGCAGGCTGGGTTAAGTCCAACACTCAGCAATCTATTCTTGAGCAAACTCTCAGAGCTACATGTGAACCAATTTTTGCTAGGCCATTGTCTGAAATAGAATTTGGGAAGTTGTTGTTATATTTATTTGATTCAACCAGACAATTTGGTTTATCCATTCAGCCTTCTCTCATACTCCTGCAAAAAACTCTCATTCATATTGAAGGCATGGGCCGTAAGATCTATGCGGAACTTGATTTTTGGGGATTAGCGGAACCTTACATTGATAGCTGGATTATGAACCAATATAGCCCAACAAAACTAAAAGAATTTTTAGAGCAGAATAAATATGAACTTTTAGATAGGGCAACTGGCTTGCCTAACGAGGTATTTGATCTGCTTGATAATATTAAATTTTTAGCCCAAGACAGCAAAAAACATTCAGATATGGTTAACGAAATGCAGGTAAGTTTACAAAAACAGCGTAAATGGCAAAATCTCACTATAATTACATTAACGGGAATAATTATGATGCTGCTAATTAATAAGCTCTAGATGAGCGTATTATCTAAAAGTATCAGGAGTATAAAATGGGCATAAGCGGAATAAGTATTTGGCAGATATTAATCATCTTGTTGGTAGTTGTGGTCTTATTTGGTGGTAAAAAAATTCGCAATCTAGGGTCAGACCTTGGTGAAGGCCTGAAAGGTTTCAAAAAAGCAATTAAAGATGAGGATGCGGACACAACATCAAAATCTGAATCAGAAGATAAATAGCATTGTTTCAAATCGGACTGTTAGAAATTCTAGTTATCCTGTTGGTTGGAATCTTAGTCATTGGGCCGGAGCAGCTGCCTGACTTTGTTAAGGCCTTAGTAAAGAACTTCACCAAACTACAAAATAAATTTTTTGAATTCAGAGCCTCGATTGAAAGAGATATTGGGGCAGAAGATTTAAAACAAGATATTTTCAATGAACTAAAAATGGAAGAGCTTGAAAGGGATGCTGATGAACAACCCAAATGAAATGAGCTATATAGAGCATCTCAAGGAATTACGTTCTCGGTTGCTTAGAGTGTTTGTTGTAGCAGGAATTTTTTTAATCTGTTGCCTGCCCTTTGCTAATGAAATTTATTTTTTGATCTCCTCGCCTTTGACTGCAATTCTTCCAGAAAATAGTACCATGATTGCTACCGAGGTAACCTCGCCGTTTATTGCACCTTTAAGGCTGGCAATTTATAGCGCGCTTATTTTATCCATGCCATATTCTTTATTTGAACTATGGGGCTTTATTGCTCCAGGGCTGTACAAGAGTGAAAAAACTTTTGTGCTCCCTTTATTAATATCTTCCGGCGTACTTTTTTATGCTGGAGTGGCTTTTGCATTTTTTGTAGTGAGCCCCATCATTTTAAATTTCTTCATTGCGGCTGCTCCTGATTCAATCCAGGTGATGACTGACATTAATAAGTATCTAGACTTTGTACTGAAGCTATTTTTTGCTTTCGGGCTAGCCTTTGAAATTCCAGTGGCTACCTTTTTGATAATCAGCACTGGCATCACCAACAAAAAAACTATTAAAAAAATTCGCCCATATTTAATTATTGGTTTTTTTGTCCTTGCAATGCTGTTAACGCCACCTGACATTTTCTCTCAACTCTTTTTGGCCATACCTATGTGGTTATTATTTGAAATAGGGCTATTAATCTCTAGAGATAAAAAAAATTAAGACGGCGTAGGATCTGTGTTTAATCTTTCAAACCAGCTATCAGGATCAGGCATTTCAGCTATTAAAATCATTTCAAGTAACTCGGCGGGGTCGCTAGAGATTAAAACTCGTTGCTGGTTTTCGACTGAAACAAACTGCTCGTCCACAGCATGTTGCAGCCAATCTATAAATGAGTCGTAGTAACCATTGATATTTAAAATTCCTATAGGCTTGTTAATCTCTCCTAAATGGTTGCTAACCATCACCTCTAAGAGCTCGTCCATTGAGCCAACGCCGCCCGGCATAACGATAAAAGCATCGCTGATGCTAAGAAATTTTTCTTTTCTTTCAAATAAGGAATGAGTGATTATTGTCTCTGTGATATTGGGATTAGTCAGCTCAAATACATCTAATGATTTCAGAGCAATGCCAGTCACTTTCCCTCCATGCGCAATAGTAGTATCAGAGACCACTCGCATGAGACCAACGTTGCCGCCCCCAAAAACAAGCTCCAAACCCTTGCTTGCAAGTAATGCGCCTAGGTCTTCAGCTGCTGCTTTATAAGCTGCTGATTTGCCCATATGGGCGCCACAAAAAACAGAAATTTTTTGTATAGTCATGATATTAATCCAAGGATATTTTTAGAAATAATGTTCAATTGAACTTCCGAGCTTCCTCCAGCAATAGTATAAGCTTTTGAGTAAAAAAAAGATTTGGAAACCTCTTTTTTAACTCCTGCGCTATGATCCACAATCTCCAGACCACCCATTCCGAGGCTTGAAACATTGAGCTCCCATCGCGTTTGAGTCTCTTCAGTACTTATGTATTTTAATATTAATCCAGCGGGTGAGAAACCATTTTGAGACTCCGCAGTCGACCTCGACATGGTCATTTCAATTAAATGATTTCGCATTTCATGGGCTATAATCTTTTTTAGTAACTTCTTGCTACCTAAGCTTGCTGATGGATGGGAATCACGAAATACTTTTAATGGCTCAACATCCACTGCTCCTTCGCTCTCCATATCAGCCATCATAATTCGCTCAAATTGAAGCAGTCTTTTAGCGACTTTCCAGCCATCATTTTCTGCGGCAATTCTATGAGACTCATTTGCATACACATTATCAAAATATACTTGGCAAAATGGAGATTGCCCGCTTAGAAGTTGAATGGGCTTGATGTCAATATTTGGTTGCTTGAGATCAATCAGAACAAAAGAAATACCAGCTTGTTTTTTTACCGTCTTATCCGTTCTTACTAAGCAATACATCCAATCAGCTTTATTAGCCTCAGAAGTCCAAATCTTGGAGCCTTCAATCGCATATTTTCCATTCGATAGATAGGCTGTGGTTGAAATATTTGCTAAATCTGAGCCTGCTCCTGGTTCTGAAAATCCTTGGCACCACCAGATTTCTCCCCTTGAAATTTTTGGTAAGAACTCTTGTTTTTGTTCGTCAGTACCAAACTCCAAAAGAACAGGGCCTAGCATTGAAATTCCAAAATTAATTTGTGCAGGCCTGCATCCAAAGAACTTTAAACGCTGCTTTAAAATTTTTGATTCATCAAATGTTAATCCTCCCCCTCCAAATTCTTTCGGCCACTCTGGCGTGCACCAGCCTTTTGATACCATGGCGTCAAACCAATCTTTAGAATCTTTGGAAGGAAAGTGAATATTCGATGAGGCCCAAACTTGTTCTGATACAGGCATGGGGGTGCGCATGGATTCTGGACAATGTAATTCTATCCAGTCATCAATCTCTTGGGTAAATTTAGCTA